>JABDFN010000007.1 GCA_013286485.1 Bacteroidota bacterium
TTGTAAAAGGGAATATGGCAGTTAATTACAGAAAAGCTGATATTGCCATACAAACATTCAAAGAGGGATCTGCGATCAACGATTTTAACAAATTTCCACTGTTTGAATATCAATTTGGATGTGCTTATTTTTTTAAGATGGATGCAGCGTGTATTGATCATTTTAAGGTATTCCTAAATAAGTACCAGGGAAAACTATATGTAAAAGATACCTGGTATAAAATGGCATTGTTCTATTATATAGAGGGAAATATGCAGCAGGCTAATTACTGCCGTGAACAAATTACAAAGCGAGGAAATACCATAATGGATGCAGACAGAACTGCCGGGCGTTTTGGCGAGCACGACCGTTGGCCAAATATAAATTTACTGAGAGCGCATTTATTAATTGATGGCGGGTATTATAAACAGGCGTATGATATTTTGAACGCTGTGAATGAACAAAGCCTGCAATCTATTTCTGATAAGCTGGAATATAATTTCAGAATGGGTAGAGTGTGTGATGAACTGGGAGAGAAAGAAAGAGCGTTGTCTCTTTATCAGAAAACATTGAATATGGGGCGGAATGAACGAGATTATTTTGCTGCACGGTCTGCATTGCAAATGGCATTTATTTATGAAAAAGCAGGAGACAATAAAAATGCACTTGCAAAGTATAATGAATGCTTAGGAATACATCATCATGATTTTCAAAGCGCCATTGATCAGCAGGCAAAAGCAGGGGTAAACAGGCTGACTGTAAAATAATTAACTTTGTGGTAATATAATATAGAATTGAATATGGCATCCAGAAAATTGATAACCCTCGATGAGTTTACAATAGAAGAAACCCGCAAGTTCCCGAAAGCAACCGGCGAATTGTCAGCTTTGCTCAGAGATATAAGCCTTGCAAGTAAAATGATCAATAAGCAGGTACGCAAAGCAGGGCTGGTAGATATTTTAGGAAAACATGGTGCTACCAATGTTCAGGGAGAGGAACAAATGAAACTGGATGTGTACTCTAATGATACATTGATCAGTGTGTTAAAGAATAGTGCAGACTGTGCAGGTGTTGCATCTGAAGAGAATGATAATGAGCTGTGCTTTGACGATTCTTTTTCTCATGATTCTAAATACGTGGTACTCTTCGATCCCCTTGATGGCTCTTCGAATATAGATGTGAACGCACCAATAGGTACCATATTTGCCATATACCGTCGTGTGAGCCCATTGGGTAAACCGGTAACCAAAGAAGATTTTTTACAACCCGGTAATAAGCTGATGGCTGCAGGATATGTTATTTATGGCTCCAGCACTATGATGGTATATGCTACAAGGATCGGGGTAAATGGATTTACATTGGAACCATCTATCGGTGAGTTTTGCTTATCTCATCCTGATATAAAATGCCCTGAAAAGGGGAAAATATATTCAGTAAACCAGGGCAATAGCGCTAAATATGATGATCGTCTTCTTGCTTACCTGGGTTATTGCATGGAAAATAAAAAAGAAGAAGGCCGCCCCTATTCGCATAGGTATATAGGGTCTATGGTAGCAGATATGCATCGTACCTTAATAAAAGGTGGCATATTTATGTATCCGGCTGATAGCAGTTCACCAAAAGGAAAGCTGCGCTTGCAATATGAATGTAACCCCATGGCGTTTTTAATTGAAGCTGCCGGAGGTGTTGCCTCTGATGGCAAAGGAAATATACTGGATATTATTCCAACAGAATTACATCAGCGTACACCTATATTTATTGGCTCAAAAAGTATGGTGAATAAGGCTTTAGAATTTGTTGCCAATAAAGAAACGGTAGTATAAAGCATATTATTTTTCTTACATCCTCTGCATTGCGGAGGATTTTCTATTTGGAAAATTTGGAAGTTTAATAAATTATTTAGATATTTGTCTAAATATTTAATTACTGAAAATGAATTCTTTGTTTAAAGCGCTGAATGATGAGACGCGAAGGGAAATACTGGAGATGCTGAAAAAAAAGGATCTGACAGCGGGGGAAATAGCAGATCATTTTAATATTACCAAGCCCAGTATCTCTCATCACCTCGACCTTTTGAAACAGGCAGGATTGGTAGAAGCAAGTAAACAGGGGCAATTCATTTATTATTCATTAAATACTTCTGTAGTTGATGAAATACTAAAATGGTTCATGCAATTCAAATCCAAATAAATTTTTTATGAATAAAACAATAAAACACATACTCTTCACGATCATAACGCTTTTACCGCTATTATACTTATTGATTATCTGGAACAGTATACCGGGCACAGTGCCATTGCACTTTAGCGGAAGCGGCCATTTACATCCGAACAGGTTTGGTAGCAAAAACGAACTATTTATAGATTGCCTGGTAATGGCTGTTATTTCCATTTTGGTTTATTTTTTGATGCAGTATATCCACTATATAGATCCAAAAAGAAGAGGGCAGCGGGTATCTAAGGTTTTCGACAAACTATCTGTATTGATAGTCATATTTATTACGGCCATGAACCTACTGATTATTATTGCTGCTACTAAAAACGCAGATATTATTAATTACGTATTAATGCCTATGATGGGGTTATTATTTACTTTCTTAGGTAATTTGATGTACAGCCTTAAGCCCAATTACTTTGCCGGTATAAGAACACCATGGGCGCTGAGCGATGATGATAACTGGCGAAAAACACACCAGTTGGGTGGTAGCTTGTTTTTTGGGTGGGGCGTTGCATTTACTATTTTATCGTTGTTATTACCATTACATATTATCAACTATATACTTGAAATTAGCCTGGTAGCACTTGTAATAATAGTGTACGGGTATTCATTTTTATTATTTAAAAGAGCTGGTAAAAAGGCTGGCCGGTAATATATTTACAGTATGAAAAGAATTTCTTTGTTTTTTGTTTTGTTTGCTATTGCCGCTGTATCATTTGCACAGGCACAATTTGTAGGTAATTGGGAAGGAAGCGTGAATGTGGGAAAGAAACTAAGGCTTGTATTCCATATTAAACAGGACGGGGATAGCCTGCTTACAACCATGGATAGCCCCGACCAGGGTGTTACAGGTATCTCTTGCCAGCATACGGTTACAGATCATGATAGTATGATAGTGGATATGAGTAATATAGGGATTGTATATGAAGGCAAATTGCTGGGCGATACCATACAAGGATTGTGGCACCAGGGAGGTATGAATGTTGCTATCACATTTGTGAAAACAACAAAACCCAGTGAGCTATATAGGCCACAAACTCCTAAACCACCTTTTGATTATATAAGCGAAGATGTGATCTATTATAATAAGGATAAGTCTATCCGTTTTGGAGCGACTATTACAAAACCAAAAGGTAACGGTCCGTTCCCCACAGTATTGTTGATAACTGGTTCGGGGCAGCAGAACAGGGACGAGGAATTATTCGGGCATAAACCTTTTGCTGTGATCGCTGATTACCTCACCAAAGATGGTTACCTGGTGATGCGTGTGGATGACAGGGGTATGGGGCAAACCACCGGTGATGCAATAAATGCAACCACTGCTGATTTTGCAGGAGATGTGATGCAGGGCGTCAATTACCTGGAAACAAGAAAAGATGTGAATGCGAAAAGAATTGTTTTGATAGGGCATAGCGAGGGTGGTATCATTGCTCCTATGGTGGCTGTTCAAAGGAAGGATATTTATGCAATAGTAATGATGGCCGGGGCGGGCGTGAAAATTCCTGAACTTATGGAAGAACAAAGCGCCGCGATAATTGAAAGTGCTTCTCCTAATAAGGGTATGATAGAACAGTATAAAAAGCTATATCGTTCTATGGAGGATGCAGTACTTGCAGCATCCGACAGTAATGATGTAAGAAACCGCGCTACACTTGCCATGGATACCTGGATGAGAAACACGGTACCTGATATGATAAAAGCGGCAGGAATGGGCGATGAAGATGCGCGGGAACAATACATCAACTCTTTCGTGACTGTTTATAAAAGTAAATGGTTCAATTATTTCCTGCGCATAGATCCTATAAACTATTTACCGAAACTGACTTGTAAAGTATTAGCTATAAACGGAGAAAAAGATATACAGGTAATAGCCAAAACAAATCTGCAGGGCATGAAAGATGCATTAATGAAAAGCAAGGCTAAGGAATATGAGCTAAAAGAGCTTCCGGGATTGAACCATTTGTTTCAGCAATGTAATACCTGCACATCAGATGAATATGGCACACTTACAGAAACAATATCACCCTCGGCTTTGTCTGTAATGGGTGTGTGGCTGGATGAAAATGTAAAGAATAGTAAGTAATATTATTACAGAACTTCTACATTTTGCTTTTCCACTTGCTTTTCTACAGCAGTGTATAGATCGTAATAGGTGCCTTTTTTACTAATAAGAGAAGAATGGCTGCCACTTTCAATTATCTGTCCTTGTTCCATAACTATTATCCGGTCTGCCTTACGGATAGTAGACAGTCGATGGGCAATAACAACAGATGTGCGGCCTTTTATCAAAGTATCAATAGCGTGCTGTATCAATTGTTCGCTTTCGCTGTCTACAGATGAGGTTGCTTCATCTAAAATAAGAATAGAAGGATCGTACAACAGCGCACGTGCAAAAGATAATAATTGTCTTTGCCCCTGCGATAAAGTAGCGCCGCGCTCCATTACATTAAAGTTATAATCTCCGGGCAATCGCATAATAAAATCGTGAATGCCCAGCATCTTAGCTACTTCCTGCACTTTGCTGAGTGGAATATCAGTATTGCGAAGCGTAATGTTCTCGTATATAGTACCTGAGAACAGAAATACATCCTGCAATACAATGCCTACGTGTTCACGAAGACTATACATATCATATTCGTTCAGGTCGCGGTTATCTATTAATATGCTGCCTTCCTGTATCTCGTATAGTCTGTTGAGTATGCTAATTATAGATGTTTTACCTGCTCCCGTATGCCCTACAACAGCCATTGTTTTCCCGTGTTCCAGTTTGAAGGAAATGCCTTTTAATACAGGAACGCCGGGTTTATAACTGAAGTGTACATTTTTAAATTCTACATCACCAATAATACGCTGCGGTTGGTAGCTGCCATTATTGTGCAGGTATTCTTTACTATCAAGTATGGTAAAAATACGGTCGCCTGCTATCATGCCCATTTGCAGTGTATTGAATTTATCTGCCATCATACGAAGCGGACGAAACAGCAGGTTTAAATACATCACAAACGAAATGATAACACCGGCTGTCATGTGTGTAGATTGATAATTCAACATGCTTTTAGCACCAAACCAAACCAATAACCCAAGCGAAATAGCCAAAATGATCTCAACGATCGGGAAGAACACTGAGTAAGCAAAGATGCCTTTGATATTTGCATCACGATGTTCCTTATTTATTTCATCAAATTTTCCGGCTTCACGTTTCTCTGCAGCAAATGCCTGAACTAAGTACATGCCTGTAAGATGCTCCTGGGCAAATGCATTGAGATGAGCGACCGCATTGCGCACTCGCTGAAATGATTTATTAACACTCTCTTTGAACCAATAGGTGGCTATAACAAGTAATGGAAAGGGTATAAGGCATATTAAAGTAAGCTTCCAATTGATGATGATCATTGTAATAATTATTGCAATGATGGTAAGCAGATCTGCAGTGATAGAAATAATACCCTCTGAGAAGATATCATTCACCGCTTCTATATCATTTATAGTACGGGTTGTTAATATACCGATAGGAGTTCTATCGTAGAAGGATAGATGTTGATGCAGGATCTTACGAAACACTTCTTTACGCATATCATTTACACTGGTTTGCCCCAGCCAGTTGGCACGGTAAGCAAACCAAAAGCGTAAAGCGCTTTCTAAAAGCAAGGCAGCTAATTGCAACACACACATCCATATCAACCCGGTTAAAAGATGCTTTTGAATGTACGTATCAACTGATGTTTGAATCAACAAGGGACGCAAAACAGATAGCCCGGCTAAAGCTACTGAGAGCGCCATAGTTGTGTACAGCGTTTTCTTATATGGTTTTGTAAAACTGAAAATGCGTTTTAGCAAACCCATGTCAAATACCTTTTTTATGGAAGTGTCTTTTGCCAATTATTGTTCCTCTTTTTCCATCATTAAATATGCCTTTATAAAATCGTCCAGCTCACCATCCATTACAGGTCCTACATTGCCTACTTCATAATCGGTGCGATGGTCTTTTATCATTTTGTAAGGATGAAATACATAAGAGCGTATTTGTGATCCCCATTCTATTTTCTTTTTAGACGCATTTTTAGCATTTTTCAATTCCTGGCGTTTGCGCAATTCTTCTTCATACAGGCGGCTCTTCAGCATCTTCAAAGCTTTCTCACGGTTCTCGCCCTGTGTGCGCGCCTGCTGGCACTCTACAATAATACCTGTAGGGGTATGTTTGAGTCTTACTGCTGTTTCCACCTTATTTACATTCTGTCCGCCTTTGCCGCCTGAACGATAGAATTCCCATTCCAGGTCTGCGGGACTAACTTCTACCTCTATTGTATCATCCACCAGCGGATATACGAACACAGATGCAAAAGAAGTATGCCTGCGTGCATTAGAATCAAAAGGGGATATGCGCACCAGGCGGTGCACCCCGCTTTCTGCTTTTAATAATCCGTATGCAAATGCGCCGTCAAATTCTATAGATGCTTGTTTTATGCCGGCACCATCGCCGTATTGCACGTCTATCTCGCTTACTTTCCATCCTTGCTTTTCACCATACATACGGTACATGCGCAGCAACATTTCTGCCCAATCCTGGCTTTCGGTACCACCTGCACCAGAGTTGATGACCATGACAGACGGCATTTCATCTTCAGGTTCATTCAAAGTGCTCTTAAATTCCAGTTCATCAATTTCTTTCAGTGCATTTTCGTAGGAACGTTTTACCTCGTCCTCGTCTGCCTCACCGGCTTTCCAAAAATCAAATAGCACTGCAAAATCTTCTACTGCTGAGCTTACTTTGGTATAGAGGTCTGTCCAGAATTTATTGATCTTAATTTCTTTCAAAATACCGGTAGCGCGGGCATTGTCGTTCCAAAACCCCGGGGACAGCGTTAACTGTTTATCATTTTCAGATTTTGCCAGCCTGTCGTCTACCCGTAAAAAGCGATATAAATTTTGCACACGTTCACGCAATTCTTTCAAGTTTTCTGCGGTCATAACGGATGCAAAGGTAACTTGATTAGCTGATATGCTAATTAGCCAATATGCTAATGTTATTAAAAGATTCTCAAATGTTTAGGCCTATAATTTCTGCAGCGGTATTTTGGCTTTTACATTGCCATTTTTATCGGTGATGCGCAGAATATATATACCTATTGCCAAGGGCGCGGTGTTGAAAATATTATTGCCATCTGTAGTTGCAGTCCATGTCGCCATTTTTCTTCCCAACTCATCGTACACCATTATTTGATCATTCATATTGATATTAGAAATGGTCAGTTCGTTTTTAACGGGGTTGGGGTAAGTTGTGATATTATTTTCATGTTGCAATGAGATAACGCCAGTATAGTTAGGATCTAAGACAACCCATATGTTTGAAAAAACAGTATCAGGACAACCGAATATAGTTGAAACTATAGCGGCTGAAATGGTATCATTGCCGGCAAGTTTTGTAAAAGATATATTATTAGCTGGTGTGGTACCTAAATAGACTCCATTAATAGTCCAAACAATATTATAAGTGGAAGGTGAATTTATTAATGATGCAATCATATTCACAGTCAGGCCGGTTTTTTTCAATATAGGACCTGTTATAATAATAGAGGACGAAGAAGATATTGGTCTAGGGGCAAGTATCATAGTGGTTGTATCGGGTCTTATAATACACTGCGATGATGTGCCGATAGCTTTAACAATAATTGTAGAAGTGCCAAGTGGATAAACGTTTACAGAAGTTCCGGTAGTGGGCGTAATGGTATTGCCGGTAGGTGAATACCATGTCCATTGATCATAAGAGATATTGGTAACAGAAAGTGTAATAGGTCCGCCGGAAGCGCAAAACAATACAGTATCTCCTGATCTATGTGTATTGGAATCTACAGATGCTGCCCAGGTGGTTGTAGGAATAGCAAAAAAAGAAGCTGCATCTGTTTCTTTAAAAATATATGCGTAAGAGAAAGTTAAACTATCGCCGGCAATAAGCGTGTCGAGACTAAAAATAATACCAACACCTTCATCAGCGTTAGATGAATCATATCGTACACTACTTGCTGTTCCTGCATACATACTTGCCATGGTAGCAACAGGTGCAAGACCTCCTGTTAATACGAATGCTTTAGCGCGACAGTTGATCGTACCTAATTCACAAAATGCTTTTGGATAGTGTAACCCCCAGGTACTAACTGATACTATATTATTGGCATTGGGTAGTTGTTGGCAAACATTGCGGGTAGCATAATCTCCCGACTGTTTTTCATCATCATCCGCGTCAAAAGTGCGCATGTAGTATATTTTTCTTACAGTATTAGTGCCTGTATTTTTTAAGGTAATGTGGGCAACTGCATATAAAGAGTTGGCATCTATGCTGATGTTCTGTGTAATACTAAGTTCTGAAGCCGCAGATAATGTATATGTACCTGACCAAGTACTGGAAACAGAACTGCCGGTACTTGTATATGAAACATTTTGTCCGGTTAAAGTAGTTTTGGAAAAGCCTGAAGCGCCATTGGTTTGCAAATTAGGATCGTACGCATTAGCCTCAGAATCGTTCATGCCAATAGCCCAACCTTCTTGGGGAACTCCCGGAAGAAAATAATCTCCGTAATAGGCCGGGCTACCTACTGTCCACCCGTCTTTATCTGGATCTGCTATAAAGCCAAGGCTGAGCCTGTTATTTGAAAAAGTGAGACCTGTATCACAGGGGTTATAAAAGCTTTGAGTGACATTGGGATAATAACCTGTTGGTGCATCGCATGTTGACCCAAAACAACCGTTTGGAGCTATTCCTACCTGCACATAATTTCCTTTTAAAAACACATTGCAGGTATCAAACTGAGCAATAGCCTGCAGGCTGCATAGCAGGAAAAGAGTAAAAATAAGGGTTCTCATGTGGTTAGATTTGATTTAAAATTAATCATACTTACCTAAGACGCAATATACCGGTGTTAGGTTGAAATGAAGAAGACCGTCAATATAGCCTCCTTCATTTTATAAAAACTTACAATTTCTGCAGCGGTATTTTGGCTTTTATGTTGCCACTCACATCTATCACACGAAGTATATACATGCCGGGTGTGAGGTTAGTAGTGCTGAATGAATTATTGCTGCTGCTGGTTATTATTAAATTTTCAACTTCTCTCCCCATCATATCAAATACAGTTACTTGATCAGAAGCATTTAGGCCCGATATGGTCATACCATCTCTAACCGGGTTGGGGTAGATGTTGATGTTTTTATTTTGATTATTTAGATTATTTACAGCTGTATGATGATGTGAGGTATCATTCGGATTGCCGGAAGTATCTGTATACGAAAAAGTTGTTTTGAGAGCTGAATCTAGGTCAATACCCCTTCTGAAGGCATATGCGTAAGAAACCACTATTGTGTCTACGGGTGCTAAGTCGCCGATCTTATAAATAAGGCCAATACCAACATCTTGTTGTAAAGAATCATTTTGATGCATTAAAGTATTTGCAGTATCTCCTCCGCCGACAGTACTATATGGATAAGCATTGAATAAAGAATCTATTTTTTCACCTGTCGGAGGGTATAAACCGGATTTCATGATATAACATTTCGCGTTAGAATCCATCGTGCCAAGCCCCAGATAATTTGATGAAATTACCGACCCTGTAGGCGTAAGCCCCCACGTAGAAACCAGCACTTTATGAGCTGTATCCGGTAATTGATATTCTATTATATTCTTGGTGGCAAAATTACCTGTTTCAGGTTCCGAATTATCCGGATCAACAGTACGTTGGTAATAAACATTATGGCGCGTAGTAGAGCTCATATTTTTTACTGTCACTTTTGTTGTAAAAAAAGTTTGAGATGTATCAAGAGTTGTGGTCTGTGTTATAAGCAGGCTATCCCACATACCCTGCCACACAGCTGTAATAATTGCTTCTGAAGTAGAATAAGAAGTATTGCTTCCGCCCCCTGTATGTCCAAAGGCGTCTGTATCGGAACAAATACCACAAATATTGCCTGTGCAACCATTTCCATTAAAATTATCAGCCTGTATTCCGTCAGCCTCTATGCTCCAGCCTTCCTGTGGTGTGCCGGGGAGAAAATAATCGCCATAGTAAATATAAGGGCTACCAACTGTCCAGCCATCTTTATCAGGATCAGCAACAAAGCCAAGTCCAACCCCATATGGGGGGCAACCACTGCCACAGGCTATAGAATTGCCAACAGAAGAAGCTCCTTGTGCGTGATATCCTCTTCCGCAATATCCTGTGGTGGGTGTCGGAACACTACTACCATATGCTCCATTCCAGTTAATGCCTACCTCTACATAGTAACCTTGTAGAAAGACGTTACAACTATCCAGTTGGGCAAATGTTTGTCCTGCAGATAGCAGGATCAATAAAGCAAGTAAAGATGATTTCATATAGTGTATTTTATAGTTTTTAAAAACAGGGATGTAAAAGATCCTGGAATGGTTAAAAATTATTTTCTATCGTAAGTTGTCATTTATCTTTTGTTGATTCTAATAGGTTCATGGTCAGGATATTGCAGTTTAATCGGGTTTTTTAAATATTTCAATATTAATTACAATGAATACCATTCTCGCTTACCGGCAACACATATGATTGTGCCGCCTGGTTTGATACGGTAAATGGAATACCTCCTGTCACCTGCTGAAATAGAGAAGTATCGCAGCCTCTGCCATAAAAATAATAATTACCGTTCTTTAAGCCGGGGAAAAGCGCCGTTTGCATCGTGTCTGCGTCTGTGGCTGTAACTGAGTCATCATATACTCCATTCGAAGGTGCATCACTAGTATTGTACTTTACATATACAGTGCACTTTATAAGATTATGTGCTACGCTGTGATGTTTCAGGTCCATCGTTACATTAGCACTACCACCTTTGCCGGCTGTTGAATCTGTATTGGGATTATTACCCGGCTTACTGCAACTAAATGTGCATGTAAGAATAATGATGATCAGAACAAGGGTAGATAGTTGTAAGCTGCGCATATACAATTGTTTTACAAATTGTTGGGTGTTGCAGGTAATTCACGATTATAAATATAGTAAAAAAACAGGAATATCGTGAAAAACAGAACGTTTTTTGCTGCATCTTTTTAATTTTAACCTCGTATGAAAGCAAATTGCACAGCTATAGTATTCGTATTCTTATCGTTAAGTGCATGGGCGCAAAATGATAATAGCTACAGAAATAAAAACAATCCTTTATACTGGCAAAACAGGAAACCTTATACTGGTTATTGGCAGCAGGATGTGCAGTATAAAATTGACGCCCGTATAGATGAGACAGAAAATAAAATAGATGGCAAAGAAGAATTGACTTATTGGAACAACTCTCCTGACACACTTCACTTTGTATATTTTCATTTATTCCAGAATGCTTTTGTAAAAGGTTCTCACTTGCACGACCTGGAAAAGATGAATAAGGTAAAAGCAAAAATGGGTAAAAAAGAGGCACAGGGATTAGGCACAGTACTCACCCATGTAAAAGCAGGTAATGATGAAGCCAAAATGGAATTGGATAATACAATACTCAAAGTGTATTTGAACAAGCCGCTGTATCCCGGCAGTAGTACCACCTTCAGTATGGATTTTACAACCTACTATGATAATGGTAGTACAAGGCGTCGTATGCAAATGTGGGATGCCTGGGGTACTATGCACTATAATGGTACGCAGTGGTTTCCTAAATTATCAGTGTACGATCATAAATTCGGCTGGGACACCTATCAGCATTTGAATAAAGAATTTTATGGCGATTTTGGTTCTTATGATGTGAATTTAGATTTCGCTTCTAATTATGTAGTAGAGGCAACCGGTGTATTACAAAACAGGGATGAAGTTTTGCCCAAAGAACTTCGTGATAAACTGGATATTAAAAACTTTGCAACCAAAAAGTGGGATGAAACTCCTTCGATCATAACACCATATGTGAAAGGTGAGCGTAAAGTGTGGAAATACCATGCTGATAATGTACATGATTTTGCTTTTACTGCAGATCCTTCATACCGTATAGGTACAGCATACTGGAACGGTATAGAATGTGTCGCACTGGTGCAGGAACCTCATGCAAGCGGCTGGCAAAATGCACCTGGGTATATAGCCACAATAATAAAAACATTTTCTGAAGACATAGGCATGTATGCATACCCTAAAATGGTAGCTGCCGATGCGCAGGATGGAATGGAGTATCCTATGTTAACATTGGATGGAGGTAGAGAACCGGGATATAGAGGGCTCTTTGTACACGAAATAGGACACAATTGGTTTTATGGTATGGTGGGCAATAACGAAACATATCGCGCAGCTATGGATGAAGGGTTTACACAGTTTCTTACGGCATGGGGTTTGCGAAAAATAGATGGTAATAACATGGTGACGGGCGTTCCTGCATCTAAGTACAGGAGAAAACATATGGAACCTGCAGACGCTTTAGATAGAAATGTGCTAACCCCATATACACTTGATGCGCTCAATCAGGATGAAGTGCAAATAAATACCTGGTCAGATGATTTTAACAATGGTCTTAATCATGGCGGCGGCTACAGAGAAGTGTATTTTAAAACAGCCAGCATGTTATATAACCTGCAGTATGTGTTGGGTGATTCATTGTTCCTCGCAGCTATGAAACATTATTTCGGTCAATGGAAATTTGCGCATCCCTATTTTGAAGATTTCAGGGAATCTGTAATTGGTTTTACACATACGGACCTCAATTGGTTTTTTGATGAATGGTTCGAAACAACCAAGCGTTTGGATTATGGCATCGCATGCATTCATAAAATACATGGGCAAGATAGCTTTGCCATAGGCTTTAAACGTACAGGCGAAATGCAAATGCCGATAGATTTTACAGTTACTGCTAAAAATGGTAATAAATACAGCTATTACATACCTAATACATGGGATGAAAAAAGTACCAATGCAACCGTACTGCCTGAATGGTATGGATGGGGCAAGTTTGCAAATACATACATTGCTCGGGTGCTTATACCTTCCGGCATTAGGCATGTTCAAATAGATACTACCAATCGTTTGGCAGACAGGGATATGGAAGATAATTATCGTAACAAGAGCAATATAATTCATCCTGCTGGCTGGAACGTACGTTGGGATGATGGTCTGGCCAAAGCCACTGACAGGAGAAAATATAGGGGTTATGTACGGCCCGATATATGGTGGAACGAGGTGGATGGTATAAAAGCAGGTATCCACTTCGAAGGGGGCTATATGAATCTTATGCACAAAACAGATGCAACTGTTTGGCTGAACACACACGTGCTCCAAAGCACAAAATATAGCACTACAGGCGACCAGGCGATGTTTGATAAATATGTACCTGTTAATTACACATTCAACTACATTTCTCCGATTAGTAGAAACTATCCAAAGCTGGAATTGCAAATTGGCAGCAGGTTGTTGGATGGATTAAACGATCACAGCCTCGGTTTTATATGGAACATGAGCCCGCAAAACACTATACAAGCATATGGACGTACTCTATGGCGCCAAATGAACTATGATCTGGATTATCTTATTTATCCTTTGGAATGGAGCAGTACACAAAACAATGTAAATGCTTCCGTAAACCTGGCTTGGGCGCATAATTACAGCTATTTCCGTGGCAACGGGAAATATACATTTAGCCTGCGCTCACCTTTTTATTTAGGTGGCAGCGGGTTTGATTATTCTTATGGTCAGCTAGAGGCAATTAATAACAACACATTGGGAAAGTTGATCTTAAAAACAAGGTTATTCGCGCGCTATGGTGGTGGAAACAATATACCGCATGAGAGCGCATTGTTTTTGGCGGGCGCCAACTCCGAACAATTAATGGATAATAAATATACGCGTAGTGTGGGCTTTGTTCCTGATGACTGGGGCGGTATATCCAGGTATGATGTAAATCATTTTCAGGAAGGCGGCGGGTTGAACCTGCG
The DNA here is from genome assembly GCA_013286485.1 of Bacteroidota bacterium. GTDB lineage: Bacteria > Bacteroidota > Bacteroidia > Chitinophagales > Chitinophagaceae > JABDFN01. The sequence continues at coordinate 14,102 of JABDFN010000007.1, forward strand.
TGGGTATGCCGGGTATTTTGCTGAAGATCAGAGAAATGGTAATAGCTATGTTGCTTATAAAGGCCGTAGTGGCGCATCTGTAAGTGTAGAAGCAGATATAGAGAACTATATCTCATTAAAACCAGGTTTCACAAAGAATTGGCTGCATATAGATGTGTACTTTTTTGGAGACGCGGGAATAATGGAATTGAGCCAATATGCTATGCCTGATTATTGGCAAACACAACCAACCAATTTATGGAGCGATATCCGTTTTGATGGTGGTGTGGGTTTTGCTTTCACTATTAAGAAATGGCCGGTTATAGATAAAGCCAGGCCGCTTACTATACGTATAGATATACCTGTATTCATAAACAGGCCACCATATGCAAATTCACAATACACTACATTCAGGTACGTTGTTGGGGTGAGTAGAACTTTTTAACGTAAATCAAAACCGGCTTCAGATAATTTCTTCATGATCCATTTTTGGCGGTCGGCTCTATGGTTTTTTGAAACATGCAAACTTGTATTGAATGCAAGATGATACTGCTCGGCAGGAAGATTATTTTTCTGCCATTTTTTTCGTCTCCGCTTATCAATTATTTGCATCAATTTTTCATTCAGCCGGGTAGGCCAAAATAAATTGATTATAGTTTCCAGGGCACTTTTTATAATAGCTTTCTTATCGTTTACTATATCAACTTTTTTAAATTTCACATAAGTATTCGGTAAGTAATTTACGGTCCATTTGTTGGCATTTATTAGTTGCTTATAGGTCACACTATCATGCAGCGGAATAAGGCTGGCTAATTCTATAGCAATGAATATATTTTGCTGGTCAAGAGATAAATTAGAAGTATCAACAAAATAATTCATGCAAAAATTGTGCTGCAAACCAAAAAGAAAGGTCATCTTCTTGAATAAGTGCAATAAAGTATAAGATATCCAAAGCCTGTTCGTTTCTGTTACAATAAAAAAATCAAAATCATCTTTTTCTCCAACATTCCCTTTAGACAGGGAGCCTGAGATACCAACAAATTTTACAAATGGAAACCATGAAATGATCTTGCCGGATATTCTTGCACTTTTTTCTTTTTCAAGGGCAAGGATATACCCCTTTTCTCTGCGTTCTATAAGTTCTTTTATGTTATTTTGTTGACTGTAGTACTCGCCGCAATTATATATTTTATTCGCATCGTAAAGGTTGTTAAGTGCGGTTATTATTGCCGGAAAGCTGCAATATTTTGAACAACTGCCATGTATTTCATTAGCATTCAGCGGATGATTGAACATCGCATAGTAATGCAATACTCTTATCACAGCTTCCTGTACACCTAAATCAGCATCTGTGGTCAGTTCAAACATGTGTTACGATAAAATAGTTTAATAAATTTGTTGCATATCACTCAGTCATTACATACTTTTCACAATAGGGGGAGATAAATTAATAGTCATTCCATGTTTGTAGTGTATTTATAAGACGGGTATAAAATTAAAAAAGGCAGTTATTATGTCACAATATTGACTAAAAATGGACAAAATGGTATTTTTTATGGATAGAATATGAAAAATAATTGCTGGAATTGAATAACAATGAGATACAAATTATATATAGATAGTTTTATTTTTTTTGATAAATTTACACAATAGTATTACCCGCATTACAAACTTTATTTTTATTCGAATAAATAAATTGTTAGAAACAAAGACATGACACCAAATAATGATCTTGAGGGATTTTCTTTTTTCATATTGAGTCTTTTAAAAAAGATTGCTCAATACACGGTCCACGCTATCAGAAAAAATCTTATTGTTATCGCTGTTATTTTTTTACTGATTTGTTCATTTAAGATTTCTAACAAATACGCTGAAAGTAGTTATTACAAGGCTGCTATGGGGTGTTATTTATACACACTTAACTATAAAATATATGGTGAAATGGCAGAAGGATTAAACACCTTAGCTGCTAACCGCTCCTATGATGATTTAGCTAAATCTTTGAACATATCTGCAGAACAAGCAAAAAATATTTTGAGTATCACTGCTACCAATACACAAGGTATTCCGTTAAAAGATGATTTTTCGGAAGATAAAGGCCCTATGGTCTTTACAGTAATAAGCAATAACAAAAATATTTACGCTCCATTACAACTCGGCTTGCTGAATTATTTAAAAGATAATCCAATCAATACAAAAATGAGAGATATTGATACGCCGAGAATGAACAAAAAAATAGCCTACCTCGACCAGGACATAAACATCACTGATTCAATTATCAAGACGTACATTGTTAATTCAAGAATGGCGTACTTAATTAAAGATACCGGTAAGGGAAATGTTGATATTATTTCATGGCTTTCTTATAAAGATCAATTAGAGGACAAGCGATTACAACAGGAGAACAGGAGAAATGATATTGTAAGGTCAGTAGAAATAGCTTATGGATTTGCCCCTGCAAAAAATCCATTTTTTACTATGAGCGAACTATTTTATTTGCTATTGAAGACGCTCTTCATTTCTTGTGCGTGTGGAGTGGTTGTGAAAATAATTACTGATATATTCCGGCATTAAGATTATATCACAAATTCGATAAGAGGGCTAAATGCAGATAACAAACGCATTTTTTACAGGTTTCATCATTTGCCATATCTAATCCTTTTCGGAAAAGAATATTTTCCTTACTGTTTAAAATATCACCTAGCTCATTATCTCTGATATTGCCCATTGCTTTATGAAAAAAACATGGTCTTACTGTGCCGTCAGCCTCGATTACAGTAGATACCCATGGTGCATTGCACTTCTTATATGGGAAATCGTTCATTCCCCACAAAGCTGAATAATAGGTATATATCTTTCTGATTTTTTCCGTTGATTCAGCTATGAATCCATTTGCAAAATCTTCTTTGTAATGAGAAATAATACGATCAATTATTTCAAGAAGTTCGGGTAATTCCTCCCTGGAGATCATAATTTCTGATTGCCTCGAAAAATCCCATGGCATTTCTCTGTTAAAGGCGTGGCTGCTTACATCGGCGGGTAAAAAGCTTACTCCGTCCAATCCAATATTTTTAGCAGCATCTATAATTTTTGGCCATACCTTATAATTAAGCCGGTGTATAACCGTTCTGGATGTAATAGGATAATTTGGGGTTAAAGACCTTATTGCTGTTATTCCTTCTTTTATTTTGGCAAATGCTCCCGGAATATTCCTTATAGCGTCGTGTGTGGGTTCATCCCCATCAAGCGAAACAATAACATCATGCACATATTTAATGATAAGTTCGGCATTCTTTTTTAAGGTTAAACCTGTTGAAAGGAGTGTAACGTATATGCCTTGTTCATTCAATATTTCGCAAAACTTAAAAAAATTTGTATTCAGCAATGCCTCTCCGCCACTCATCAATACTTGCTGTGTACCAAATTTCTTTAAGGTTGTCATAAGGCCTTTTATATCTTCTTCTGCTAACTGCTTCAGATTTTTATTGTCTTTCCATATATCGCACATTACGCAACGGCAATTGCAGGCACTGTGAGGCATTAAGATCACTATAGGCAGTGCAGAAATTTTGTGAGTCTGTAAAGTTCTGTAACGTTTATATATCTGTAAGGGTGATTGCAATATCGTTTATTTTAAAAACCTTCTATTTCAGGTTGCCTGTATTTCCATATGACCTGTAAGGCTTTTAATTCGTATGGTTTCCAGTAAAAATTGGCTTTATACCGTATGCCCGAAACCACGCGCATAATGCTGCGTTTTAAATTATTCAATCGTATATCAGATACTGTAGGATAATAACTATTCAGTACCACCTCAAAGTTTCTTATTTTTTCCCGCATCTCATCGGTAAGCCATGGGGTCATACCATTCTTTCTCAGATCAAAGTTTTCCCATTCTGCACCTATCCAATCTTCTAAATTTTTTGGGTACCTGAATCCCGAATCCATTACTTGCTCAAACATTTCAGAACCTTCTGTAGGTACCGGGCTATAAGTATAAATAATGATCTCTGTTTTGGGATTTATTTTTTTTATCTCTTTAATGAACCGTATATCAAAATCAATATTGGCCATTACATCAGCAGCAGTATCGGCCGGGGTTCCTAATACAAAAGAATATTCCGGTATAATATCAAACTTTGCCATACGCGCTGCAAATTCTTTTAGCTGAGCTCCGGTTTGGGTGCCACCTTTATCCATTTGTGCCAATACTTTGTCATTACCACTTTCGGCTCCAAAGAATATCATTTTACAGCCCGATCTGCGCATCAATGCCAGGGTTTCATCAGAATACTTATTAATAGTATCTATCCTTCCCCATGCCCACCATATCATCTTTTCAGGTTCTATTAGCTTTGCGAAATCTATAGTCCTCTTTTCAGAAACAAAAAAATTATTGTCATGAAACTCTATTGCATTGCCACCATATTTTTCTTTCAGGTATTTAATGTCTTTGTACACATTTTCAGCCGATTTTCCTTTCCACCTGGCATTGTATATGGGTACTACTGCACAAAAAGAACAGGTAAAAGGACAACCTATACTTGAATGATATGCAATTGTTTTTGTGCCTAAGCACGATTTGCCAAGATACCTATGTAAAGGGTAGAAACTATTTAGTTTTTCGTATGGCAGATTCGGCAGTGAATCCTGGTCATACAGTTCATCTTTTCTTGTCTTAATAATATTATCGCCGGATCTGTATATCAGGTTGCTGATAAGTTCATAAGGCTTGTTATTTTCAAGAGTATCTACTAATGCCGGGAAAGACTTTTCGCCCGGACCATTAACTATAAAGTCAACATATCCCGAAAGTAGTACCACCTTCGGTTGTCCGGCAGGGAAGTACCCCCCCCATATTATTTTTATTTCAGGAAATAGTTCGCGCGTTTTCTTTGAGATTGGTATGGCCTGTTTCAACTGGGGCCCCGGCATACAGGTAAGGCCAAAATACTTATATTCTCCTGTTTTGAAATAATTAAATATTTTCTCGGCAGGGTTTGTTTCCATATTGCCATCTACTATCACATACTCATATTTACCATCAATAGATCCGGCAATGGATAAGATGGAATTAGGTATACGTGGCTTAAATTTTAAACTTCTTGGATTGAATAATAATACTTTATTCATAGTTCACTAAAGTTAGGCATTTATCATATTAGACGAGCAAAAGAAACCTGAAACGGTATATTTATACACTATGCCTTTGAAATAAGGTGCTGAATCAATAGTAGTACAACATCCCTTATAAATTCTATTGTCTGAATTATCTCAATAAATATTCTGATTTTATTCCGTTCTTATCCCTCCATGTAGCATAGCATTTATGTATATGTGCCAATGCATGTTTATTGTCTGCTATTTTTTTGGTATTAGTAATTTTAAAAAACATGAACTTATGGATGCCATGTGCAAATGATGATAATAATTCAAGTTCTTTATATTCAATCAAACCTTTAGGTAGAGGTAAATTGTACAGCTCAGAATGCCCATCAATAAAATCAAAATTTTCTTTAGCAACTAATTCCTTCATGTGGTTTTTACCTAAGCTATATACTTTTATATAGTTAGAGGAATGAATGTCTGATATTAATATCTTCTTATTTTCTTCAACTTGCGAACATGCTTTTCCGCCAATACGCAATGATATTATATAGTATCCGTTAATCATTCCATGTAGATCGGTAGGGAAAATATTATATTTTTCATCGCTCCCAACTGTTATAAGACATACTTTTCTAGGGAGTGAATAAACAACCTGAACAGTTTTATATACTCTGTTTGTAAGATAGATATTCCCCTTTTTTTTATTGAAAAGAACATTGTGAAGATCAAAAATAAGTTGGTGAAAACTATTTGTAAATTTATGTTCACCTTTAACAGCTTCGTAGTAACTGATATGCAGATCATCAATTATAAATTGATGTATCTTTTTTAGTAATAGCGTAGCTAATTCTTTTTTATTGTTTATTATTTCACCCGGCAAATAACTTTCATTGGCAAATGACATATGAGTATATGCATTAGGATTATAGGTCCCGTAATCCCAGAAAGCCGCAATGCTATAGCCTATAATTAAATGCTCAAAACTAATTTCTTTTAAAATTTTCTTTTGCGGGGTTACTAGGTATACGTGAAGTGGATTTTGCATATCACCTTTTGAAAGGCATAAAAATTCCTGTATATAATTGAGGCCGTTGATTTTGTGAAATATTTTATTAGCAAGCTTCATCTGTTGTGTTGATCTAACAATATTTTTAAGGATATTTACAAATATATATGAATTGTCAAATTGTTTATTGTGAAAGCAGCGAAATTAATCTTGTAAAATGATAAAACTTATTGATTTATCCTTTTATGCTTATACTGATCATGCTAGATTTTCGCAGGTATTGAAATCGCTAAGACAATCTTTAGGGTATGCTAAATTTTTAAATAACAACATAAATACACAATTTGTAAAGCACTTTGACAGTAATAGCTATGAAACGATTGATGGTATTCGGTATGCAGGGTTTAAAAGCCGTAATAAATTCTGGTATATACCATTTAACACTTTACGATATATAAAAAGAGAAAAACCTGACATTATATTGGTGCAGGGGCTAAAATTTCCAATTCAAACCATTGCTCTCAGGTTATTTGTCGGTAAAAGACCAAAGATTATAGTGCAGCATCATGGCGAATTACCATTGAAAGGACTAAAACACCCTTTTTCTAAATTAGCTGATATGGCTGTAGATGCATATATTTTTACTTCGCGGGGAAATTTCAAGCTATGGGAAAAGAATAATAATATCAGGAAGAACAGGCCTTGCTTCGAGGTACTTGAAGCTTCTACAAATTTTCAAAAACAAGATAATAAACTGTCTAAAAATAAATTAGGCATAAAAACTGATAACAATTTTTTGTGGGTAGGAAGGCTTGATGATAATAAAGATCCGCTAACTGTACTAAACGGGTTTGAGCAATATTTGACAATTGAGCCCGACGCAAAACTACATATGATTTATCAATATGATGGCTTATTAGGCAAAGTGAAGAACACCATTAATAATAGCACTTTATTAAAAAATGCCGTACGTCTTGTTGGTAAAGTTGCGCACGATGAATTGGTTTTTTGGTTTAGCGCTTGCGAATTCTTTATACTGGGCAGCCACAAAGAAGGTTCCGGATATGCGTTAATAGAGGCTATGGCATGCGGATGTATTCCGGTTGTTACTGATATCCCATCTTTTAATAAAATAACTAGCGATGGCCGTTATGGTTTTTTATATGAAGTAGGCAATACAGGCAGCTTATTTAGTGTGCTGAAAAACTTGCACGCAATAGATAAGACAGAAATGTCAGAGAAAATTGTTGAGCATTTTTCTGAAGAGTTATCATTTAAAAAAATAGCTGACAACTTATATGGTATTTTCAGGAAGCTGGTAACCGAATAAGTTCAGCACATTTTGTGCAATATCATCCATTTTATAAACTTCAATAGGCTGATATTTTGTATGAGGATCATTAAGAAGTTTATATGCTTTCGCTGCCATTTCTTCTTTTGTTGCTACTATATGCCAATTTTGTATTTCGCTATGCATGGGCTTGCAAAAGCTTATCACATGTGCGCCCGCATACAAGGCTTCCAGGCATACTGTGCTAAATCCCTCATAAGATGATGGATGAAGAAATACCTTTGATCGCTGCATGAGTTTTAGAACTTCTGTATGTTGTTTTTCATTCGTTATTTCTATGCTATCTTCTAATTGCAGGATAGCTACTTGATTTCGTAATGCTTTTTCTTCAGGTCCCTTACCACACAATATGCTTTTTATCCCGGGTAACTGTTTTGAAACAGCATTTACAACATCAACGAATATTGAATATTGCTTTAATGGTATTAGCGATCCCGCGCCCATTATATCTATATCTTTGTTCGGGTTCGTATTATCAAACAATGTTTTGTCAATGCCATTTGGAAGTATACGGGAAGGCATTACACCGTAATTCTTATAAAACTCATTTGCCAGGAAGTCAGACATGGCTACCAGTTCATATGGTTGGGTTTGCATCAATCTTGCAAAAACATTACCCTTTTTAACATCCTGGCCTATTAACCAACATATGCTTTTCTTATGGTGCCTTATCGCAAACCTTTTAGCTATCAATGCATGTTCTCCTATCCACAGACTCATAGTCCCAACTACATTATATTCTTTATTGAGTTTGCTTAATACTCGCCAAAGCATTATCAATTCAAATGGTTTTCTTAAAATTCCCTTTTTTGCATACAAGCTAATTACTTTATTCCCATACCATGTATAAGTTGATCTGGTATGAGGGTATTGATATGCTATTATTACAATATTCCAATCAGGAAATTTTTTGTTCAATGCTTTTATCAGCAGTTGAAGAAATGGCAAATTCGTGGTGTCTTCCTCATTTATAGCAAACCCGGGGCTTATTAGTACCAGTGTTTTATTGCTGTTCATCTAACGAGATTATTTTATTGCATACAGACATATTATTCATATTATGCGATATAAGTAGTATCATTTTTCCTTGTTGGGCAAGCGATTTAAAATGTTCCAACAAAAGGAGCTCTGAAGTTTTATCCAGTTCATTAAAAGGCTCATCTAAAATTATCAGGTTCGAATCTTTATACAAAGCCCTTGCTATTGCTATTCTTTGCCTTTGCCCGCCGCTTATGTTCTTGCCATTGTCTGTAATAAGCGTTTCTAATTCAGTTTGATGATTTTTGATCAGGTTATCTAAGCCACTGGCCTCTATTGCAGCTTGCAACCTGTCATTGTCCGGCTGTTCTTCAAAACTGATGTTTTTCAGCAAAGTATCATGAACAAGAAACGTTTGTTGTTTTACATAAGAAATATCATTCCAGTACTGCTGTATATTATTTGCGGCTACAGGTTTATTATTTATGAATATAGTCCCTTCATCTGCTTGTAAAAATCCTAGTAATAGGTTAACAATTGTAGTTTTCCCTTTTCCTGAAGGCCCAGATATGCCTATAATATCTCCGGGTACTATTTTTAGATTAATGTTGTTTATAGATGCCTTTTCCGAATGAAAATATGATACATGCGACAGTTCTATAGAAGTTATTTTATTTTCAGATAACTTATTGCCGGATGAGTTTGCCTCGTGAATGATATTATTCAGTGTGAATTCATGAGTTTTTATGTGTGCAGCAATATTTGATATTTTCACTATCCCCGGTATTAATTTATAGGCCGCTATCATAAATACGCCTATACTAATTATTTCTCCCGGTAAGGATGTTGTCATTTCCCTATTGGCGATTATTAAAACAGACAATCCTAAAACAGCAAAAATTTCTATGAGCCTGGTGGGTAATCCCTGTGTTACTTGTATATCAGATAAGTACTTGTTTAGTTTTTTTTGTTGCCCCGAATACCTGTTAATGAAGAAAGTATGTTTATCATAAATGTTACTCTCAATATATCCTGCTAAGGCTTCATGTAAATATTGTAATGTTAACTCAGACGTGGTTTTGGCGTGTTCCCTCGCTTCTTTGAGTTTGCGCCTGGAAAAGTAGGTAACAATAAAAATAGGTGGCAGTAATACTATAAGCAATAATAAGAACAGCCCCGGTTTATATATAAGTATGCCTATAACAGTAAAGCATATTAAAGCAATTTCAGTTGCCATTTGCTGTATCCCAAGTAAAATATATTGTGCAAATTGTATGGGATGATCGCTTATTTGCCTGATATAAGTTGATGGTGGTATATGAATGTAGTTGCTATGTTTGCCTTCTAAATAATGCAGCAGGTTGTTGGCAGATATTCTTGATGCCACCCGGTACATAAACCCATACTGTTTGTGATAATGGATATATCCTGCAACGCTTTTGATGGTAAACAGGATGCTGAATAGTAGTATTAATGTAAACGAATTTTTATCGGATATCCATTGAGGTAAAAAAGTAAATTGTTTACTTGTATTGTTTTGTGTATAGAATGCAATTACAAATAATAACAATGCCAGAAATGCAACATCACCTATGCTCACAATAAAATTTAATACCATGGAAGAATAGAATTTTTTCTTTTCCTCAGGGGTGAGTATTAAATGTATTTTATGCAGTAGTTGTTTCAACAGTATAGTGTATTAGTGTATTGGTATCGCTGCTTTTGTTGAATAGGATTTTATTTTTTGTATTAAACCCGGTAGGTCACCTTCTACAAATTTGCTTTTGCCATTAATAGTTATTTTACTGAAATTACTAAACTTATTACTCGCAACTTGTTTTTGTAAGGTTTCGTCATATAACCTTACATTGCCTTTATGCATCACTAGTAGTATATCCTCTGGGTTTATGTTATAAAACGACTCTGATATTGTAGCACCATTTTTAATATTAGCAATAACAATATCAGCATTATAACCTGCTTTTAAAGAACCTGTATCTTGTAGTCGGCAAGCGTTTGCGGCATTTGTAGTTAGACTGTTATACAACTCTTCATTAGTTAGCATCTTTTCTGTTCTTCCCTTGCGTATATGTTCCCATATATTCCAATGGGCCGTTAGTGTCGAGTCTGTTCCGAAAAGAATGGTTGTATGTTGTTTTAGTTTATCAATTGGAGCAGTAGCACCAACAAGGAAGTAGTTAGAATCCGGGCACCAGGCCAAAGCATGAAAACCATGAGCCTGTTCACTGTCCATTGCAATGCCATGAATAGCAATTATTTTTTTCTTAATAAAGTTCCACTTCAGCAGATCCGTTATTTCCTTATGAGACACAGCATCTGTCCCTTCTCCAACATGAACCTGTATAAGGCTATTTGTTAAGGGATTATTCAATTTTAAAAATATGCTTTTCTCAAATCCTACAGAATGCAATGCTTTTATTTTTTGTACTACATTGATCAATTCATTATCAATTTGCAGCTGTGCTCCATGATTTACAACTGTAGTAACTCCGCAGATAAGGTTTTTATAAATACCCCATTGTGTACGTAAGTCTATTGGTATTTTAAGCACATCATTAATAATATCCTTATTATGCAGATGAATGTCTGTACCCCATTCCCTGTAATTTTGATAAATGCGGTTGCCTATTTTAGGAAATACGTTAAGTTCTAAATGATCGTGCGCATTTATAAGCCCTGGAAATACAATAGCATTATCAAAATGGATACCTGGATCATCAATAGCTGTATCATTTCGGGATATATGGCTTATTTTCTCACCCGGTATACTAATGTCAATTATCTCATTATGAATGGTGTGGAGATTACGAAGCAGCATCTTCTTTTTTTATGTGCATACCGTATATAATAGCGCTTCCCTTATGCTTTTCGTATACATGCAGGGCGTTTTGTTTGGTATAGTAGTGTTTTAATCTGTCGTCAATAACAATTTCCTCAAAATACAATATTCTTAAATGAAGTCGTGATAGTATTTCTTTAATGGTATCAATGCTATGAATATAATTCTTAACTGCTACCGTTTTGCCCCCATATGAAAAAGTTCTTTGCCCACCTTGAGCAAGATTGGAAGGGTGATAATCAGTAAGTAACATTTCTCCTGTTCTTTTTAAAACCCTGTTCCACTCTGTTATGGCTTCTTCAATATTGTCTATATGTGCTATAGCAAGAGTAGAGATGATCACGTCGCAAGATTCATTTGCTAAATTAGACAGCTTATTAGAACTGAGTTGAGATACATTGGCATCAGGATACTTTAATTGTAATTTATGTAGCATCTCAATAGATACATCATAACCATACACCTGCTTGGGTTCCTGTTTACTTATTTTCCCCCAATGCCTGCCTGTTCCGCAACCCACGTCTGCAACAACTTTACCTTTTAAGTTTGTATTGCCCAGCAGCTTTGAAAATAATTGTTCATCCAATGCAAGTATCAGGTTATCCGGCTGTGAATCGTATGTTTGGGCCCATAGGTCATAAGCCTCTGCAGCTTCGGTTTCTCTTATTGTATTAGGTAGTAATATGCGTTTTATTTTATCAAGCAGGGCCATTAGGTTATTGTTTTTTTCTCAGGGTAATAATATAATAATCGCCTATGTTTTTCCACGGCCATTTTGTTTTTAATTGCGCTTCCTTTCTTTTTAAAAGATTAAACGTGTTAGGATGCTTATCTGCAAAATGTTCAAAATAAGATGGTGGAACGATCGTACAAAGCCCCTCCACACTTACCAATTCAAATTCGTTAGCTGCGGCTTTAACAACATCAGATGCTTTGTAATACCAGCAGGTAAAGTTTACACCTTCTATATGTGCAGCAGCGCCATTTTTGCTGCCTAGCCTTCGAAAAGCTGATTTAAAGTTGCCGCGTACTGCCAATGCTAATTCCCATAAGCAAAATGGAGGTAGCAATACCATGGTTACCATTCCCCGGCGTTTTAGTAATACAGGTAATGTTCTTAATATTTCAGGAAGACGGTCAGTGCAGTTCAATCCTGCAAAATTGGAAAAGATAAGATCGAACGGGCCTTTGTTTTTCAGATCTTGTAATGCAAGAAAAGAACATTGTTCTACGGATATATTATTTACAAGGCCTTTATCTGCCACCTTGGTTTTTAGTTTTTCCAGCATGCCTGCTGCAATATCTGTAGCATGAACAGTATGCCCGCGTTGCGCAAAATAGATACTGTCTTCACCTGTGCCCGCGTTTAATTCTAATATACTACTATGTGCTGTAAGAAATTGTTCTACATGAGCTCTTACACGCTCTCTTTTATATTGTACGATCTTATTATTGCTATAGATATCATCGAATATTGCAGACTGCTTACTAAAAGCAGCGGCAGCAAGTTGTTCATGTATGGTATGTGCTGGATCCGGCATTATATGCTTCTCTCTAATGCTTTTAATCTGTACGATGCTATTATTTGTGAAGGTATATAATAGCACACGGCAACCATTTTTCTAAGGCCTTTAATGGGGTCACTGAATATTTTTTGTATACTTTCTATTGCTACGTGCATTCGGTGATTGTTCTGAACATAATGGTGCAGCTGTTTATAATACTCAGGTTGGTAAGTATTTCGGAACATCAGCTTCAATTCATCACTATCGGTCCAGTTGGCCTTTTCCTTTAGGTCTTGCTTTACTTTCTCATAAAAGCCTGTCCCTGGTAGTGGGTAAGATACAGATACACCAATGCTGTATGGCATCAGTTGATTGATCATTTTTATGGTCTTCTGTATATCTTCTTTTGTTTCTCCCAAATAACCAAATTGTATAAAAAAGGAAGGCTTAATACCATTTGCTTTTAATAATCTTGTTGACGCTGCTATCTGCTCTATGGTAGTGCCTTTATCCATAGCATCTAATATCTTTTGCGAGCCGCTCTCGGCGCCTATCCACACATTATCGCAGCCTGCACGCGCTAGCGCCTTTATATTGTTTTCCTGCAATAGCAGGTCTGCACGCGATTGTATCTTAAATTTCAGGTGCAGCTGTTCCTTTTCTACCAGGTCAGCAAACTCATTCACCCAGCCTGGCTTCAAGCCAAATATGTCATCACAAAACCAAATATGGTCAAACCCATATTTCTCTTTCAGGAATTTTAGTTCATTCACTACATTTTGCGGCGAACGGGTATTATAACGATTACCATAAATTGGTTTTGCACACCAGTTGCATTTAAAAGGACAACCGCGCGTAGTGCCCATATTAATAGAAAAATATCCTGAGCTTTTCTGCCATGCTTTCTTGTATGGTTCCATATCTACAAGGTCCCATGCCGGTGTTGGTAAACTATCCAGGTCTTTCATCACATTTCGGTGAACGGTCTTTATAGTATTACCATGTTCCCTGTAAGTAAGCCCCTGTATGTTTGAGAAGTCTGTAGTATTGGTTTTTATTGCATTTGCTGCTTCCAGTAGTGTCATCTCAGCTTCACCCAGTATTACAAGATCGGCTCCTGCATCCATGTACATTTCAAAATGATCTGTTGAATCCGAACTGGAGACTACCACTTTGCAACCGCGTTCCTTGGCCATCTTGCTCATTTCAAACGCAGCCTCCCGCATATTGGTAAGGCACATTTTAGTGAGGTAGTTAAACCCATCATCATATATCACCAGCAGGTCAGGCTGATACGTTTCTAATATAAGCAGAATGTCCTTCGCGCTTTCCGCAAACATCACATCGTGTATGCGCACATCATAGCCATGTTCTCGCAGCACTGCGGCAGCATACATGGTCCCCAGTGGAGCATAAGGTTGCTGTAACGCCCATTGTTTGGGATCGAAACGGAGAAAATAAGAATGAGTGAATAATACACGCATGATAATAGTATGTTATTAAGTGAAGGGTAGTAGGCGTGTAATGGGAAATGAAAGATACGCTAAATGCAAAAAACGGACAAATAAAATACTATCAACAGGGGATTAAATAGGATGAAGCGAAAGCAAAAATCCCCGCTATCAGCGGGGATTTTATTATCGTTTACCTTATTCCCCCTTAGACACACCAATTTTTTAATCAGTGTCGAGGGGGATAGGGGGTTATTTAAACTGTGGTACCAGCTCTTCTGCCAGTTTCGTCATTTTGCGGATACCTTCTTCAGGTAATGCACCTTTCTTGAACTCTGCCAATACATCAGGCAGTTTCATTTCCATTTGCTGTAAGAATACTTCTTCAAATGCTTTGATATTCTTAACAGGTACGTCGCGCATCAGGTTGTTAGTGCCCAGGTAAATGATAGCTACTTGTTTTTCTACAGAGAACGGAGCGTATTGTGCTTGTTTCAGCACTTCCACATTGCGGCTACCTTTATCCAAAATGATCTTGGTTGCAGCATCAAGGTCGCCACCGAACTTAGAGAAAGCTTCCATCTCGCGATAGAGCGCCTGGTCCAGTTTCAATGTACCTGCCACTTTTTTCATCGATTTGGTTTGAGCGTTACCACCCACACGGCTTACAGAGATACCTACGTTGATCGCAGGGCGTATACCTGAGTTAAACAAGTTCGACTCAAGGAATATCTGTCCGTCCGTAATAGAGATAACGTTAGTAGGTATGTATGCAGATACGTCACCGGCCTGTGTTTCAATGATCGGTAATGCAGTTAAAGAACCACCACCTTTCACCATATGACGAATGCTTTCCGGCAGATCGTTCATCTTCCTGGCAACATCATCGTTACCGATCACTTTTGCTGCACGCTCTAGCAAGCGGCTATGCAAATAGAATACGTCACCGGGATAAGCTTCGCGTCCCGGAGGGCGGCGGAGCAACAATGACACTTCGCGGTAAGCCACAGCCTGCTTAGACAGATCATCATAAATGATCAATGCAGGACGGCCGGTATCGCGGAAGAACTCGCCTATAGCAGCGCCCGCAAAAGGAGCGAAGAACTGCTGAGGAGCAGGATCAGATGCAGAAGCCGCAACGATAATAGTATAAGCCATTGCGCCATTTTCTTCCAGTGTTTTCATAACACCGGCAATGGTAGATGCTTTCTGGCCTATAGCTACATATATACAGTAAACAGTTTTTCCTGCATCAAAAAATTCTTTTTGGTTGATGATGGTATCTATACAGATAGCAGTTTTACCTGTCTGGCGGTCGCCGATTACCAATTCACGCTGTCCGCGGCCAATAGGGATCATCGCGTCTATCGCTTTGATACCTGTTTGCAGTGGTTCTTTCACCGGTTCGCGGTAGATAACACCCGGAGCTTTACGTTCCAGCGGCATTTCATACAGGTCGCCTTTCAGCGGGCCTTTACCATCTATCGGTTCGCCGAGTGTGTTTAATACACGGCCCACCATGCTCTCACCTACTTTTATAGATGCGATCTGGCCGGTGCGGCGCACTTTGTCACCTTCTTTTATATCTCCGCTATCACCCATCAATACCACACCCACATTATCTTCTTCCAGGTTTAGCGCGATCGCTTTTACACCATTTTCAAAAGATACCAGTTCACCGGAACGAACACCGTTCAATCCATAAACGCGCGCAATACCGTCGCCTATTTGCAATACAGTACCTACTTCTTCTAAGTTAGCGCCTCCGTCAAAGTTGCTTAACTGTTGGCGAAGTATCGCCGAGATCTCGTCAGGTTTTATTTCAACCATAATTTAATATTTAAATTCTAATTTTTAAATTCATCCCGATAGCTATTGGGACCCAAAATATTTATCTTAAATTACTTACATAGCTGGTATCTATCAGCTCCCTTCTTATATCATGCAGATCGCGGCGCACACTGGCGTCAAACAATTTGTCTTCCATTTCCAGTACAAAACCACCTATCAGTTCAGGGTTTACTGCAGTTTCCAGCTCTATCGCGTGCTCCTTCATATCTGCTGCTACTCTGTCGCGTATGGCATTCTTCAACTCGGCATCTACAGCTACTGCAGTGCTAAGCTTTAAAGTTTTTATTTTCTTAGTCGTTTTATATTGTGTTATGAATGCCTGTGAAATTTCAGGCAGGTAAGCTTCACGTCCTTTGTTGATGAGCAGGTTTACAAAAGCATGCGACAGTGTATGAATGCTGTTCTTTAAAATAGCATCTACTATATGCAGTTTTTTATCTGCTTTTATTACCGGGCTGCGAAGCATGTTCTCAAAATCACGGCTTTTATGGCAAATGCTGCTCAGCATATGCATATCTGCGAGCGTATCTTCAAGGCTGTTCTTTTCAACAGCCAGGCCGAAGAGTGACTTTGCATATCGTGTTGCGAGACGTGGATTTTGCATGTGTTAGTTCATTTTTATTTCTTCACTCAGCATATTAATGTAGCTGCTCTGATCTTCTGTTGTAGCCAGCTTGCTGCGCAATATTTTTTCCGCAACAGTTATAGCCAGCGAGCCTATCTCGTTCTTCACTTCTGTAAGTGCTGCCATTTTCTGCTGTTCTATTTGCTGCATGGCGTCAGTTATCATTTTATCAGCTATCAGCTTGGTATCTTCTTTTGCTTTTGTAACTATCTGTTCGCTCATTTTGCGGGCTTCGCTCAGCATTTGTGTGCGTTCTTCACGCGCCTGCGCCATTATCTTTTCATTTTCAGCTTTCAGCTGGCCCATTTCCTGCTTTATTTTATCAGCAGAGGCTATGCTTTCGGCAATACCTTTTTCACGTTCTCCGAGAGAATTCAAAATGGGTTTCCATGCATACTTTTTCAGTATAAAGAAAACTGTAAGAAACGCTACCAGTGTCCAGAAGAATAAACCGAATTCGGGTGTGAGCAGATCCATAAAATATATTATTTGGTATTTTACTTTTTCAATTTTTTAAATAACTGCACCTTCGGCCCTGTGCGTCAGGTGCAGTTAAGATGTTTGTACTGATTACAGTACGATAGCCAACAGACCAACAATAACCCCGAACAGTGCCACACCTTCTACAAGTGCCGCCATCAGGATCATGTTTGCACGGATGTCGCCCATAGCTTCCGGCTGGCGTGCGATAGATTCTACCGCGCCTTTACCGATCTGGCCGATACCCACACCTGCACCCAGTGCTGCAATGCCGGCGCCTATGGCACCACCCGCAGCTCCTGTAGAGCCCGATGCTATCAACATGATTGTGTTCATTAAAGACATACTATATGGATTTTAAAAAATTACTAAGCTATTATTTCGTTCTCAGATACGTGATAGTCCTGACCGGTTGTATGGTCAGGTTCATGGCTATGATCACCTTCTATTGCCTGTCCTATAAATACTGCTGTCAGGTTGGCAAATATGAACGCCTGTATAGCGCCCACCAGCAACTCCAGCAAAAACATCACTATATTAAATGCAAATGATACCGGTATAAAACCAATACCCGCTACTTTGTTCAGCATACCGAAGATGAATATCATGCACACCAGGCTCAGTATCACTATGTGCCCTGCCAGTATATTGGCAAACAATCGTATCATCAATGCTGCAGGCTTAATGAACAGCGATACTATTTCTATAGGCACCAGCAACAGCTTTACACCAAGCGGAATATTAGGCGGGTTCAGTAAGTGGCCCCAGAAATGTTTATTGCTGCTCGCAAGAATAATAATAAATGAAACCAGCGCCAGGCAACCTGTTACGGCTATGTTGCCGGTAAAGTTGGCACCACCCGGTAATAAACCTAATAAGTTATTGATCCAGATAAAGAAAAATACCGTGAGTAATAAAGGCAAATATGTTTTGTACTTATGCCCCAGGTAAGGTTTGGCAACATCGTCACGTATAAATATAATAATGGCCTCCAATGCATTTTGCATGCCGCTGGGTGCTTTCATATGCCCGTTGGTCAAATATTTTTTTGCAGCGCCCAGCATCAGCCATAACAATAATGCTATGGAGATAAGCATAGAAAAAACATTCTTGGTAATGGAAATATCTTTGATGTTCGCGCCGTCTTCAGAAACTATCTTTTCCTTCATATCCCCTTTTACAAGGCGAAAGCCCTGGTAAGATTCGCCCTCTGCTATTTTAGAAGAAGAGAAAAAGAAAAAGCCTTTTTCAGGATGGTAAATAATAACGGGGAGGGGTATAGATACATGAGTGGGCTCCGCGCCTTCGTGTGTTATCGTAAACAAATGCCATTCATGTGCGTCGGCTACGTGGCCAAAAATGATATGGGCAATATCCATACCTTTCTTTTCTTCTTTTTTAGGTGCTTCCTCAGATTTTGCAAAAGCTGAAAAACTACAGCCAAAAAGCGCTGAAACTATTAATAATACTGAAAGAATACGATTAAAACTCATTAACGACCCCTAAATTTTGCGCAAAGATACCTTTGCAAAGTCAAAATTCAAAAGTAAAAACCCTGATTTGTGGGATTTAAAAGATTGATATGTGATAGGATTTTGCAGGTCATTTATAGTAGTAATTGATTATGTATAAATGATCATAATTGAAGAAATTATAAAATATATAATATAAGACTAGACAATCCGACTCAAAATAATATCCAACATTTCCGCGGGTCTGTCTCTATGGGTATATCTGAATGAGTTTTCAGCAATATATTTTGGTAAGTGCTTTTCGCTAACGTGAATGTGTGTTCCTTTAATCATACGTTTTAACGTACTCCAATAATTTTCCAGTGCATTAGTTGAAAAATCCCCCCTCGTCCTCGTTTGCAACGAGGATGCTATGGAAAAGCGTTTGTAAGCACACTTGACAAGTCTTTATTTTGACTTGTCAAGTGACCCTCAATTCACCCCTCAAATTCACCTATCCTTTTATTATAGCAGTTTGTATCTTTCATAAAACACCTCCGATGAATAGTATCAGATCTGCCTTGTTAAGGCACAAAAGCTATATAGTTTCATATCCGTTTACTTGCCTGCTTATATTGATTGCCTGCGGCATTATATTATATACAAGTATGCAGGATAAAACTATTGTTCATGCACTGGCATATATTGGTGCTGTATGGTTATGCGCATTCATTACTGATATAATAGTCATAGCCCGCCCGCGAACATCAACCGGTTTCCCTATACGCAAGCCATTAAAAAAAGAATTGCTCACTATCATCATCTGTGTGTTGCTGGGATCAGCATTTCTTATCATTCGTTTTTTTACAGACTGGCAGCGCCTTCCTAATATTGTGCGCCTTGCAGCAATACCGCTTGTGCTATTTACATTCCAGGCAGTGCAGGCGATCATATACCTGTTCGTATTCAAATACAAATTCAAAGAGCTGGGTGTTAATCTCAATTATTGGTATCTGCCTATTATACTACATATAGTTTGGGGTGGTATCACGCTTTGGCTGGCGCCTAATGAATCTCACTGGCAGGAAGCATATAAAGAATATGGTATTTTCGGTTCACTGTTCACAGGTATTATTTCTGCTGCGCTGCCTGAAGAATTTATGCGACTATTATTTCAAACAAGAATTGGTAAGGCTCTAACCAGCCCTGCTATGGGTCTTTTTATTGCTACTGCTATTTGGGGTGCTATGCACATACCAATCGGTCATAGCCAAAATCATGAGCGGGTTACATTATGGCATGCCACTGTAGGTATAGCATACCTCACGCCAATAGGAATGTTCTGGGGCTATCTTACGCAACGAACCAAAAGCTTATTCCCGGCAGTAATGATGCATGGATTGAATTTGTGGGGACTACAGAATTTTTAAGAAGCAAGCTGTTTCTACTTCAAAAAAAACCGGCACCCGCTATTGCAAGTGCCGGTGAGTAACAGGGAGGAGCTGTTAATTAAAATCGAGAGTAGCAGAGCCGCCGCCGGTATTGGTCCAAGTAGCGGTGATAGTAGTACCAGGACATGGTGGAATAGCCGAAACCCATGAATAGGTAAAGGAAATAACACATGGTCCAGAAGGTGCAGGACATAGCCAAGTGCAATAGTTACCTACTCCATAATAATAGCATGTGGAGCAAGCATCACCAACAGTTGCGAAGTCCCAAGCCCCTGAAGGAATAGAAAGGGTGGGATAGACTGTACCACCACCGGCAATTGTCATTAAGCCATAGTTTGCGTCAGGCAAAGTACATAGTCCACCTGCTGAGTAATTAGCTATGAAATTAATAGACTCGCACGTATTGTTTGTTACTGTAAGAGTTATTTGTGCTTTAACACTTGAAACAGCAAATAAAGCGAGCAATAAAATAAAACTGATTTTTTTCATAGAATTGATTTTATTGTGGTTAATAATAGATGTTTAAAATGATAAGGTTTGCAGGGAAATATTAGTTGATATCAACTGTTACAGCGCCTCCGGGAGCTCTTGTCCAGGTAACATTAATAGTAGCGCCTGCGCAACCGCCACAACATTGTGTATAGCTATTAGTTGTAAAAGCCCCGCAATAATCGCCTACTGTAGTATAGCAACGACCTCCTAACGGTAGTACACATGTATCAAGCACCTGTACATTCTCCCATGTAGAACCGGGAGGGGGCGCAGAGCCTGCCCAGATAAAGGGGTTTGCTATATCAAGCACAATTGAGCCACCGCCAGCAATATAATTTGGCGTAGTAACATAATAAAGCCCAGTGCAGACAGGAGAAGCTTCGGCTGTACCTATAATGTGAAAGGCACAAGTGAGGTGGTTATTAACTGTAACCGTTTGAGCTTTTACAATTGCAAAGGCAAATAGTGCAGCAGTAATAAGAATGATCTTTTTCATAGATTGATTTTTTATTGTTAATAGAATGATTAGCTATTATTCGACTGTTACAAATTTGGTAGCACCAGTTAACCTCCGCTTGGCCATATGATTATTATATTATCCAGGGCATCGTCTACAGAATAGCTGGCAGTTTCTGATGAGCCGCAACCGGAAGTAAGGTTCACACTCGATGGAAATCCGGCACATACGTCACCTGTAAATCTCATTTGACCGTCGTCTAATACTGTAATGCCCGACCATACTGCATTTATAGGTGGTGCGGCACCCGACCATGAAAGGTCGTTCACGCTATTGTAGGTTGCTATACCACCGGCAGCAAGCGTTATTGTTTGCGAAGTAAATGCAGCATCGCAGGTATTAGGGTTGGATACAACAACAGAAAAAGAAAAGCTGCAACTGGTATTGTTGTTGACCGTGAATGTTTGTGCCCGCGCAATACTGCATGCGCTTAGCAGGGCAAGAATGAAAAAGAGTCGTTTCATAAAATTTAATTTAGATTAAAGACTATTATTGTTTTATCTTAAAATAATTATGTTCAAAAGATCAGTTTTTTGTAAACTTTCCTCCAAATACAGATCCATCAGCGCTTTCGAGATTCACCTGGTAAACTCCATTTGCTAATTGGGATATATCCACCTGTTCAACATTAAGGCCGTCGCTCACTTGTATACGCTGCACCAACCTTCCCATGTTATCATATATTTTTAAAATGCCGCCCTTAAGTTTCTCATTAATCAAACTAACATTGATCTCGTTATCTGCAGGATTGGGAGCGATAGTAAGTGCAGAAGTTATATTCGGGTTTGCTGCTATTATATGAGGGGCAGGTTTGCTTGAGGGAGGATTTTTTCCGCAGTCTGTATTTTCGTTACGCGGCAGGTCGTAAGCGTATACAATATCATTTACTTGTGTTAAATAGGCATCGTCAGGTGCTATGTATACAGTTGCGAAACCAGGAACATTAGCATTGCTGGGAGTGTCATTGCCAGGGCAATCGTATCCCCAGTCATCCTTTATGACAAAGGTGTTTGTATAAGTGCCATAGCAACCCGAAAATGTTGGGAAAGAGCTTGCTGTATTATAAGTAATAGAGAGTCCGGATTCTGCATCCGGAGCAGGGAAATTTGTATAACGAGTTAAAACTCCTGAATAATTTGTTTCGGCATATATTGCGCCGTTACCCATATCTAAGCCGCTAACACAAAGTTTATTCCTGCCTTGGTCAACAGTTATTCCCATGCCTTGTGATATAGTACCGCTGTTCAGATAGTATTTTAAAAACGGGAAAGCAAGTGTATAAGGATTTATTTTCCCTATCATTATTTGCTCGTTTGTGAACCCTGTATATAATGTGCATGGCTTGCCTGATATACCGGTTATGCCTAAATCACCATCACCTACGTCTACCAGGCTATTGCCAAATAAAGTGGCGTTTGATGCATACACATTAAGTTGCACATCCTGGTAGTAAGAGCCTGCATCATCAAATACATATAACATCATGTTTGACCACATACCGTCTGTAGCATTGCCAATAACAGCGTATCTTCCCTGGTAAGGAACAACTTGCTGAAAGTAAGCGCCAATGCCAATAAATGGACGATATGGTGATATGCCGACTACTTGTTTAGCCCATATCAGGTTGCCATTTCCGTCTACAGAAAATATAAGAGCCATGTTTGGTGCACTCCATGGGCCTCCATCCAGGTAACCGCATGTAATAAAATTACCCGTAGAAGTTTCAGCTATGCTGTATAGCATTCCTTTATTGTCAAACCTTCTATACCAGCTTACATTACCGCTGCCATCTGTTTTAAGCAGAAACATATCGTCGTAAACAATAGAAGGGTTACAATTGTTATTGCTTGTTTCACCATCGCGTCTCACGCCGCCGCAAATAATATAACCGCCATCTGATGTATGCAGTGCATATTGGCATGTGAAGTAATCTGCAAGATTAGTGCAGTTTATTTCATCAATGTCAACATAGGTTTTTAGCCATTGAGAATTAAGAAAGTGGTCTATCTTCTCCAGTTGAATTCTTTGTAATATAAAACCACCTGCGGCCTGGTTGTTCAGACCTCCTATAAATGCTGGAAGCGTATTACCGGATAAGATGTAAGCATTAGATGAGGGAACATAGTCGATGCCTTTATTTATAACATCGGGGAAATGCCTGTCCATGTTCTGGGCATTGCAGGTAAAAGCACATATCAGAACTGCAGAAATGATCGAAAGGAGTATTTTTTTCATGAATTTTGTTTTTGATGGTTAAGAAAAAAGTAACTGAAATGAAAAATAATCTTAGCTACCTGATGGCCAGACTATGACAATGTCATTTGAGTGGTCGTCTACAGAATAGCTGGCAGTTTCTGATGAGCCGCAGTTGGAGGTAAGATTTGCACTGGCTGTAAATCCGGCACATGCATCGCCGGTAAATCTCAATTGGCCATCATCAAGAACGGAAATGCCGGACCAAACTGCATTTATCGGTGGTGTGGCACCCGACCATGATAGGTCATTCACAGTAGTGTAAGTGGCTATATCGCCTGCAGCTAAAGTCACAGTGTGTGATGTGTATGCGGCATCACAAGTATTTGGATTTGATGCGATTACAGAGAATGAAAAGTTACAGCCGGTAGTGTTGTTAACTGTAAATGTTTGTGCCTGTGTTGATGTAAATACCCCGATTAGGGCAGCAATAAGAAAGATCTTTTTCATAAAATTGTTTTTTTTGAAATAGTTGATTGTAAAGTCAAAGCTATACTGCTATGCCATTGCTTTTTTGTAGAATGCGTTTGTAACTGAAAATTTCAGGTAAGCGTAGTGGATAAATGGGTGAGCGTAAAAAGCATGCCCCCCGGTGAGAGTACAACTGTAATGCTATTCCGTTTTCTTAGTGTTTTAGTCTATGAAAGAATTCTTCTTTCTTTCTGAAAGAGATGGGTAATTCATCATTATTGCACATAATTACTGAAGAGTCTAGCTTAGCTACTTTTTCTATGCAATCCATATTAATAAGGTAGGATTTGTGAATGCGGAAAAAATTATTTGATTGTAATAAGTCTTCATATTCTTTTAAAAGCCTCGATACAAGATAATGCTTACCATTTTGCAAATAAAAATGTGTATAATTATCTTCAGCTTTGCAGTAGATAATGTCTTTGATCCTTACAGGATAATAGCCTTCCATCGTAGATAATACAATTCTATTAAAAGGAGCGTTGGGTTGTAAAGAATCTTTAAGAAAATGATAATGATCTATTGGAGGAGTTACTTGTTGTTTTATTTTTTGCACACATGCTTGCAGCTCTGCTATCTTTACAGGTTTCAATAAATAATCCAGTGCGGAAAATTTGATAGCTTTTAGTGCATATTCTTCATATGCTGTTACAAAAACGATCTTAAAATTAATATCGTTCAGTTCTTCCAACAGATTAAACCCGTCGCCGCCCGGCATTTCTATATCCAGGAACACTGCATCAGGTTGTTTTTGTCGTATCATACTGGCGGCATCCATAATATTTGTGGCAGTGCCTTCTACTACAACATCGGTGCAATATTTTTTTAGTAGCTGCTGCATTGCCACTATACCTCTTTCTTCGTCATCGACGATAATAACTCTCGTATCCATATTAGGTAAGTATTGGGATTAATATCTGAATAATAGTTCCGTTGTCAATAGGGTTTATTTGTTTTTTATCAATAATGGTTATGCTCCCTGCTTCGCCTTTTTCTGTGGTTATTAATTTTAAACGTTCCTCAAGCACCTTCAAAGCAGTAGATTCTTTTTTTTGGGTACCGTATTTCTTATCAGTATTTGAAAAGATACCTACACCATTGTCTTCTATTGTTGCTTTCAGAAGATCGCGCTGCCTTTCCATTGTAAAGGATACCTTCCCATCTTTTACATTAGATATGCCATGTTTGATCGCATTTTCCAACAAAGGTTGAAAAAGAGCAGGGACGATTTTTATTTCATCATCTAATAGCAACTTGTCAACATTTATTATATATTCAAACTTGTTATTGAATCTTGTTTTTTCAAGCTGTAAATAATTTTTCAGAAAATCTATTTCCTCGTTAAGCGTTATATATGGCTTTCTGGAATTCTCCAGCATTTTCCGCATAAGCATTGCAAAGTCATTAAGATAATTAAGGCCCTGCTCCTGTTTTTCGATCAGCATAAATTGCTGGATCGTATTGAGGGAGTTAAAAATAAAATGAGGGTTCATCTGGTATGCAAGGGATTTACTTTCTAATTCTGTTATCTTCTGGTAAAGAATGTTTCGCTGGTCTGCGCGTTTATGAATTACCTTGATGCGGATATGCAACATATAATAGACTGTAAATACTAATATAATGGTCAACAATATATAAAACCATATAGCCTGGTACCAGTGCGGATTTACAATTATTGTTAATAACGCGGGTTTGCTCCACGAACTATTGTATTTTTTTGCCCGGAACAGAAGGTTATGAATACCCGGTGAAAGATCTGATAATGATATGTCTGTAGCTTTTGTATCATGCCAATCCGCATTATTTTCAAACCGATATTGGTACTGAACATCTGCAGGAGACTGATAAGTAATTGCTGTAAAATAGATGTTGATAAATCCTTTGAAGTAGTTAAAAATAACTGTGTCTCCAGGGTCAGTAATAGATTTGTTTTCCTTCCGAAAGTTTGTAATATATACTTTAGGAGGTGCTGAACTGCCCATTACATCATTCAATTTGAAAATGTCTGTTCCGTCTGCAGTGGCGGCATAAACATATGCGTCATCGGTAGTGATATTTTTTATGTCATCAGAAGTAAGGCCGATGTTAGATGTTACGTTATAGTATAGGTCTCCAGTGTTTCTGTTTAAAACAGAAATGCCGTGATTGGTAGCCAGCCATATGTAGTTTTTTTTGTCGTCATACAGTTTTTGACAAAC
>JABDFN010000008.1:0-30395 GCA_013286485.1 Bacteroidota bacterium
TGTGTTACCCCGTCTTGTTGGTTCAGGTAAGTTATACCAAATCCAAGGTCGAGCCCGAGATATAGATGCTTGAGTGGATTCAGGTTAAGAGAACCATTTACCATGATGCCCAATTTCATAAAATTTACTGTTGGCCCTTCTGAGGATAAAGGTGTGTAGCCTTGCGGCATTTGGCCTGTTGCATATATAAGATTGGGCCCAATGGAGTATTTAACTTTCCCGTCATTACCTGTAGGGTATATTTTTATACCCGGCATAGCATAAAAAATGTCCGTATACAGTTGCACTATTGTTTTGTTGGTTATTATATAAATAGTCATTGTATGTTCTAAAACCAAACATGACGGGTACCCACAAACTAACGATGCCTTTTGTATCAAGCATATGTTCATAACTGATACCTACACCCTTGCTCACCTCAGAAAAAGATATGGGAGCTATGGCATAAACATTTTTTCCAATGTCTTCAATTTTATCTTCAGTCTTGTCTTGTGCAAATGAGTAATGTGTTGTACAAAGCATAATATAGCTGAGTACCAGGGTTGTATATTTCATATGAGTCTGATTGTAGGTTTATGGATATATAGCATTTATAGTGCCAAAGATCAATGATAGGTAAAGCTTCCCTGTTCGCTTTCTATCACTACTTCTTTTTTGTCGTGCTTTTCTACATGTCCTGATATTTGAGCTGCAATACCAAAACTCTTAGATATTTCAACAATAGCAGTTGCTGTTTCTTTATTTGTAAATATTTCCAGTCTTTGCCCCATATTAAACACCTGGTACATTTCTTTCCAACCTGTATCTGCTGATTGCTGTATCATATTGAATAACGGAGGTATCGGTAATAAGTTGTCTTTTACAACCCTGAAATTTTGTGGCAGGTAATGCAGGCATTTGCTCTGCCCGCCGCCACTGCAATGTATAATGCCATGTACATTGTTAAAATGCCGTTGCAGAATTTTTAAAACCACAGGCGCATAGGTACGGGTAGGGGATAGCAGCATTCTGCCAACATTCAATTCAGTTTCTGTTGAGTCTGTAAGACCATACTTCCCATTATAAACTACTTCATCCGGCAAATTTGGATCAACACTTTCGGGGTATTTTTTTGCATATTCCTTTTTCAGCATCTCGTGGCGTGCACTGGTGAGCCCGTTACTCCCCATGCCGCTATTATATGCATCTTCATAGTTTGCTTTGCCATAACTGGCCAATGAAACCACAACATCACCTGCTTGCATTTTTTCAGTGGTCACCAGTTTATCTCTCAGCATCCTGCAAGCCATAGTGCCATCAACAATTATGGTTCTTACTACATCACCTACATCAGCAGTTTCACCACCTAAAAAATGCACATCTATTCCGTATTCTTTAAGTCGGTCAAAGTAACTCTGGCTACCATTTATTATTTCAGAAATAACTTCTCCTGATATCAGGTGTTTGTTGCGTCCTATGGTTGAAGAATAAGTAAATGGTCCGGTTGCTCCTACGCAAAGCAAGTCGTCTATATTCATTACAATAGCGTCAATAGCTATGCCTTTCCACACACTCATATCTCCAGTCTCTTTCCAGTATAAATATGCCAGTATAGATTTGGTGCCTGCACCGTCTGCATGCATCAGGTTACAATAGTCTGCATCATTGCCCCAGTAGTCCGGGTATATTTTGCAAAAAGCATTGGGATACAATCCCTTATCAAGCTTAGCCACAGCTTTATGTACATCCTCTTTTTGTGCGGAAACACCCCTTAGATTATAGCGGTTATTATCTGTCATTCGCAAGCAAAAGTATAAAAACTCCCCTTAATCAACCTCCCGAATATTTCGGGACAACCTCATCAGCTCCGCCTTGGCGGCAGGCCATTCATCATCTATAATGCTAAACATAACCGTATTCCTGTAACTGCCGTTTTCAATGATTCTTTCTTTTCTTAAAATGCCCTCAAATTTTGCACCTATTTTTTTTATAGCAGCTTGGCTTCTAAGGTTCTTTTCACTGGTTTGCAATTGCACCCTCACTGTTTTCAGTTGCTCAAAACAAAAGGTCAATATCAGTAGTTTGCATTCAGTATTATACCCTGTTCCCCAGTAAGCAGGGTCATACCATGTCCAGCCAATTTCCAGTTTTTTATGTTCTGGAAATAAATTATGCAGTCTCGTACTGCCTATTATTTTATTGTTAGTCTTGTCAATAACAGTAAAAGGATATTGTTCGCCATTGGCGCGCATCAATACCACTCCTTTTAAATGGTTCAGGTATTTTTCCGGATTGCTAAAATCAATGGATATATTTTGCCAGATTATTTTTTGCTGTGCCAGTTCGGTAAGCGTTGCAAAATGGCTATGATCCAACGGAACAAGTTTTACTTTATCCCCTTCCAATACTGTTGGGTGTGGTATCCAGTTCATAAAACAAAGCAATCAAATCTTATTCAACTAAACAAAAAATATAGCTTCTATACCATTATAGAGGTGAGTCGGGCCTTTTCTTCCTACATTTACCTCATGTTTTTTGGTAGGCATAACATATTGCACTATATTTTTTCACTATTCAGGTTCTTATTATGGCCGCTGGCTCTATTATACGGAGCCATTGTTTGGCTGCGAAACAGGTTATATGATACAGGTTTTTCTTCTTCCATACAGTTTGACCTGCCCGTTATTTCAGTAGGTAATCTGTCTGTTGGTGGCACAGGTAAAACACCGCATGTGGAGTACTTGGTAAGGCTATTACAATACCAATACAAGCTGGCTACCATGAGCAGGGGCTATAAAAGATATACACAAGGTTTTTTATTAGCTAACGCTAATACTGATGCAACCAAGATCGGTGATGAGCCTATGCAATATCATCTTAAGTTCCCCGATCTCGTCGTTTGTGTGGCTGAAGAAAGGCTTACAGGTATTCCCCAATTATTATTAAATCGCCCTGACGTAGAAGTAATATTGCTCGACGATGCTTATCAACACCGTTCTGTAAAACCCGGGTTGAACATCTTAATAACAGATCTTTCAAAACCTTTTTACGAAGATCATATCTTGCCATTTGGAAGACTGCGTGAGAACAGGGGCGCTTATAAGCGTGCCGATGTTATTATTGTTTCTAAGTGCTCTCCGGATATGGACATTGCAATTGCAAAACAAATAGAACAGCGCATTAATCCTTTTTCTCATCAGCAAGTATTTTTTACAACAATACAATATAGTACGCCATATAATTTTGTTACTGGCGAACAAATAAACATTGCTGATACGAACGCTATCCTGGTTTGCTGCATAGCTCGTCCCGAACCCTTAGTGGAGTACTTAAATAAACATACTAAAGACACGCATGTACTTTCTTATCCCGATCATCATTACTTCTCTGATGCTGATATAGAAGAGATAAAACAAACCCATGATAATTGGAAGCTTAGTAATAAAATAATTATAACTACAGAAAAAGATGCTACCCGCCTGCATATGCATGCCGGTAAATTGAAAGAATGGAACATTACAATTGCAGTATTGCCTATTACAGTTGGGGTATTGTTTAATAAGCAAGCTGAATTTGATGCAATTGTTACTGGGTATGTAGAAAAGACTATTGCTGAAAATAATCAAACATTGATAGAGGACAGCTATTGAGCAATTATCTGCTATCTTTATACCACAAATGCCAAAAACAAAGAAGAAAAAAAATAGTTCAAATCTGCAAACATTTACCGGCAAGCTGCAGGTAGTAAAAAGCGGGATGGGTTTTGTAGCTGTACCCGGCTTAGATAAAGACATCATTATTAAACACAATAACCTCGGCAACGCTTTTAATGGCGACGAGGTGAAAGTAGAGATTAGGGGCCACGAAAAAAAAGGCCGCCAGGAAGGCGTTATCACAAAAATTGTTCGCCGTGCGCAAACCGAATACAGCGGCAGGTTAGAGGTAAAGCCCAATTTTGCATTCTTCATTGCTGATAAGGAAAATATGCCTGTTGACGTATTTGTTCCTTTGCACTTACTCAATGGAGCAAAAGATGGAGATCATGCTATCGTCCGCATTACAGAATGGCCCGAAAAAGCCAAAAATCCTGTAGGTGAGGTAGTAAGTGTTTTATCAAATCAGACCAGCAATGAAATTGCTATGCAGGGCCTGCTGATTGACAATGGTTTTCCCCTGCATTTCCCCGATGAAGTATTAGAACAGGCGGCACGCTTTTCAGAATTTATAGACAAGAAAGAACTCAAGAAGCGCAAAGACATTCGCGATATCCTCACCTTTACCATAGACCCGGTAGACGCCAAAGATTTTGATGATGCTATTTCATTTCGTGTGCTCAAGAACGGAGATTATGAAATAGGGGTGCATATCGCAGATGTAAGTCATTTTGTAGAAGCCGGTACTGAATTAGATAAAGAAGCCTATCGTCGCGCTACCAGTGTCTACCTGCCTGATAGGGTTCTGCCAATGCTGCCCGAACGTTTATCAAACGAGCTTTGTTCTTTACGTCCTAACGAAGATAAATACACCTTCTCTGCAATTTTTATTGTCACCCCCGCCGGAAAAGTGAAAGATCATTGGCTCGGTAGAACAGTTATGCATTCACGTCGCCGCTTTAGCTATGAAGATGTGCAGGAAGTAATAGAAGGAGGTGAAGATGGACTGAAAGAAGAATTGTTGATATTAAATAAACTAGCGCAAATACTTCGCAAAGAGCGGTTTAAAAAAGGAGCCATCAATTTTTCTTCACAAGAGATCCGTTTCAAGCTGGATGAAACAGGTATGCCTTTGGGCATTGTAGTAAAAGAAAGTAAAGAAGCGCATCAACTGATAGAAGAGTTTATGCTGCTGGCAAATCGCACAGTAGCAGAGTATGTTTCTAAAATAAAAGTGAAAGAAAAACCTGTTCCTTTTCCATATCGTGTACACGATGTTCCTGATGAAGATAAGTTAAAACTGTTTACCACTTTTGCGGCACGGTTTGGCCACAAATTTAATATGGGCTCTCCTGAAAGCATTGCAAAATCTTTCAACGAAATGCTGAAAATGGTACAGGGCAAGCCGGAGCAACATGTACTGGAAAGCCTCGGTATCCGTACTATGTCAAAGGCGGTATATACTACTGAAAATATTGGTCACTATGGTTTAGGATTTGATAATTATTGTCACTTCACTTCACCTATACGTCGCTATCCCGATGTACTCGCACACCGTATTTTGCAGGAATGTCTTGATAGTGAAATTCATCCTATTAAGCAATTAGAGCAGCAATGTCGACATTGCAGCGACCAGGAACGTCGCGCTATGGATGCTGAGCGTGCAGGTAATAAATACAAGCAGGTGGAGTACATGCAGCAGTTTGTGGGCGAAGATTTTGATGCGATCGTTAGCGGTGTGGCAAGTTTTGGCTTTTGGGCTGAAACAGTAGCGCATAAATGTGAGGGTATGATATCCCGTAACGATCTCTCCGAAATTGACGAATTCGAATTAATGGAACATGAATATGCACTGGTTGGCAGGTACACAGGTATCAGGTTCCGTATCGGTGATAAAGTGAAAGTGAAAATTGTTTCCGCCAATTTAGAAAAAAGACAAATAGATATGTCGCTGATAGAAATGCCTGGGGGGCAAGAAGTTATTGCCAAGCCAAGTCGCCCGAATAAACATAAATCTCCAAAACAACCTCCTAAAAAATACGGGTCTTCAAAAAGAAGAAGATAATATATCTTTACTTTTGTCCCGATACTTTGGGATTTACTTTTGAATTAATTACATGAATTCTTTTTCCCAGCTTGTTAAACAATTTGAAGATCGTTTTGTAGGTGCACTTCCGTTTCCCGGGCAGCCTTCAAATCTCTACGATCCCTGCCGTTATTTATTACAGTTGGGAGGCAAGCGCATTCGTCCGGTGCTTTGTTTAATGGGTAATGAATTATTTGGAGAGGTCAATCAGGATGCCTGGCATGCAGCAGCGGCAATAGAGCTGTTCCACAATTTTACTTTGATACATGACGATATCATGGACAAAGCTCCGCTTCGCCGGGGCAATCCAACTATTCATGCCAAATATGGCATGACAGCAGGAATACTTTGCGGCGACATTACTTGTATTTATGCCTATCAGTACATATCACAGGTAAAAATGGAACTTCCACTGGTACTTAAAACATTTAACAGAATTGCTGTAGAGGTTTGCGAGGGCCAGCAATTGGATATGGATTTTGAAAGTCGTAACGATGTCACTATTGATGAATATATACACATGATCACCCTAAAGACTTCTGTTCTATTGGCAGGCAGCCTTAAAATAGGCGCAATGCTCGGCGGTGCTACAGAGGGGAATGCTGACAAGCTATACGAGTTTGGTAAAAATTTGGGAATTGCATTTCAGCTACAGGATGATTATCTCGACGCTTTTGGCGCATCAGATAAACTCGGCAAACAACAAGGTGGTGATATTAAAGCTAATAAAAAAACCTACTTACTGCTAAAGGCTTGGGAAACAGCATCAGCACACCAACGTGCAGGTATTACGGATTGGTTGCAAAAAGATACACATGATAAAGTTCCGGCTATGCTCAGCTTGTTTAACGAAACAGGTTCAGATACTGCTTGCCGCGAAGCTGTAAATTATTACTCCCAAAAAGCTTTTGATAGTTTGGAAGATGTTGCCGTTACTGCCAAACGCAAACAACCACTCTACGAATTAGCTACTTATTTATTACAAAGAGAAAAATAAATAACTTTACTTTTAAATTTTACAACAATAGCTTTCTACTTTTGACTTTATACTTTCTTCTATGCAATACTGGCTCGTAAAATCCGAACCAGCCGCTTATAGCTGGCAACAATTTTTAAAAGATAAAAAAGCTACCTGGGATGGGGTGCGCAATTATGCTGCCCGCCTGCATCTCAGGGCTATGCAAAAAGGTGACCATGTTTTCTTTTATCATAGCAACGAAGGACTTGAGATAGTAGGTATTGCTGAGGTGGTAAAAACAGCTTACCAGGATCCTACTACCACAGAAGATTGGTCTGTAGTTGATCTCAAACCTGTAAAGACCTTAGACAATCCTGTTTCTTTAGCAGACATGAAAAAAGAAAAATCACTGGCTAATATGGCACTGTTGCGCATTGGCAGGCTATCAGTTAGTCCCGTTACAGAAGCGGAGTACAAGCACATAATGAAAATGGCGGGTAAATAACCCGCCAATATTTTTACATTTTACCTTCTGAATTAAATAGTCATTATCTCTTTCTCCTTGTCCTTGCAGTGTTGGTCTACTAATGCTATGTTTTTATCCGTAATGCCCTGTATACGTCCTTCTGCGTCTTTTACAGCGTCCTCACTCAGTCCTTCTTTTTGTAGTTTTTTTATGTGTTCTATATTATCACGGCGTATGTTGCGCACAGCAACCTTAGCATGCTCACCTTCCGCATTTACTCTTTTTACCAATTCCTTGCGGCGTTCTTCTGTCAGCGGGGGTAAAAACAAGCGCACTGTATTTCCGTCATTTTGAGGGGTTATGCCAATATTAGCTGCCATAATAGCCTTTTCTATAGGTGCCAGCATATTCTTTTCCCATGGCTGTATAGAAATTGTACGTGCATCTGTTACAGACACATTGGCAACCTGGTTCAGCGGGGTAGGATTACCATAATAGTCCACCATTATACCATCCACTACCTGTGGGCTGGCCTTGCCTGCGCGTATTTTAGATATTTCCGCTTCCAGGTGGCCTATTGCCTTCTTCATTTGGTTAGATGAGTCATTGATAATATGTTCCGAGGCCTCGCTCATAGTTCTGTACGATTTGGACGCCAAAAATAGATAAATGTTCTTAACAAAATGATAAACGCTTTTTTCTATATGTTTATCAGTATTAGCAATATTGTATATCTCTAATTTGTTCAACCTTTGCATATATCGTAATTTTGTAAAAATGAATGGCCCCCTATGGGGATAGAATATGGAAACAATTGTAGATATACCGGTGAAACTTACACCCGCCGCGGTAAAAGAGGTCAACCGGTTAATGAATGAACCCGGTTTTGATAAGAATGAATATTTGCGTGTGGGTGTTAAAGGTGGTGGCTGCTCCGGCATGAGTTATATACTAGGTTTCGATAAAAAAGAAGCAGATGATGAGCTTTATGATATAGAAGGCATTCCTGTATTAATGAAGAAAACACATGGCATCTATCTTTTTGGTATGCAGATAGATTTTCAAAGTGGTTTAAATGCAAGGGGTTTTATTTTTAATAATCCAAATGCAAGCACTACTTGTGGCTGTGGTAGCTCATTTGGTGTATAGTTGTTTCATCCCGAACAATAGATATCCCGGTACAACGTTTAACTTTATTTGCATGAGGCTGTTAGCGTCTATATTATTCTTATTCTTTACCTGCTCCGTTTTGGCGCAGAATAAGGATACTGCAATTAATAAATTTGACGATAATGGCAAGCGCCACGGCATGTGGTTGCAGGCATGTGCTTGTCCTGAGGGTAAAACAGGTTGTCACGAATTCGGTAGGTATGACCATGGTCGCAAAATGAATATATGGTATAAACTCGATGGTGGAAATGAACTTTTAGCTGAGGAAACATACAGGAACAATACACTCGATGGCTTTGCAAAATATTACGATGGTGGTCATTTGGTAACTACCGGCTATTATCGGGGTATGAATCCTGAAAATGTATTCGATACTATTATGGTCACCGATCCTGAAACCGGTAAAGAGTCATTAAAACGTATAAGCACAGATCGGGGCTCTTTAAAACATGGCATTTGGAAATTCTATGATGAAGAGACTGGCAGACTAATAAAAGAAGAAGAATACCAGGTAGACGAAATGATCTATCGTAAAGAATATCCGCTCAGCAGCGAGGATAGTATTGCCATCGCAAAACGGGAAGCAAATCTACCCCATAATCAAAAACATAACTATACACCCCCTCCCAAATTTTTTAACTATCTCGACTTTAAATGATAATGGGTCATTTCGAACCCTGATTTTTATCGTGAGAGAAATCTCCTGAGTGTCTGTGTGTCGCTTATCTAATTTTTCACAGCCCTTTTTAAATAGGCTTCATACGCCAGCGACAACCGCACAAACCCCTTATTCACTGTTTCCGCAATCTTAATACCTGTTACATTACAATGCCTGCATAACTTCAGATCTTTATACAGTCCTCTTTGTGTTTCTCTCCAGCCGCCATTTTGTTTTTCGTATTTGCTGTATCGAACATTTTGCAATTTCATTTCAGCAATATTATTCTTGCCTGTAAATACAATGTCTCCATATACTACATCAATGCTCTTGGCTATGTATACAAATACACAATTGGCTATAACAACCCCGTTATCTGTTTTATGTATACCATAGCCTGATGTGTCTATACTTTTATCAATTCCTTGTTTGGAATAAGAGGATAGATAAAAGAAATTAGCTCTTTGCTCTTTGATGAATCTGAGTGAGTATTCATTAACAATACCACTGTTCCATCCTTTTACGGTATAGCTTTGCCTGTAAATAACCGATGTATCAGTTTGTGCGCTGGTACATAAAGGAAGCCATAATAGTAATAATAAGTATTTCATCAGCATTAAAAACCGTAATTTACACATTCATATATCCTTCACTAAATTAAGATGAAAAAGAAGGCTTTATTATCTCTTGCTGCAGTTTTTGTAACTTTTTTGTTAGCCTTTAACAAAGAGGCACCTGATGAATACACATATATCCAACCCAGCCCCCAGCGTTCAGGCGATTCTGCCAAAGGATATGAGTATCTGATCACAGGAGATTTTTTACGTAGCGGCTTACCCTACGAATATTATACCATGGCGCGTGGTAAAGATGATCGTAACCTTCTCAATAGAACAGGTAAGAATGCGACTGTGGAAGTAGGGTATAACATTATAAGAAGTGCCGACAGTATCGACATGGTTATTCCTACTTGCCTGCAATGTCATGCCGAGATATTCGATGATAAAGTGATTGTAGGCCTTGGTAATTCTTTTAGTGATTTTAGTATAGAGCCCGATCAGAAAAAATTAAATGCAGGCGTCAATTTTCTTAAAATGACTTCGCCTAAAAAATACAAGGCGTCAAAAGCATTTTTTCAATCCTTAAAAATGGTTACGCCGCATTTGGTTACAGCAACACCCGGCGTAAATCCTGCTGATATGTTGGCGGCTGTGTTGGCTGCGCATCGCGATCCGCAAACATTGGTATGGCAGGATACTGCTTCTATGGATCTGCCTGATATAGTTGTTCCCACCGATGTGCCAGCATGGTGGTTGCTTAAAAAGAAGAACGCCATGTTCTATACAGGCTTGGGTCGTGGCGATTTTGGTAAGTTTTTAATGACGAGCAACATCTTAACTGTCACTGATACTGCTGAGGCGGCAGATGTAAACAGCCATTTTGGAGATGTACTCGCTTACATCAGGTCTATACAACCGCCAAAATATCCAAAGCCAATAGATCAGCAATTGGCTGCAAAGGGAAAATTCGTATTTAATGATAATTGTAGCAAGTGTCACGGTACTTATGGTGAGGGTGGTACTTATCCTAATTTGCTGATACCCGGCAATGTAGTACAAACAGATTCTTTACTTTTTAAAGCCAATCAGCAAAACCCTCAGTTTAGTAGTTGGTTTAACAAAAGCTGGTTTGCGCAGCCTCCATATGCAGCTCATATAGACGTATCCAGTGGCTATGTTGCACCTCCGTTAGATGGTGTTTGGATCACAGCTCCGTATTTTCACAATGCTTCTGTTCCTACCTTAGAGGCAGTATTGAACAGTAAACTACGTCCCGCTTACTGGATGCGCGATTTTGATCATCCTGTTTATGATTACGACAAACTTGGTTGGAAGTATGAATCTGCAGATAAACCGGATGGCAAAAAATATTACAACACCACCTTACCCGGCTATGGCAATTATGGGCATTATTTCGGCGACGTGCTTACAGACAAAGAAAGAAATGCAGTTATAGAGTACATTAAAACTCTTTAATGCGCTGGCGCTTTACAATTGCATTTTATAACTTTAAAAAAAAGCATTTATGAAAAAACTGCTACTCCTGTTTATTGTAAATATCCTATTGGCATTTGGCGCATTTGCCCAAACAACCTACACTTGGTTTTTCAATAACAATATGCACGAGGCGGGCACAGGCCCCGATCTTACTGCTGCATGTACAGGCAGTTATTCTTCCGAGGCCTTACCTATCGGTATTACAAGAAATGTATTTCATTATAGCAAAGGTTGTGGTATTACCTTCGACGATTCTATTGCCGGTTTCCTGTCTTTGGGTAGCTATACTATCGAAATGTATGTAAGGATCGATACAAACATCGGGTTTAAAAAACTAATTGACTATAAATATCGCGCTTCAGATAATGGCTTATATAATAATTCAGGTAACATACAATTATGGCCATTTACAAAATCAGACAGTGCCTATATCCCCGATAGTGCGTACGTATATGTTGCAGTTACAAGAGACGATGCTACTAAAAATATGTTCACTTACGTGAATGGAATGTTTATGACCACTTGTGCAGATACAGGTAGCTATTATATTTACGATGCGCATAAGAAATTGATTTTCTTTGAAGATGATGCAACTACAGGTGGAGAGCAGGTAAGTGGCACGGTATCTATGATCAGGATTACAAATACAAATCTGGATAGTAATACAATAAAGACCAGGTTTCATAAACTGGCTGTTCCTAATATAGTTGGTCAAAATGCTAATATTCGCATATACCCCAATCCCGCTACTGATAATGTACAGATAATCACAACTGCTAAATATCCGTACATCATTACAGATATTACCGGCAAACAGATGCTGAATGGCACTTTATTGCAGGGCGATAATAACATAACTATTCAGTCATTGCCTGTCGGCATGTATTTCTTAAAGCTTTTGGATAATAATTCAAGGCAGGTATTCAAAATATTAAAACAGTGATCTCGCAATATACAGATCAGCTTTTACTGCGATCATTTCAATAACACATCTCATATTCAATAACAAATATTTGTTTCCGTGGTATCAGAAATTGTACCTTTACATCCGACCTGTAAACGTATTAGTATGCCTTATTATTTATTCAATTTTATTCATCCATTTCCATTTCTCACTTCCGCACCTTCTCCGGATTTTTTTTCAAAAAGCGGCAATAGATCGGAACTAAATCCTGTCAAACCAGCTCTGGACAACTATATTATAAAAAAATGATGCGGAAGTAAAGCGGAAGTTTCCGGAAGCTTAACAGAAATGCCCCGGTTTAATTATTAAAAAATAAATTTCACTTTACTTGGGAGAAGGATAGGGTATGGCTCCTGTTTTTTCTTTACTTTTTACCTTTAAATATTGTTATAATGAATAGAACACTACTCGCCATATTAGGCTTTTTTGCATTTTGCTTTTTATCATTCAAAGGTGATAATGAAGAAAGAGTGAACATGCATATTATCATGAAGATTAAAGACGAAGGATTTAATAATTCAAAGGTCATGGCAAACTTGTTTGATCTGACCGATGTTATTGGTCCCCGCCTTACAGGTTCTTCAGGTATGAAAAAAGCGGAGCAATGGGCAAAACAACAATTGGCAGATTGGGGTTTGGAAAATGCACATATAGAACCCTGGGGTGGTTTTGGCAAAGGTTGGGAAACACACAAATGTTACGTTGCTATGAGCGCACCATATTACCAGGCCTTAATAGGCATACCCCGTGCATGGACACCCGGTACCAATGGCTTAATAAAAGGAGATGCAATATTTGTAAAAGTAGACAGTGTTCAGGATTTGAATAAATATGATGGAAAGCTGCAACATAAAATTGTGGTACTATCGTCAAGTACAGCCACAGAAATAAAACCAAATTTTACGGCAGATGCTAAAAGACAATCAGATGAAGACTTACAAAAAATGACGCTCGATCCACATCTGGACGATCCTGCAGCAAATCCTGTATCAAGGCCAAGGCCCAATCCCATTGCTGCTGCTAATCTCAGGAAGAGCATAGATAGTTTTTTAATGGCGCAGGGTGCGCAACTGGTACTCAGTGGTGGCAGGGGTTCTGGTGGTACGGTATTCACATCAAATGGTTCTCCCCGCACCTGGAATGCAAAACCTGTATTACCTGAGATAGAGATGAACGGTGAACATTTGTTCAGGCTGATACGATTGCTCGACGCAGGAAAAGAAGTAAAGCTGGAAGCAGAATTGGATAATACTTTCTTAATGGCTGATTCCATAGAGAATAATGTGGTGGCAGAGATCCCCGGTTCAGATCTGGGAGATGAATTGGTTATGCTCGGCGCGCATATGGATAGTTGGCATGGTGCTACGGGTACTACAGATAATGGAACGGGTGTGGCTGTCTGCATGGAAGCGGTGCGCATACTCAAAGCCATTGGTATGCATCCCCGCAGAACCATACGCATTGTTTTATGGAGCGGGGAGGAGCAGGGCTTATTGGGTTCCCGTGGATATGTAAAAAAACATTTTGCAGACCGGATGACCATGCAATTAAAACCGGAACATGAAAAAGTATCTGCCTATTTCAACTTGGATAATGGTGGTGGAAAAATAAGAGGAATATTTATGCAGGGCAACGATTTGGTAAGACCCATATTCGAAGCATGGTTGACACCGTTCAAAGATTTGGGTGCTAATACATTGACCATTCGTAATACAGGCAGCACCGACCACATTTCTTTTGATGAAGTAGGCATTCCCGGCTTCCAGTTCATACAAGACCCCCTTGAATACGGTACACGCTCTCATCACACCAATATGGACACCTACGATCGGGTAAGCGCAAACGATCTTATGCAGGCATCTGTTATTATGGCATCATTCGTTTACAATGCAGCTATGCGTGATGAAATGATACCTCGCAAGAAATTACCCAAACCACAGGCTGTTCAAAACAATACAGAGAAAAAAGAACATAAAATTCAGAAAAGTAAACTGTAATTATACTAGTCTCATTATGAAAAATAATTTTGCTATATTTTTATTACTTCTTCTTTCCTCTTGTCGTGATATATCTGGAAGGTATGTATTGAATGGTGTGAACAATGACAGTATAATAATATACAGTGATTATAGCTTTGAAAGAAAAATAGTTACAAATACCTTATTTACTAGAAAAGGCAAATGGACAACGATGAAAGGGTCCATTTATTTTCATGGATGGGGTGATAGCGCTAATGAGGATATTATACAAGGAATGGAAATTGATAAAGGTTTTTTTGATATGCATGTCTATTTACATAGTGACTTTGATAAAGACCTATATTATATAAAAGTGAATAATAATAATTTTTCTAAAATCAATCAAAAATTGAGGTAGTAGTGGTAGAAAATCAGGTTAGTCGTGGTCAAATGTTCGAGAACCGTTTGCGAAAAATGCATAAGCATTATAGCAAACTGGCGCGCAGGCAGGAAGTAGCTTGTTACAGGTTTTATGATCATGACTTACCTGAATTTCCCTTTGCTATTGAATGGTACGACGGGGTAGTGCATGCGGCTGAGTATAAACGCAGGCATGGCATGGAGGAAGAAGAACATGAAGTATGGTTGCAGGACTGTAGAAAGATAATAGCCCTCGTATTGGAGGTGAATGAAGAAGTCATATACATGAAGCAACGCGAACGTAAGGGACATAGAAGTGGCGAACAATATGAAAAATTCGGAGAGCAGAAAGCGGAACGTATTGTTCCTGAGGGTGGTTTAAAGTTTATCATCAATCTTACCGATTATCTCGATACTGGCTTATTCCTCGACCATCGCATTACAAGGGGCATGGTCCGTGACGAAGCAAAAGGTAAGAATGTCCTCAACTTGTTTTGCTACACAGGTTCGTTTAGTGTATATGCTGCAAATGGTGGTGCAGCAGGCGTTACATCAGTTGATATGAGCAAGACCTACCTCAATTGGGTGAAGCGTAATATGCAGTACAACAAACTGTATGACGATAAGAAACACGATTTTGTGCATGGAGATGTGATGAGATTATTGCAGGACATTCCTGCCAAAACCTACGATCTCATTATCTGCGATCCTCCTACATTCAGCAATAGCAAACGCATGGATGATATATTTGACGTACAGCGCGATCATGTCAGCCTATTAAAGCAATTATTAAAAGCGTTAACTGACGATGGCCGCATATACTTCAGTAACAACTACAGAGATTTTGTGTTAGAAAGAGATAATATCCCCGCTTCCTTTGTAAAAGATATTACTGCAGTTACTACTCCCTTCGACTTCCAGGGAAGGTTACACAGGAAATGCTTTATTATAGGGCATTAAAAAAGAGTAAGAAGTTAAGAACTCCTTACTCTTATAGTGGATATTTGTACTTACTGTGTAATGAGCGGTATCGTTGATCTGTTGTGGTTATGGTCAGTGAGTTGTAAAAAATAAGGTCCCTTTGCATACTCCGATAGATTGAGCAAAACTTTCGTTTCTGTCACCTTTTTCTGTATCACTATATGTCCAAGTAAGTCCGTTACTACAATTTCACATGGCATTACCGCATTATCATCTATAGTAATTTGCGTAGAGTTTGTGCAGGGATTTGGGTATGCCACAACATGCAGCGGTATGTATACTTCATCAACACCTGTTGCCGGGTTTAGTATTTTAAAGTTGTCAAAATAATTAAAGCCATCTCCACGCAAAGGTGCTTTTACTTCTACATAAAAATACTGGTCATTATTCCCGGCTACAAAACTATCTGTAACCGTAAGCCATGCAGTAAAAGTAGTAGGTCCGGCTATCGTGTCTGTAGAGCTATAATCAGTGTTGCCCGTACTATCATTCATATAACCATAAATAATGGGAGAGCCTAATGCAGAAGAAGTGCCTATCATGGCAAATGAGAAAATGTATTTCTTACCGATTACCATTGGGCTGGCAAGTTTTAATGATAAACGTTGTCCGAGTCCACTGGCAGAGTCATACAACAAGCCTACAAATGCAATACCCGCCGGAACCTTTGCATACACACATATGCTGTCGCCAATAAACGCTGGTTTACCTGCAGGGTCCGTCACAGACGCATTTGGCATATTTGAATTGAATGAACTGGCAGAAATGTTTGTGCAAAAACCGGAAAAAGAACTGATGGGTTCTACACTTCCGTTTAAAAATTGTTGCGCATTTGCAGCATCACCAAGGACTAAAACAAACAATAAAAAATAGAAGAAATGTTTCATTGTTCAGAATTTAGAATGTTAGAAATGATTGATTTGAGGATTTATAGCAACAAATTACGAAAAAATAGAATAATAAACAACTTTATCTTTAAAGACAAAATTGATAAATCACTTTTAATACGCAATTTCGCTGAGAATATAGATACCTGTATGAACAAAGCAATTATTATAGTTAAAGACCTGGTAAAGAAATATGGTGACTTTACAGCTGTAAAGGGTATCAGTTTCGAAGTAAGTGAAGGGGAAATATTTGGTTTATTGGGACCCAATGGCGCGGGCAAAACAACAACACTGGAGATCATAGAAACACTAAGAGAAAAAACGTCAGGAGAGGTGTGGGTAGATGGTATTGATCTTGATAAAAATCCGGCTGGCATCAAAAATATTATAGGGGTGCAATTACAGGCGGCAGGCTATTACCCTAATCTTAACCTGAAGCAAATTATAGAACTGTTCTCAGGGCTCTATAACAGGGATGTAAACCCCACTGAATTACTTGATAAAGTAAACCTGACAGAAAAGGCAAAGAGTAAATACAAAGAATTATCAGGAGGGCAGAAACAACGTTTTTCTATTGCTACAACTCTTATTAATAATCCTAAGATCATTTTTCTGGATGAACCGACTACAGGCCTCGATCCACAGGCGCGTCGCAATCTATGGGAGTTGATACTACTGTTAAGACAAAATGGTGCTACAGTCGTCATTACAACACACTATATGGATGAAGCTGAAGAACTTTGCGACAGGGTAGCAATAGTAGATAGCGGAGAAATTGTAACGTTGGATACGCCCGGAGCATTGGTGGATAAACTTCTCAAAACAGGGTTTCAAAGGCAGAAAGAAGTGAAGGCCGCAAACCTCGAAGACGTATTTCTCACGCTTACAGGTAAAGAATGGAGAGATGAATAATCATCCCTATTTGCTTTCCTGTATTTGGTAATCAGCGTTAACGATCAGCTTATCAGCAATATGCAGATCACCAAAAATTTCAGTAGAATCATTTTGTTGATTGCCCGTAGTTACGTCAACCCATTTTTTAGAATCGCCATTTGCTACAATTACATACTTTCTTTCTGTGGTAGTTACAACAGCGGATGTAGGAACAAAAAAAGCATCGTTATTACCATTCACGGTTAAGAGTACCTCGGCATACATTCCCGGCTTAAACATGTTATCAGGGTTAGCAATATCCACCTCTATTGTTTC
Source organism: Bacteroidota bacterium (assembly GCA_013286485.1). Taxonomy (GTDB): domain Bacteria; phylum Bacteroidota; class Bacteroidia; order Chitinophagales; family Chitinophagaceae; genus JABDFN01. The sequence continues at coordinate 17,447 of JABDFN010000008.1, forward strand.
CGACCTGAATTTATCGTTCAGGCTGCCTGATGTTCGCGATACTGTGCCTTTAAATTGCTTACCGGGCAATGCATTCACCGTGAAATGAACAACGCTTTTATCTGTTATCTGTGCGCTGTATTCTTCAGGTACATTAATAACCATTCGCAATTTTGATTGTTGTTGTAATACTAACATAGGTGAGTTTCCACGGGTTTCAGGGCCAACCAATGCACCGGGGTGTACATTACGCTCTGTTATCACTCCATTAAATGGTGCTGTTACGGTAAGATAACTATACATCGTTTGCTGAGCTTTGTAATTGGCATACTCACCTTGTGCAGTAGCACTGTCTGCCTGCATCCTTGAGCGGGTAGCCTGCAAGTCAAACATAGATACAGTTCCCGGGGTTTTACTTGTTTCTAAAAGGCGATTGTATTTATCTTTGCTGGTAAGGTAAAGAGCAAAGGCCTCGCTGTATTTTAGTTTTGCTGCCGATACATGTTGTTCTATTTCTGGTGCTTCGAGCCGCATTAATATCTGTCCTTGCTTTACTACAGACCCTCTGTCAACATACACATCTTTTATGAAGCCGCTTACTTTCGGGAATATCTGTACAAATTCAAACGGTTGCAACACGCCCGGTAGTTTTACAACGCCATCAGAATGATGAGGTTGAAGCATCATCAGGGTATACGCATCTTTGTTTTTTTGAGTAGGTGCTTTTTCAGCTTTGCTGTCACCACAAGATTGAATAGCTGCAATTATAAAAATGATAACTGTTATTTGAACTATATGTTTCATAAATCTTTTATTCTTTTGGTAATAATGAAGGTGATTCAATACTTGCTTTACGCATTAATACAGCATAGCATTGGGGCACTATAAATAATGCAGCAAAGGTAGAAGCTATAAGTCCGCCAATAACAGCTCTTCCAAGTGGTGCTGTTTGGTCGCCGGCTTCTCCTAAACCAGTTGCCATAGGTATCATACCTGTTATCATAGCAAGGCTCGTCATTAATATGGGACGCAACCTGATTGAAGCGCTTACGGTAGCTGCCTTTACAACATCGTTATTGTATTCTATACGCAGCCGCTCTGCATTTGTTACTATAAGAATAGCATTAGCAACAGATACGCCTGTAGACATAATGATACCCATATAAGACTGTAGGTTTAATGTTGCACCTGTTAGTAACAATATGGTCAACGAACCAAGAAGTACCGCCGGTATTGTGCATAATACGGACAACGAAGCCCTGAATGATTGATAATTAGCTGCGAGTAGTAATAAGATAACGATAATAGCAAAGGTTAAGCCGCTTTGCAAACTGTTCAGCGTTTCTGTAAGCAGGTTTGACATACCCATAACGTCTATCTTCAAACCTTTTGGCAGTTCGCCGATATTTTTTATTGCTTTGTTTACGGCATCTGTTCCGCTTTGCAGGTCTTTCTTATATAGGTTGGCGCTAACAGTAACAAATCTCCTCGGGCCGGTACGGTCGTATTCTCCAACGGCAGTATCAATTGAAATAGCGGCTACATCCTGTAAAATAAGACTTGCATGGCCTGTTTGTAAGGGAAGTTCTTTTATAGCATCAAGGTTATTCATGATGTATACCGGTACCTGTGCCTGCACCTGGAATGTATAGGCGCTTTTTTCATCGAGCCATAGATTTTTTTCTGTATAGCGGCTAGATGAGGTGAATGCGGCAATAGCATGGGATACGTCTTTTAGATTAAGCCCCATCTGCTCTATTTTAAACCTGTCTAGCTGAATATTGATAACCGGAGTTTTTAATGGCTGCGCGATCTGTACATCCCTCATATAGGATATACCTTTTAACGCATCAACGAGTTTATTTGCATACACCTGAATTTGTTGCATGTCTTTTCCCGCTACGCGAACCTCTATAGGAGTTGCTGCCCCTTGGCTCATTATTTTCTCAGTTAGCTCAATAGGTTCAAAAGAAACTCTTACCTGCGGTAGTTGTGCAGCTATCGCTGCACGCAATTTGTCCTGGAATTTATCTTTCCCAATTTTATAATGTTCATCCAGTTGTAATTGCATTACTGCTTCGTGTGACCCGCTATTGAATGTATACAGATTAGCAGTTCCGTAGTTGGTGGGTATGGTGCCTGCATACGCCGCTGTTATTTCTACATGATGATCGGTAATGCTATCTAATATCTGTAATACGGATTTTACCATGCTTTCTGTTCTTTCAAGGCGTGTGCCTTCAGGTAGCCGTAATCTTAATTGATACTGGCCATTATTCGTCTTTGGCAACAGATCCTTTCCGATCCATACAAAACACCCACCTGATAAAATTAAAACGGTAATGAGGTAAGCCCATAGATTACGCCTTCGTTTATGCATGGCGTTTTCCAATATTTTCTTAAATCTTATTTTTACTTTTTCGAAATAATCATTTTTTTCCGGGTGTTCAGATTCTTTATTTAAATGTTTTCTTATTTCACGCACTTCGTTCTCATCCAGCGCAAGACCGGCATGTGCATGAAATTGCCCGTGTTTGTATTTGAACATTTCCTCTTTCAATAGCCAGTTAGATACTATCGGTACCAGGCTTTGCGCTAATATAAAAGATGCTATCATCGCAAATCCAATAGCGAGGGATAGTGGTAGGAACAATGCTTTAGGTACACCCTGCATTACAAATGATGGCGCAAATACAGCTATGATACACAATAATATCAGCAATAACGGGAAGGCTATTTCCTCGCAAGCATCATATATGGCTTTTGCTTTTGATTTCCCCATTTCCAAATGCTGGTGAATATTCTCTATTGTTACAGTAGCTTGGTCAACGAGGATACCAATAGCCAATGCAAGGCCGCTCAGGGTCATGATATTGATGGTTTGCCCGGCTACTTTTAAACACAATACGGCGCTGAGTATAGAGATGGGTATGGTAATTACTACAACAATACAACTTCTCCAGTCTTTCAAAAAGAGCAAAACTGTTAAGCCGGTAAGAAGAGCGCCAATGATGCCTTCCGATACAAGACTTTTGACAGCATTGATAACAAATACCGATTGGTCAAACTCGTAAGAGATGTGCACATCATCAGGCAGCAGGCTTTGCATTTCAGGTATTTTAGCCTTCAATTGTTTAACAACCTCCCATGTAGATGCGTCAGGTGTTTTTACAATTGGCATGTATAATGAACGCTTTCCGTTTATGAGTTCATACCCGGTTGTTACATCAGCCCCGTCCTGGATAGTTGCTACATCTCTAAGAAATACAACGTTTGCTGAATCTGTTTTTACGGGCAGATTATCAAAATTTGCTACTTTACTTTCTAATGAATTGTCTGTGGCTATATACATCGTATTGCCTATGCTGATATTGCCTGATGGAGCAATTGTATTATTTCTCGCAACAGCGTTTACTACGTCTTCAGGTGTTAGGTTATAGCTGCGAAGCTTGTTGGGGTCTATATTGATAAGTACCGTGCGGATATTAGATCCTATAGGTGCAGGCGCTGATAAACCGGGGATTGTTGCGAACAAAGGACGCACACGTGTAGAAGCAAGGTCATTTATTTCTTCAAGTTTCCTGGTAGCACTGCTGAATACAAGATTTCCAACTGGTAACGATGACGCATCAAAACGTATTACCTGCGGGGGTAATGCACCCGGTGGGAAAAATGTCATGGCACGGTTAAGCTGCAAAGCTACTTGTGCAGAAGCTTCGGCCATATCAACATTTTCGAAAAAAGTAAGCTTAAGTATACTAATGCCTTGTATATTCTTACTGGTTACATTTTTTATACCATTTATATACAAAAACTGATCTTGTAAACGTGTTGAGAAAAAGCCTTCCATTTGCTGGGGTGTCATACCTCCGTAAGGCTCAATTACATAAATAGTAGGTAGGTTGAGTTTTGGAAATATATCTATGGGTATGGTAATGATCGCCAAAATAGAGCTCAGAAAAACTGCTGATACCAAAACGATCACAGTAATCGGCCTTTTTAGCGATGCTGATACTAAGCTCATTGCTTATTTTTTAAATGTTTTTATAAAATTATCCAGTCTGCCATTTAATCCCGCTCTTATATCTAAGAGTTGCAGCAAGCCCTCTTGGGCCGATACATAATCTGCTTCCGTCTGTTTTAAGACATACTGCGCATTCGTCACGTCTATCAATGTATTTAACCCCGCCCGATACAATGCTGCCTGTTGTTCATATGCTTCACGTGCAGATCGTAATTGAAAAGGAAATTCATGTAGTTTTTCAAGCATTGTTGTATATGCCATATTAGCCTGTAGTAAAGCTTTATTCAGGTTTATTTCCTGGGTATGCAGTGCGTCTTCCTTTGCTTGTGCATAATATTTCCCTTCTACTATTTGATCGTGCTGGTGTTTAATATCGGATATATTATAGCTTAGTGATACGCCGAATAAATAATTGTAACGACTGTAAGAGAGCCCGCTAACAGGGTCATTGGCATACACGGTAGTGGGTGATATACTGGATGCCCGTACCCATCCGGCGCCTTCCAGCGAAAGTTTGGGCATATACATGCGCGACAATGTTTTATTTAAAGCTAATTGTTGCTCATATTGTTTTTGATAGACATCGAGCAATGGGTGCGTTATTGTCACACTATCTGAAACAGGCATTTGCAATAATTCAGGCTGCGATGCATAGGTAAAAACAGCAGTGTCAGGTGAAATATTATTTGGTCTTATGCCTGTGTATGTTGCAATTTCTATCAGATCGTAGGTGTATTCATCCTTTGCCTGCAGGTAACTAATACGGTCTCTTGCATAGGTAGCATTTGCTGTGCTGCTGTCTACACCCGGTTTCAGGCCGCTTTGCACAGTTGCTTTTATGGCATTTAAAATAGTCTCCGAACGTTGTAAATTTTCAGTTTCTATTTGCAGCAGCCTGTATTTTTTTACCCAGTCAAGATACAGATTCAACATGTGTTCAGTTAGCAAATATGTATCGCCGTTTAGTACAGATTGATTAGTGGCATACATAGCTTCTGCATTTCTTTTTTGACTGTTATAATATCCAAAAGTGTAAAAAGGCCAATCGAGATAAGAAACAGCAAAATTGCCTGTAGCAATGGAATTGTTCTGTGCCGATTGAATAGATCCTGATACAGAAGGTATCACCCCAAATGTAAAATAGCCACCCGGTAAACTGTTAGATGTACCTGCATCAAACTCTTCCAACACCTTTAGGTTAGGCAGCTTATAAGCATTTACAGTAGACACATGCGCTTTACTGGCAGCAACTTCTGATTGCCGCTGTTGAATAAGAGGGTAATTACTGACAGATTTACTAATGGCGTCATATAAGTTCAGTACTTGCCCATGTGCTATAGCAGATGTAAATATGAGTATACATAAAGTATAGCGTCGGAAATAAGCTGACACGCCTAAAATGTTTTTTATAATAATCTGAATGTGGTGCATGGCACAACAATAAATAATGACAATATTGTTAATGAAAAATACGGAGTTTGTATGAGAATGTTAACCTAAAGAGGGTGGTCCCCTTAAAGAAACACCTTTTGTGGATAGATTATCCTTATAGAAAAGATAATGAGGTAATAATTCTGATTGAGAATAAGAGAAGGTTAACTGGGATATTATAGCAACAACAGGGTTATCTATTTTAGAAGCATTATTCAGCGCCTTAGTCCGTATTTTAAAACTTGCATGATGGAAAGGTCTGTTTTTTTCAAAATTGATAGCAAACTCTTGCAATTTATTTTGATGAGCTATTAATTCATTAATGGCTATATTATTATTACAAAAAACTGTATGCTGAGGAACAGAATAGGAGCGGGCTGATAAAAATATCAGCACCGAGAAAAAAGCTATATAAAATTGCCTACTCAATTTATTATTTATGAGCGCAAAGGTATTAAACTATACTACTTGCAAAACAAGTTTGTTATAAATTAACATTCACATGCTTTATTTACAGGCAAGAATAGACATTAATTTTTTTTAATGGAGCATTAAAAGAAGTATTTGCGGCTTTGTATCAATTTGGCAGCTATACGCCTACGTGCATCTTTTGTATTGAAATTCTCAGTTTTGGTAAATCTTTTTAATCCCATAAGCATCAGGCGTTGCTCATCACCTTCTGCAAATGAATTGATCGCATCTTTACCTGAATGTGCTATCCTATCTGCAGCATCAGAAATAAATACCCTCACTGTATCTAAAGCTATATCTGCATTTGAATGATCATTCTTCTTCATTTTCATGGCGCGTAATAACATACTTTCAGCCTGGAAAGCTTCCATGATCATGTCGGCGATATTCATTAGTATCTCTTCTTCCTGTTCCAGCTTGGTCATTAATTTTTGAGCTGCCGCGCCTGCACATAATAATATCGCTTTTTTAAAATGGGTTATAATTTTTTGTTCCGTTGCAAAAGGTGTATCGTCATTTCCTGTTTCGGGTATGCTCATCAGTTCTTTTTGTATCCCCATTGCTGGGGTTAACAGGTCCATACGGCCTTTCATGGCGCGTTTAAGATACATATCCAGTATCAGCAAACGATTTATTTCATTTGTACCTTCAAAAATACGGTTGATACGACTGTCTCTATAAGAGCGCGAAATATCATAATCATCAGAATATCCGTTGCCACCATGTACCTGCACACCTTCATCTACAATATAATTAAGCGCTTCAGATCCTATTACCTTCAGCATAGCGCATTCTATAGCAAATTCTTCAGCAGCCCCTAACAGCGTTTCACTTTCAGGTTTCCCTGCTCCCCGCAATGCTTGTTCTTTTTCATCTATCCATTTTGCAGTACGGTATAATGCGCTATCAGCACCAAAAGCGCGGATAGCCATTTCCGCAAGTTTATACTGTATAGCACCAAATTGAGCTATAGATGTTTTAAATTGTTCGCGTGCTATAGCATATTCAATGGTTTGTTGAAGCGCAAACTTAGCTCCCCCAAGTGCTGCAGCGCATAATTTTAACCTGCCTATATTCAATATGTTGAAGGCAATGATATGGCCCCTACCTATTTCACCTAAAAGATTTTCTTTGGGTATAGCACAATTTTCAAAAAACAGCTGTCTTGTACTAGAGCCCTTTATGCCCATTTTATGTTCTTCTTCACCAAAGCTTAGCCCCGGCGTATTTCGCTCTACAATAAACGCACTGAATTTATCTCCGTCAGCCTTAGCAAATACAGTAAATATATCTGCAAACCCCGCATTGGTTATCCATATTTTCTGACCATTTAAGATATACTGTTTACCATCCGGACTTAGGGTAGCAGTTGTTTTTGCCGCGAGTGCATCTGAACCTGACCCCGGTTCGGTAAGTGCATAGGCACCTTTCATTTCTCCGGTTGCTAATTTCGGCATGTATTTTTTCTTTTGCTCAGGGGTGCCGAAATATAAAATAGGCAGTGATCCAATGCCAGTATGGGCAGCCATGGCAACAGAAAAAGAATGGCCTGCTCCCAGGTTTTCATTTACAAGTGTGGCGGTAACAAAGTCTTTCCCTAGCCCTCCATATTCTTCAGGGAAAGCTACCCCCAACAGGCCCAAAGCACCGGCTTTATCTAAAAGAGACTGCATAAGCCCGGGTTCCTTATCATCTAATTCTTTTACATGTGGTATTACTTATTTCTCAAGAAACTCCATACACATTTGTTCTACCATCCTTTGCTCTTCATTCAAGTCTTCGGGAGTGAACGTATCAGCCGGGTCAGATCCATGTATCAAAAAACCACCACCTTGTGTTGCCATAAATCCTTTTTATAAAGCTACGCAGAAAATAAAAATAACATTGTTAATTTACCGATTAAATGACGGCAGTCATCGAATATAAAAATATGTTTTGTGCAGGAACAGGGCTACATACAACTGGATAATGGAACATTGCAATACCTGAAAATAGGTAGTGGCAACAAACTGCTGCTCGCTTTTCATGGTTATGGTAATGATGCGTCCATATTTACCCCGTTTGAAGCTTATTTACCCGGATATACTATCATTAGCATCAATCTGCCATATCATGGTGATAGTAATTGGCAAAGTAAAATGTCGTTGCAAAGAAAAGATCTTGTTGCAATAGCACAGCATGCAATGAACAAATTAAAAGTAGATAAACTCAGCTTGCTTGGTTTTAGCATGGGAGCAAGGTGTTGTATGTGCCTGGTTGAAGAAATGCCTCAGTGTATTGATACACTTATATTAGCAGCACCTGATGGGTTGGTACCTAACCCTTTATATAACTTTGTCACAAATAATTTTTTAGGCAAATGGGTGTTTGGAAATTTTCTTACCCATCCCGGGCATTATATGCCTTTTATAAGGCTACTTAAAAGATTGAGTATTATAAGTAAGGGCCGGTATAAATTCGCTATGTATTATTTAGAAAAGGAGAATGATAGAGATCTTTTATTGAAAGTATGGCCCAATATGTCTGATATAATTCCGGACCGAAAGAAGCTAAAGGCTATAATTGCGCAGCGTAAGATACCGGTGTATATATTTATTGGGCGTTATGATAAAGTGATACCTGTAGATTATGGAGAAAAATTCAAAAAAAATATACCCTCTGTACAATTACATGTTCTTGATAAAGGACACTGGCTTTTTGATGAAGAAACAATTTTTAAAATGATAGAATATCTTAGATAATGCTGATAGCTTACATCTTTTGCTTTTTAATAACGTTGGCATATGTAGTGCTGATGGTTATATACGCAAGAGGTTGGCAACTACAAAAAGCTTTTATCATTCCCGAACCATATCTACCCAAAACATTCATAAGTATTATTATTCCTGCCAGGAATGAAGAAGCTAATATCAGGAATTGTATAGAATCCATACTTCGTCAAAACTACGCTTCACATCTTTTTGAAGTAATTGTTGTAGATGATTTTTCAGAAGATAAGACAGCAGATATTGTAAGAAGCTATAAAAATGTTGTGTATTTACAATTGAACGAGGTTGATCGTTCACATAAAAAACAGGCTATTAGCTTGGGTATTGCTAATAGCAAGGGAGCGCTAATTGTAACTATAGATGCGGATTGCACAGCACCATCCAATTGGTTAAGAAACATAGCTTCAAAGTATGAAGCCGAGCATCCTGTAATGATAGTAGCGCCAGTTAGCTATGATTGTAATTCAAGCATATTGCAAATATTCCAGTCGCTTGATTTTATGTCTATGCAGGGCATAACCGCTGCTGCTCATCGTTTACAGCTGGGTAATATGAGTAATGGTGCCAACCTGGCATTTAGCAAAGAGGCTTTTTATGCTGTGAATGGCTACGAAGGAATAGACCATCTTGCATCTGGCGATGATTATTTATTGATGATGAAAATGCAACAAAAATTTCTAGGCAAAGTTTCATACATCAAGTCCCTGGGTACTATAGTTCATACGCTTCCACAAACAACATGGTGGTTATTGCTACAACAGCGCATTCGTTGGGCATCAAAATCAGGAAAGTATAATGATGCTAGGCTTACGGCGATCTTGCTGTTGGTATATGTATTTAATATGTCCTTCTTAATGATTGGTATTGTGGCATTGCATGACAGCTTTTTATGGACTGTTTTGCTGCTAATGCTATCTTGTAAAATAGTAATTGAATTATTTTTTTTGTTTCCCGTCACTGCATTTTTTAATAAGAAAAAACAATTGTGGATATTTCCTTTGCTGCAGCCATTGCACATACTATATATAATAATCGCCGGCCTACTTGGCTTTGCAGGCGTATACCAATGGAAGGGCAGGGTAGTAAAATAAGGATCAGGTAAGAATGAGAAATACAGCAGGAGATTTACCCAATTCGGGTTTATTTTTATTCCAATCAGCGATTGTTCTTGTTTTTATAAAAGCATTGGAGGATGTAATGTTTTGTGCAATTGTAAGTTTGGTATTCTTGTTGCAGTTTTTCAACAGGTCTGCTAGTAAAACATCATTGCGGTAAGGCGTTTCTATGAATATTTGCGTTTGTTTTTCTTTTGCAGAAAGTTCTTCAAGCGCATGTATGCGTTTGCTTCTTGCGGGCTCCTTTACCGGTAAATAGCCCACAAATGAAAAACTCTGACCATTAAGCCCGGAAGCCATCAAAGCTAATATAACAGAGTTGGGCCCGGTAAGTGGTATCACAGTCACATCTATTGCCTGCGCTACGGCTACCAGTTCCGCCCCCGGGTCAGCTATCCCAGGGCAGCCGGCTTCGCTTACTATGCCCACATCATATCCTGTCAGAAGCCAGCTTTTTAATAGCTTCATGTCTGCGCCATGGTGTTTATCTATTTCTGAAAAATGAAGTTCATCTATTATAAGCGCGGGATGTAGGGCTTTAAGCGTACGCCTTGCTGTTCTTACGTCTTCAGCAAAAAAGTGTTTGATAAGTAAGGTATGCTGTCGCACCTCTTCAGGTATCGTTTCAAAAATACCTTCTGCAATTGGAACGGGAATTAGATATAAATTGCCTGTTGACATAAGAGTTTAAAAATACGTTTTTGCTAAGAAATGGAAAGCATCCTACATTCACATCATGAAATTGCTGGAATCATTCTATACCCGCAAAGATGTAGTAAAGATAGCTAAAGAGCTATTGGGTAAAGTGTTGGTCACTGAATTTGATGGGATATATACTTCAGGCATGATTGTAGAAACTGAAGCCTACGCCGGAGCTGTAGATAAAGCGTCTCATGCTTTTGGAAGCAGGCGAACGAAGCGCACTGAAATAATGTATAGCAATGGTGGAAAAGCCTATGTCTATTTGTGCTATGGTATCCATCATCTGTTTAATGTTGTAACGAATGCTAAAGATGTGCCTCATGCTATATTGATACGTGCTATTGAACCTATAGACGGACTGGCTTATATGCTGCAAAGGCGCAGTATGAAGAAGTTGCAACCCTCTCTTACAGCCGGTCCCGGGGCGATGAGTATGGCATTGGGAATTCATACACGCCACACGGCTTTGTCTTTGCAGGGGCCTGAAATTTATATTGAAGACAGGGGTATTAAGGTATCTGGAAAGAATATTATTGAAAGTACAAGAGTAGGGGTGGCGTATGCTGCAGAAGATGCTTATTTGCCTTATCGATTCTCAATAAAAGGTAATCCTTATGTTAGTAAAGGGAAAGGGCTATAAAAATTAAGTCCCGCCGAAGCAGGACTTAATAATATAACTAACGTTTCGTTTTTAGAATTTAGGACAAGCAAAGTTGTAAGTAGGAGATGCTTCATGATGGTTGATGCAACCATTGTAAATGAATGATAATTCATAAGCACCTGCACCACCTGTAGCCGGGGTAAAGCTGGATACGTTTACGTCGTAGCTAAGGCCAAACTGCATTTTCTGATATTGAAAACCAACATAAGGAGAGATCGCATCCTGGTAGCGATACCAGCCACCTAAGTAAAGTATAGTGTTCTTCTGAAACTCAGCATCGTGGCCTGGGTTCAATACAAAACCTACAGCAGCACCTAACATGATTTCAGTAGCAGCAGCCTGGGTTTGATATAAACCGCTTGCATACAATACGATGTCCTGGTTCAGATCGAACGAACCACCTAAGTAAGCTGTTTGACGAGAGTGTATCTGGTGGTTGCCGGCTAAGAAAGTTTCAACCGGCTGTGTAAAGTGGTAATAAGAAAGACCCATGTAAGCAGTAGCATGTTCTGCTACGTGGCCAGAATACATAACACCTGCGTTATAATCAGGGTATGTAAGATCGGCATTACCGAATACTTCCTGTGTATTATAAGGAGTTCCGCCACTAAAAGCGTCGAACTGATCTTCGAATTTAAGTTTATTGAAATCGAGGTTCTTTTGAACCAGGTAACCTTGTACACCAAAAGAAATTGTTTGCAATTTGTCTTTACCAAACGCATGGTGGTATGCCAGTGAAATACCTACTGTAGTGTTTGTAAGGCCACCCAAGCCTGACTTGTCGTACATACCTATAACACCAATACCGAGGGCGTCACCTTCTCTAAGCCTGTGCTTCATAGTAGCCATATCAAAAGATACGGTACCTGTAATGTAAGGGTTACTGGACACGCTTGCCCATTGAGAACGGTAGTTGGCCGCAGCGCGTACGTCGCACTGTACCAAGCCTGTGAGTGCCGGGTTTAGGGTAAGTGGTGATGTGAAATACTGAGTAAAGTGAACATCCTGAGCCTGCAGTGAGCCTGCCATCATTAATGCCGCACCCACCCCTAGTAATACTTTCTTCATCTGGAAACGTTTAGTTGTTAAAGATTTTTGTGAAAGCAAAATAAGATTAATTCTTCTATTATACAAGACATACCATAAGAATATTTTAGTTGGGTAGGTTATTAACACCAGATACTTAAATATATTTTATTTTATATATTTATTGACCTTGAGAATTAAAAACTAAAAAGCCCCATTGTTAGCGGGGATTTTTAGCAAAAATTATGTTGTATAATCAGAATTTAGGACAAGCAAAGTTGTAAGTAGGAGATGCTTCATGATGGTTGATACAACCATTGTAAATGAATGATAATTCATAAGCACCTGCACCACCTGTAGCCGGGGTAAAGCTGGATACGTTTACGTCGTAGCTAAGACCAAACTGCATTTTCTGATATTGAAAACCAACATAAGGAGAGATCGCATCCTGGTAGCGATACCAGCCACCTAAGTAAAGTATAGTGTTCTTCTGAAACTCAGCATCGTGGCCTGGGTTCAATACAAAACCTACAGCAGCACCTAACATGATTTCAGTAGCAGCAGCCTGGGTTTGATATAAACCGCTTGCATACAATACGATGTCCTGGTTCAGATCGAACGAACCACCTAAGTAAGCTGTTTGACGAGAGTGTATCTGGTGGTTGCCGGCTAAGAAAGTTTCAACCGGCTGTGTAAAGTGGTAATAAGAAAGACCCATGTAAGCAGTAGCATGTTCTGCTACGTGGCCAGAATACATAACACCTGCGTTATA
>JABDFN010000008.1:30495-37604 GCA_013286485.1 Bacteroidota bacterium
GTTTCAACCGGCTGTGTAAAGTGGTAATAAGAAAGACCCATGTAAGCAGTAGCATGTTCTGCTACGTGGCCAGAATACATAACACCTGCGTTATAGTCTGGATAAGTAAGATCTGAACTACCGAATACTTCCTGTGTATTACCAAGAGCAGTACCGGTGTATGCATTGAATTGATCTTCGAATTTCAATTTGTTGAAGTCAATATTTTTCTGAACCAGGTAACCTTGTACACCAAAAGAAATTGTTTGCAATTTGTCTTTACCAAACGCATGGTGGTATGCCAGTGAAATACCCGCAGTGGTGTTTGTAAGACCACCCAAGCCTGACTTGTCGTATAATCCTATAACACCAATACCGAGGGCATCGCCTTCTCTAAGCTTATTTTTCATAGTAGCCATGTCGAAGGAAACAGTACTGGTAATGTAAGGATTGGTAGACACACTTGCCCATTGAGAACGGTAGTTGACCGCAGCACGCACATCACACTGTGTTAAGCCCGTGAGTGCGGGGTTGAGGGTAAGCGGTGATGTAAAATACTGGGTAAAGTGAACATCCTGAGCCTGCAGTGAGCTTGTCATTATTAATGCTGCACTTGCGCTTAATAGTATTTTCTTCATCTGGAAAGGTTTAATTGTTAGAGATTATTGTGAAAATAAAATAATTGGTTACTTCTGTTGTAAGACATGTTGTAAGATATTTTAGTTGGCTATAGCCACTTTCTTTCAGCAGGCCTTAACTTTTTAGTAACGGTTTTAATAACGAAAGAAGTGTTGAATTATTGCCTTGAATAAAAAATGCAGATTACCAATAGTGTGGGTTATCTTATCAATGTAATATCTCCTTTTTGCTCTTCATAATGGCCGGTTAAACAAGTAGCCCGCAACAGGTAAAAATAGGTGCCTATTTCGCATGGCTGCCCGTGGTAATTTCCATCCCAGCCAGTATATGGGTCTGTAGTGGTGAATACACGTTGTCCCCACCTGTCGTAAATACTGAGTTCGTAGTTTTCCATATTGCCATAAGTAATTACACGAAAGCGATCGTTTCTGCCATCGCCATTGGGTGTAAAAGCATTTGGATAGGAGAAAAGGCAACATTTCTGAATATCTGAATAAGATGAACTTGCTGAATCAACACAATTATTTTCATCCGTTGCAACTACGGTATAGGTTACAGTATCTATCAACAAGCTAAAAAGCCTGCCGTCTTTTTCAGTTACAATTTTATTACTGGTTGTCTCCCATTTATATTTTATGCCACCGGTAGCGTCGAGGTATATTTTATCTCCATAGCAGGCAGTAGCTTCTTTATTAAGAATGGTGATAGCAGGTAAGTCGTGAACCATAACAGCGACCGTATCGAAAAATATGGAGCAGGTTTTATAATGTTCCGACACATACCAGATAAAAATTCCGGGATTTATTGTAGATGGCGTAGGGGCATGCATTATTGGGGTTTTATTGGCATCGTACCATTGCACAGTGCTACTATCTATAATATTGAGTTGTATAGGAGAAGAAGTGTTATAACGACAATAAACCAAAGGATGCGTATATGGCTGAGGCAACAAGCCGCTATCAGGAATTACAAAACTATAATACACCGGGCAGGTTCCGTTGTCATTATTAATGATAGCAGTGTAAGCGCCGGCGGCCAGGCTATCCCTGATAATACCAACTGAGTCGATATATGTTTTTACAGTAAGAGCACCTTCTTTTAATATAACAGTTCTTGGCAAAACACCTCCTGCTATATTTAATTGTACATATGCCTGGTGCAAACATTGTGTGGGTGCTAATACGGTTGCAGATGCAGTATAAGGAGGTACGATAATAATTGTATATGCTATTGTTTGAGTGCTGGATAAAGGACAATGGTTATTCTTGTAAGTGACAAAAAAATTATACACACCGGTAGGAATAGCCGCTGTATGCCAAGAGAAATCTAATTGAGGGTTGGTAGTGTTATTGTTCGCGATATTTAAAGTGGCGCTACCCGGCACACTTACAGGTGTAGCAATAATGGTATCAATGCTGGAATCGTAAGCCGATATTTTAAAATCAAGATCTGAAATGCCCTGGCAAACTGTAATGGTATTGCCCTTATTATTGCCCCCGGTAATGCTATATATATTGGCGAGCGGTGGGGTAGTATTGCAATTGCTAAGTATTACAAAAGTCATTTCGCGCATACTGGTACCTACGAGCACACCATGCCTGTATTCAGATACCCTGGTAACGATCAATGCGTCTTGTGCCGCATTTGCTTTAAAAATTAATTGTCCATTCAAATAATTGAAAGAAAACGTGTCAGCAGACATGGGGGTAGAATCAGAATAAGGGAATGTGTAGCTCACCTTGCCGCTTCCATCCAGTGCCGATGTTAAGGAATATGATAATGAATCTCCGTCAATATCATTGCAACCCTGGTTATATTGTTGCGTTATGTTTACACAATAAAATGGTGTAGGAATGGTAGTGTAGTAAGGAGAATTATTCGGTGCGCTTATATTATTTAATGTAGCGACAAGATACATGATAGATGTTCCGGAGGGATTATAAATATTGGTAATAGCGCTGCTTCTGCCTGCAAACCCGCCGGCTTCCATATTGCCATCAAAAATAAATTGCCAGTTACTGCTTGCAAATGGCAAAATGAAATGATTAGAGTAAACAAATTTTTTCACTCCCGGTAATTTTCCGCCATGACAAGTTGTACTATCCAATTGGCTTGGGCACACCGGCGATACTTCAATGTTTGAGTTTGCCGTTTCTATATTCAATAGAACTGAATCAACAAATACATTACCATTTTGTATTAATATTCGTGGAACACTTCCGGGCAAATTAGGAAATGAAGCGCCCTTACAATCACCATATAATGTAAGTGTTATTTTATAGCTGTTAAGAGAATCGTGGGTATATAACAGCTCCCCACCAAATATATGAGAAGCATATATGCGTGATGCACATACAAGAAGTATAATTAGCACTATGACCGATCGCCGCATTTTCGGGTTGGGTATATAATATTCAGACGCCAAAATTCAGATAATTATTTTGTTTAAGGGTTTAATTTTATATGAAATAAGAAAAGAAGAAGATGAATAATCAAATTTCTATCATCTTCCACACCGATCGGAACGTTCAGATAGTTGGGGGATTTCCGCTTCACTTCCGCTTTGCTTCCGCATAAGAAATTTGTAATATGGTTGACTGGATTGGCTTTTAGGGCATAGGAGGTTGGAATACTTCCGCTTTTTGAATAAAAAGGAAAAGCGGAAGTATAACGGTAGTACATAAATTTTTGTCAGTAAATAGGATTATTTGGTTCATAAACAATTGATATATCTATATATAAAAAATACCTATTGTCAGTTGGTGTCAGTTTGTGTAAGTAAATAGTTGATTTGAGTTTCGCGAGGTTGCTTCGTTGCCCGAAGAGGGCGCCTCGCAATGATAGAATATTTTTATGGGTTAGACTTCATATGTAGGGTTCAGCAATGTGACTGAACGGATGTAAAGATACGAAACAGGTCACGAATATTGGGGAGAGGCAAACAAATATTTGTTTTAGGATATATTTTTTGATTATTTAAAAGTATAAGAAAATGTGATGGAGAGGCTATGTTTTGTACCTTAATATTGTTACAATAAAAATTTAAAGAACTCATTTATATCTATGTCATACTGCAGCGCAATAGAAACCATGTCGGGAGATAAGAAGGCTTTGCATAAAGCTTATCATGACAAGCTCTACGGTTTTCCGATACATGATGATAATGAATTATTCTGCCGGCTTATTCTTGAAATAAACCAGGCAGGACTCAGTTGGGAAACTATTTTAAAGAAGGAAGCTTCTTTTAGAAAAGCATATCACAATTTCAACATAAAAAAGATAGCGTCTTATACTGAAGCAGATATACAAAGACTTTTAGCTGATGCGGGAATTATCCGCAATAAATTAAAAGTAAACGCTGCTATAGAGAATGCGAAAACTATACTTACTCTTCAAAAAGAATACGGCTCGTTTGAAAAATGGTTGGAACGTCATGCTGCGCACACAAAAGATGAATGGGTGAAGTTGTTTAAAAAAACATTTCGTTTTACGGGCGGAGAAATTGTGAATGAGTTTTTAATGAGTATTGGATATTTGCATGGTGCTCATACAGAGGATTGCCTGATCTATAAGAAAGTTTTGAAGGCTAAGCCGGTTTGGAATAGGAGGTAGATAAATTTGGTCAGGAGATTTCTCACTTTATTCGAAATGACGCAAATCTCCGGGCTTCCCATTTGATGGGCAACTATGCTAATTTACCCGCATTAAAAAATGCCTGATACAATAAATAGCTATAACGAATATTGCTGTCATTGAAATTATTGAATAGGGATTAGCAAAATTTACCGTCCAGCCCATCCAATGTTCTCGTTTGGGAGGAAATAGTCTTTTATCATTACGATTAAAATAGAAAATACCCCATATCCATTTAGAATTGTCTTCCTCGGGAAGTTGTCTATCTATTTCATTAGGCTCTATCATATAAATAATTTAGAAAATAAAGTTATAATAAAATATGCACTGTGTGTAGACCAGTATAGTTGTCTCTAAAAGTGACAGTTTGTTTTCTGCAGCCATATTGTTCGAAATGACAAAACATCCTCAAATTCGCTATTTTTACCCCTAATATGAGTCTTGAATTCAATAAAAATGACGATGCCATGAGGCTGGCTGTGAGCCAGGTAAAACAGCGTCATGCGCAAATAAGCCTGGGTGGTGGTAAAAAAGCCATGGAAAAATCCAAAGAAAAAGGCAAAATGAGTCCTCGCGAGCGCATAAAGTATTTAATAGACGAGGATAGCATATTTACAGAAATAGGTTCGTTTGCAGGCTATGATATGTATAAGGAACACGGAGGCTGTCCTGCGGGTGGCACTGTGGCCGGTGTGGGGTACATAAGAGGCAGGCAATGTGTGATAGTTGCTAATGATAATACAGTGAAGGCAGGCGCATGGTTCCCGATCACAGGCAAGAAAAATCTGCGCATGCAGGAAATAGCTATGGAGAATCATCTGCCTGTTGTGTATATAGTGGATAGTGCCGGTGTATACCTGCCCATGCAGGATGAAATATTTCCTGACAAAGAACATTTTGGACGCATCTTTAGAAATAATGCGCGCATGAGCGCTATGGGTATAACGCAAATAGCAGCCGTGATGGGAAGTTGTGTAGCGGGTGGTGCTTACCTGCCTATAATGAGTGACGAGACATTGATGGTAGAAGGTAATGGGTCTATATTCTTAGCCGGGCCTTATTTAGTGAAAGCAGCCATTGGTGAAGATGCAGATACACAAGCATTGGGCGGTGCTAAAATGCATACAGAAGTGAGTGGTATTGCCGATTATAAATTTGATTCTGAACAGGAATGCCTGGACCAGGTAAAACGTATTATAGACAAGATAGGTGAAAAAGATAAAGCGGGTTTTGACAGAGCTAAACCGACACCTCCGAAAAAAGAACCTAAGGATATATACGGACTTGTATCTCCCGATAACAGCAAGCAGTATGATGTTGTAGAGGTGATAGAACGCATTGTGGACAATTCTGAATTTGACCAGTTTAAAGAAGATTATGGCAAGACCATTGTTTGCGGTTATGCACGCATTGATGGCTGGGCAGTAGGCATTGTTGCCAATCAGCGCAAAATAGTAAAGAGCGGAAAAGGAGAAATGCAACTGGGCGGTGTGATATACAATGACAGTGCTGATAAAGCTGCAAGATTTATTATGAACTGCAACCAGAAAAAAATACCGCTGGTGTTTTTGCAGGATGTAACAGGCTTTATGGTAGGTAGCCGCAGCGAGCAGAGTGGCATAATAAAAGATGGTGCGAAATTGGTGAACGCTGTAGCTAATTCTATTGTACCTAAAATAACTATCATCATCGGTAACTCCTATGGTGCAGGCAACTATGCCATGTGCGGCAAAGCATATGACCCACGATTTATTTATGGCTGGCCAAATGCACGCATTGCTGTAATGGGTGGTGAGCAAGCCGCAAAAACTTTGTTGCAGATACAGGTAGCGTCATTAAAAGCAAAGGGCGAAGAGATAGACCCGGAAAAAGAAAAAGCATTGCTGAAAGAAATTACCGACCGCTATACCAGCCAGACATCAGCCTATTATGCAGCTGCAAGGCTTTGGATAGATGAGATCATAGACCCGCTGGATACCAGGCAGGTAATATCAGAAGGTATTAAAGCGGCGAATCATGCACATGTGGATGATACATTTGCGACAGGGGTATTTCAAGTGTAAACCCCAACCCCTAAAGGGGCTAAAAGGGTATATGCTTTTTTGATTTTGAAAGATGATAGAGATAAAAAACATACGGAAAAGTTTTGCGGATAAGCTGGTGCTGGATGATATATCTGCGCAAATGCAGGCCGGTAAAACCAATTTAATAATTGGTACCAGCGGCAGCGGCAAAACAGTATTGATAAAAATAATTATCGGGTTACTGAAGCCGGATAGCGGGCAGGTGTTTTTTGAAGGAAAGGATATGATGCAGATGGATGTGAAAGAGTTGAAAGAACTACGTAAGCAATTGGGGGTTATGTTCCAGGGCAGCGCATTGTTTGACAGTAAGGATGTACAGGCGAATGTGAAATTTCCGCTGGATATGTTTACTCATATGACACACCGGGAAAAAATAAAAAGAGTGAACGAGGTATTGGAAAGAGTGAACCTGAAAGATGTGAATCATAAATTTCCTGCAGAGATAAGCGGAGGTATGAAAAAGCGGGTAGCGCTCGCGCGAGCATTGGTGATGAACCCTAAATATCTTTTTTGTGACGAACCCAATTCGGGTTTGGACCCACAGACCTCTATGGTGATAGATAAGCTGGTAAAAGAACTGACCATAGAATATAAAATGACCACCGTTATTAACACCCATGATATGAACACCGTGATGGAAAGCGGCAAACATTATTTACAATTCCTTATACACATAAAATTGACTTGTCGGCTTACCCACCGGGATTATATTTGTATAAAGTAAAAAGCAGTACGGAATATTATAGTGGCAGGCTCATCCTGCAATGATCATTT
>JABDFN010000009.1 GCA_013286485.1 Bacteroidota bacterium
TGATCTTGGCTACTTTATAATTTCAGCAGCAAGCCCTTCAATCTGCGGCACTGCCTATAAGACAATTAGAGTGCTTGAAGCTGTTGCTTCCCCGATTGATGACGCAACAGGAGCAACAACCGTTTGTCTTCACGAGCCCTATGTATATAGAATTGATGGTTCGGGATACACCAACTATTGGACTGTGGTAGGTGGTATTGCTTCGGCACTTACAGGAGATTCAATTACAGTGTATTGGACAGATGCCGACCCGTTACCCAAGAGTGTGCATGTGTATAGGGGAGTTGCTGACACACCTCATTGTGGAGGTGTGGTTGCTTATGACTGGACAATACATGACATAAAACCAAAAATACACATCGGCGGTCCCACAAGCGTATGCGCGAATGGTTTTAACACATATTATGACAGTTTTGATCACGCCAATTTTACAAAATGGGGTATAAGCCCCGATACACTGGGAAGCGTTGATTCTGATTACTACGGCGCTACAGTTCGAGTATTGTGGAATAACCTGCGAACTACTACCGCAACGACAGCTAAACTTTTTGTTACAGCCAATGCCTGTGATACATCCATAAGTGATACGTTGTTGGTAACAATAAATCCTGTTCCTTTTGTCAGCATCACTGCTGATGATGCAACGCCATGTAAACGACAATCGGTAAATTTTACAGCTGCAACTGGTGCTGCTACATATACATGGAATTTTGGAGACGGCACCGCGGAAATAACGACAAGTACGAATACTACGAGTCATGCATTTAAAATAACAGGTACGAGCTCGGTCACCTTTACGGTTACAGTAAAGGCCAATGGAACTACCAGTTCTTGCCCTGTATTGGGAATGGGTAGTATGATTGTGACTGTCACCCCTGGGCCATACGCAAGTATTTATACACCGGATAAACACACTTGGTGTGAAGGATCGGCAATTAGCGACGTATTTTATGCCAGCGTAAGTCACGTAACTACTGCAGTTGCCTATAAATGGTATATGCAGGGTAGTGGCACCATACTTAGTACAACAAGTTCTTACACGGCTACAAGCACCGGGAATTATTTTCTTGTAGTACGCGATAGTTCCGATTGTACTGATACTTCCAATATAATTGCAATTGATTATGCAGTATGTACCCCATGCGGTTACGCTGTGAACATTACCATGAGCACCCATTGTGATACACTTTTTGTTGCTGGAAGAAGAACAATTGGAACAAGCAGCAGCAATCCCGGATGGGACGTGGGTTCGGGAACATTAGTTTTGCAAGATGATACGGATGGATTTGTAGTTTACAAAGATCCCGGCTATTACGAAATAACTTTTTCTGAAGACTTTGACACTTGCACCGCAATAAATACTCAAGTTGATAGCGTTGTGATGGTGCCCAGCCATTATTGGGACTGGACATGCCCAGGCACTGATACGATCTACACAGTGAATTTCCATGATAAATCGAAAACACTTGCAACTTGGTCAGTAACGGGCGCAACATGGTCGGTAACTCAAATTGGCGGTTCACATAGCTATTCCGGAAGCGGTCTTAACTGGAGTACTCCTATGTCTCACGGCAAATACCTAGTGCAGGAAACAGCGACAGGAACAGGCAGCTACACTATGAACTGTGTAGCCTCTGACACGATAATAGTTCCGGCTAAACCGACTGTAACAATCAGCCGTTCACCTTCTGCGATTTGCGAAGGTGTCCCAATTGCATTTGGAACTATAATAACTCCTACCAGTTCGCCCGGCATAGAAAATTATTTTTGGAATTTTGGGGATTCTGCAACCAGCAAATTGGCAACCCCAAATAGAGTGTATATTTGGAAAAACCCCCCTGGAGGAACTTTTAATCCAAGGGCAGTCAATCTTAATATTACTGATACCATTGGATGTAATTATTCTGCCACCTCAATTGCTGATAGCATCTACCAAAATGGCTTAAACGGCGAGATATTAGGTGATAGTTTTGGCTGTCGGGGCTCGATCATTACATTAACGTATCATTCTCTTTCAGGGACTCCAATAAACTATTTATGGTCAACTGGAACTACTAGCAATACAGATGTGGTTAGTAGTAGCGGCAGCTATTATGTTACTGTGCAAGATGGTCACCAGTGTGCATTTAATACTCCTGAATTCCCTGTGTTGATAATGGGACTTGAACAAGCAGTTATCAGCGGGCAGCAATTTTATTGTGAAGGTCAGGCTGTAGGCCTTACAGGTTTCGTAGGCGATGATTACCATTATCAATGGTATAGATACAACACGACAACTGGCATGGTAGCGATTGACACAACTGCTGCTATTTTGGATGCTGGCTTGAGTGCAGATACATTTACCTATTACTTAGTGGTCTCTCATGTAAGCCCCACTAGAGGAACAATCTGTAAAGATACATCGGTAGGCTTCCCTGTGGTAATTTTTCCAACACCATCCGCACCTACATTTAATAGTGTAACGGTTTTGGACTGTAAGAAGTATGAGATATTGTTGAAAGCAAACGGAGTAACAGGAGCTACATATGCCTGGAGTAATGGCAATCATGGCACAAGAGACACAGTATATATGGGTGGTCCATATAGAGTTTGGGTGACAGATAGCAATGGGTGTACTAATTATAATGATACTGCTCTGCCATATTCACCGGAAGAGTACCTGGACTGGTTTCCGAACGGTTGCTATGTTCTTTGTCACCAAGCTGATGCGGCTGGTAATGATACGATTTATGGACCGCCAGAAAAGTTTAATAGCTGGAAATGGCTCAAGAATAGCAGTGGTGTTGATTCCGGGACCAACAGTATGCCTTCTCATTTACCCGTGGTGTATGCAGGAGGTACATATAGTCTAATTTTGGGAAATGGACTATGCAACGATACTTCATTATCTATGTCTGTAAGTTATCAAAATTGTGTAGGTGGTGCATGCCCAACCATAATACCCGGCGCAGTAAGTTTGATGTGTGATAACCCGGTTGCAGATGATGATACTGTGCAGGTAATCTTAAACAATACTACGGGTGCTTCACTGCCTGTGATTATAGGATTGAATATAGGGCCGTCTGTACCATTTAGCATTACTCTGCCTCCGGGAAGTTCTACAGTCACACTCCATTTTAGTATCATAAATAAACCTCCACCATCAACTGCACTGCTTTCATTTATGTGTCATATATCCACGCCCCCGTACACCTGTTACCAGACTGTACAGGCGGCAGTGCCATACCCTTGTAGTTGGCCACAGGAAAGAGTTGCAGGACAACTGCCGACAAAACCTGTGAGTGCAATCACAAATATTGCAACTGGAATGGTGGTATATCCTAACCCGGCAAAAGAAGGTGTGAATGTGAATTATATTTATGGTTCTCCTTGCGCCTGCGAAAGAAGTATAGAAATATACGATGTGCTAGGTAGATTAGTTAATACTTACAATGTAAGTAATATTGCAAACGGAGGAAAACCTAATGGCACATGGACATTTATGACAACGGATATGCCCTCAGGCAGTTTTGTGGTGAAAATGGAAGAGGAAGGTAGGATATTACATGTTGCTCATGTGAGTATAACGCATTGAATTTTATGAACTTATGGGTTGCAGCGCATCAACGCTGCAACCCTATTTTTTTAATAGTATCTTTATAAAAAACAGACGGCATGAAAATAGCTTCACTTCTATCTGTATATGCTTTACTCTTAACCTTTACGCTTCAAGCACAAAACTATAAATGGATAAAAGGTGGCGGCAGCACAACTGGTATGTCCCCCTCAATGAATTTTGAAAGAGTTGAATATTTATGTACAGATGACAATAAGAATGTCTACATTCTTGCTAAAGTAGGCAATAATAATATTACCGCTGACACTTTTCATATGAGCATTGCGCATGACCATTATGGGGCTGCTTCCTATGATACACATACTTTTCTTGCAAGTTATGATTGCAACGGAAATATGCGGTGGGCAAAGCTGATTGAGTCATATAACTTTGCTGAAGAATATGGTTTAGCATACAGTAATGGAAGTATTTACATTGTTGGGATACTTATCGGCCCAGATAAGTATATTGGGTATGACACATTTATCAATAATGCCCATCTCCAAAGCTACCTTGCAAGATTTGATACATTGGGGCATTTTAAATGGATACAATTCGTTGGTGCCGATAACACTTATACAGAACTTCATACAGGGTACAGCGCTGCATTGGCAATAGACGGAGGTGGTTATATTCATCATTACGATTTTATACAAAATGGAGTTCAGCTTTCAGGCAGTTTCAGTACGTCTGTGACGGGTACTTACGATCTGAAATATGATAGTACAGGCAATTTGTTAAGCGCTGTGAAAATGCAGATTGACACTAATATGGCTATCAGCAGTGTTGATATCAACACCACAAGCGAAAATGCCTATGCCGTCTTATCCGAAAATCCATTATCTGCGGGGCTATATAATCAATATATCGCAGCATTTGATGCGACCGGCATTCAACTATGGGCAGATACAGCGGGTGATGCTACTGTATTGGACCAGCTAAAATTTGACAACCATACTAGTATATACGGAACAGGGGTAGGGCAAATAGATCCTTTTATTTTAGATAAAGACACTTTCGTAAATAGCTACTCGGGTGGTGATATTACTGTAATTTTTAAAATGGATACCCTAGGGCATATGAAATGGGGTTATGATTTAAGTGGCAGTACAGATGTTAATGGTGTCATCTCTCTTGCATTGTTACCCGATAATAAAATAGCTGCAGGTGGAGGGCTCATAGGGACAACCAAACATGGTATAGATAGCATTTTTACTCCAAGTGCCGGGCAGAATCCTTTATTAGCTATTGTAGATACTTCCGGCAAGTTGATATTTCTCGACCAATTACATAGTGGAGGTTCAGTTGATGGTATTTTGACGATGACTAGTGATAAGGATGGGAATGTTTATGCTGGCGGTATGATTGAGACAAGTATAACGGCATCAGGCCTAAGTAGTGGTTATACAAGCGTGGGCGGCAATACTGATTTTTTTGTAGCTAAATACGGGTATAAATGCAACTGCAGCCTGGCTACAGAGCCAACCCCCAACTATACATACACCGGCAGCGGCTCGGTGAATTTTACTTATACAGGCGCAACTTCACCCGATAGCGTGAAATGGAATTTTGGAGATGGAGGAACAAGCACCGTGCTTAATCCGACACATAATTTTCACGATACGGGGTTGCACCATGTTTGTTTAACTGTGTATGCCTGTGACAGTGGCAGCTATTGCGGGTATATGCATACGACGCTGAGCGTTCCTGTTTTTGCAGCAATACCTATTGTCAGTGTGTATCCTAATCCGATAAGCGGGGCATTTTTTATTGAGGGTGCAGAAATGAGAACAACGGTAAGGTTGTTTAATGTGATGGGGCAATTAGTTTATGAGGGAACTATAAAAGATAATAAGCAGCAGATAAATACGGGTGATCTGCGATTGGGTACTTACTTGTTGCAGTTGATAGATAAGGAAGGGAGGAGGGAAAACGTCACAATTGTGAAGCAGTAATTTTTGGCCTAATTTTTTAAATTTATATACATAAAATATTTTTATGAATAAGGCTATTTAAAATGTCGTTGGTTTGGTAGTAAATATTTCTTTTAACGAAAAAATAAAATAGATTAAGCCGTGTAAGCCCTATTTATTAAACATGAAATTACTTACATTGTAAGAAAGGCCTACACAAGCAACCAGAAACATTAACGATAATCACCTGTCTATTGAGTCTGACTTAAATTTTTGTGGTTTAATAAATATGAAATAAACATCGACAATTTGGATGCATATCGACTTCTTGTAATGAAGCTAAAGACTAATTGCTGGTGTGATACAATTTTTTTGACAAATAGGGGTTGGTTTTTTACAACAGTATCATAAAACTTTGAAGTCAAATATCCATTGTATATCCATGTACTACACACTTCATACCTCCAGATGCCGGAACTGCCAACGAAACATGGAATAACAATGTGAACAATGATAAGTGGCTGCAATCTTATGGTTTAAGTGCAAGAACCAAACTGGCAGGCTACCCTATTAGAATAGATGTAGCATGGCCAGGTGGCATGAGCAAACAACCGGTTTGGTATTTTTCACTGAATCTGCAGTAATTTCCTGATATATAATAATAATTTATGACTTCTTTACAGTGTCTAGTTTCATCACAGTAGTATCTGTTTGAGGTTTGACAATATTCATTTGACGAACTAAATTTATTTTATCTGCCAAATTTTTTTGAGACGAAATGTAGTCAAGCACTGTTAATTTATTGAAGTCAAAGCTCCGTTCTTTATTGATTATTTTTATACCTCCAATAGTTAAAGAAATTACTGGTTGCCCCAAACCATTTTCTGTTTTTTCAATGTTAGTAACTTTGCCCTGTATGGTTATCTTGTCAATAATACAATTGTTGCTGGCATCTATCTTACAATATGAAATACTGTTAGACTGGATTGCTGTTTTTAAGTTTTCATCACAACCATTCAAAACAGTAGCTAAGTAATTTGCATTATAAACAGTAGTATCAAAATTAGATGAATTTAAATTCTGTAGTCTTTCAATTGCTGTTTTCATATTTGTTAGCCACACTTGATATTGATACCTTTTTTTCTTCTCGTTATCGTATAGATCGTTGTCTGAAAATAATTCAGTATTGTCGTAAATCTCTTTTGAAGTTTTATTATAAAACCAATCGGAACCCAATTCAGGATATATTGAATTTGAGGTAAGAAAATTCTTATCAATGCCAGCTTGAACATGCACCCTAATATCTGCAGCATTGTTTGTGATACCAAAGAAGTCAGGAGGTGTATTTTTATTACCCATGAGATTGTTAACATGAAAGGTTCCTGTTATTTCAATAGTGTGTCCCTTATATTTCTCGACTACAGCTGCATTATTTGCGTTAAACTCTTTACAGAACTGGTCAATACTATCAATCTTATAAATCCTGTTTTTATCATAAATCTTATATGCTCCAAAACCTGCCCCTAAAACAATCAAAAAGATTAAAATAGTTGTAATTGTTTTTTTAGAAACTTTAGCATGCTGTGGTGCTGTTTTATTAGTATTTGTAGTCTCATCAGTGCTTAGAATAAGCGACATTATTGATGAACTATTGAATACTGATATTGTATAAATGATGCTGGATACCAATAAAAGGTAAAGACCTATCCCATTTGAAACGTTACTGTTTGCTGACATGCCGTAATTATTATCTCCTGTATGTATTGAGGAGTTAAAATTCATGGGTAATCCTATCCAATGAAATAAAAATGAAGCTGAAACAGCAATAGAAATCATTCCAAGAATAAACGATACGTATTTGACAGGTTTAACAAAACATAGTATTAACCCTACAATTGAAAGTAAATAAACGATAGCCGCATTTGTAGCCTGTAAGCCATTAATTGATGAATTAATACTACTTAATTGTGAGCCATATTCGCCTAAATTCAGAGAACCTGAAAAGCTGAAAGAATACCATGGTAGAAAGGTTGAAATAATCATGCAGATCAGTGCAATGATTGCCATTGTTTTTACTTGTTTCATAAATAATTGCTTTTATTTTTTGAGTTATAATATAAATCAAGGCTAAAATAGCAATTTTGAAACACTAACCTATGGGGCGGTGAAATAAATTTTCAGGCAGTCTACATTACAGGCATCTGTAATTAGATGCCAATGAAGTCTCAATTTGAATTAAGTGTTATTGAAAAAGTCAAATTGAAGCGGGAAAGTCACAATATTTCGCAAAAACAACTTGCTTATTTGATGGACTTGTCCGTAGGGTTTATTGGTAGGGTAGAAAGCCCGAAATTCCCGGCAAAATGGAATTTAGACCATATTAATAAGTTGGCTGAGATTTTTGATTGTAGTCCGAAGGATTTTTTACCTGATAAGTTTATCAAGGAGCGCAAGCGGAATAAAGGTATATCTAAATAAAAAGATTCTCTGCTTGAGATATCTCTTTATTGTAGTCTGTCATGATACTATCTCACATCGTACAGTATCTTGATTTTCTTTTGATTCTTTTGACCTCCCTTATTGATTAGAAGTTGGCCACAAATCAGAGTGATTCCATTTAAATTTTCTATAGTATAATATGATTTTGATGCCTCGTTCAATGAGTATTAGAACATCTTTTTTTGCTATCCCATTTTTGATTTGTGGGCGTTTGGAGAAGAATGATATGAATATATATACCCCCAAATCCCGGTGCTAATTTTCATTATTATTTTTTAATTGTAAGCAACTTCTTGTCAAATAAAAAGAAGTTCATTTAAGTCGCAGCATTGAGAATAATTTATATGTATTATAAATACTTCTTACTAAATCTTAGTTCAGGGTATTTAGCCTTACAATATTCTATTACCTCATTATAATCTTCATTCTTTATAATTAGAGAATCATGCACAGGAATAGCAAATTTTACAGGTATAAACTGCAATAAATCATCAATCCATATTTTGGCTTCCTCTCTTTGTAAATAGGAAGCACTGTCTTTGTAGTATATCTTCTTTAGTCCCTCAACGAAACTATTGGCAATCGGGAATAATTTTTGAATTTTAAAATGTGCGGGCCCTACTTTCCCATTTGCCCAATTCGTGAATGCATCCTTTGCGTCACCTCTATTGGTAAGGTGTAGCTGCTGAACCAAATATTTGTAAAAGTCTATTTCATGAGTGAAAATGTAATGGTATTTAGTGTCTATAATCCCTTGTCGTTTCATAATTAACCACAACAATCTTGGTTGACTAGTAATAGCATCAATTACACATAACCCTTTACCTTTTAATTCTTCTTTGTAGGTATTCAAAATTGGGTAATGAACCCTTCTCCCGAATGAGTCTCTTGTTATTTTGGCCTCATAACCAAGTTCAATTAGACTATTGGCAGTTATTTCGTACCAGCGTTTTTTCCTGTTGGAAGTAAAGTCAATTTCTATTTCTTCTCCAAATGATATGTCAACTAAGAATTTATATTTCATACAATAACCTAAATGAGATGAATATTGTTTAGTGGTTATTGTTCTGAAAATATCGTTTGGGTCAATCTTTAGGTTTTTCATGTAATCTATAATTCCCTCATCAATAAACCTGTTTATAATTTTAAAATATCTCGCATTTATAGAGCGCAGATAGGTGGAGGGACAATCAAAATATCCTTTCTCATTTTTTCTGTTGTTTCTGAGGTATAAGGCGGCATAGATTTTCAAACCACTATTTACTGCCGTCTTATTACCAAGACTATTTATGATATTCTTTATTTGTTGAGTGATTTTGATTTTCATACATAATATAGTGTTGGGTAATGAAAAGTTTATAATTATTATTTAAAAAAACTGCACCACATTACTTATGATATATATACCGCTCACAAATAATTTACTTATTAAATACTTATTATAATCAGGACATTTCTACCAATCTTTAATGCGACTTGTGAGCAGCGCGCCAGCGGAACCAGCGAACAACCAAGCAGTGAGAATACTTGAAAGAAAGGAATTATTACTATTGGATATAAGCAATCATAATTTTTAGTTCGCAAACTTTTATTTTCAATTGAAGTTTCTTTCTTTTGTTCACATCCTGCTCTTCATATAATTCCTTGCGAAACTTGTTCATTTGTAATTTGATGCAATTGATGTTATCGTAATCAATTTTTTCCTGCAATATATTATACGTATTAGAATGGTATTCATTAAAGTTTAGTTGGTATTTCATGAGAAAAATATATTCTTAAAGTCTTTTAGAGTATATATTATTTTGTATGACTGAGAATATTCCTTTACCTCACTATTTTATTGAAATGCTTACTGATAAGTTTTTTATAAATTCAAAATATTTTGAACATTGATCAACAAGTAATGATTTATACCTGATTCTAACATCTCGCTTTGAATTAACGACCCCAATTTTTTCTAACTCTATAAGTTTTGCAGATATAGTAGCCTTATTTAACGTTACATGATAATAATCTTCAATAACCTCATTTGTTTTTTTCTTCTCATCATCTAATTGCTTATGAATTTCATTAACTGATAAAGCCTCATTTTCAAGTAGTAGCTTAATAATTTTTCTAATAGTTTTTTTATTCAATATTTTTATTGCTTTAGCAACTTCCTGTAAAAGATTTAAATCAATAATGATATTGCACGAATCATGGTCAAAATTCGTGTCATCATTTGGTATCTTGAATGGCTTGTTTTTATTTGCTCTTATAATTACATCTTGTTTTTTTAGAATACCATTATAATGTTCTTTAAGAATTATAGTTTTGCTCGTGTCGTCTTTTGCAAAAAGATGTTTTAATGATTTTATACCTTCATTAATCAATTTGAATTGTGAGTAGTTTAAATAGTTCTTTGTTGTCTTACTAATGTGTTTTTGTTCTATTAGTCTTTGAGTCCTCAATTTTTTTAAGTATTGAAATCCATCAGGCATATCCATACCATTTGATTTATGGTCTATACAGATAATTGCATCTTGTGAACCGATGCCTTTTTCAAAGTCAATTATTTCAATCATTTTCAAAACCTCAGAATGGGTTAACAAACTAATTGTTTTATTAGTGTCTTTGAATAATTCATCCTTATTTAATATTTCAGCAATTATCAGTTTTGATTCTATTGAAGTCATGGCGTTTATATTATTAAAGATAAGATTGAAAGTTTTTTTAGAGTAGGTTAGATATAAAAGGCTAATGAATTTAGGCGGGTTGTTTTGAAGATTCTTCTTTTGTGAAAAATAGTAATAGAGTGGGAAAAATCAAAGATATGTAAATGTTTTCACACGTAAAAAATGCTATCTACTTTTGTTCTGAAATCAAAATTATTTTATCATGAATATAATTCGAAAAGAAAATAAAACCATTATAGAAGTACCAAACATCTCTAAAAAGATCGTCAACAATCCTGTAATAATATGTGTGGGTAGTGTTAAAAAAATCTCCACATGTAGAAATCCTTTTAGTAAACCCCGAGTCATCAGTGTATGTACTACCGTAGAGCATCTTCTCATGCCTCACCCCCAGTAATCTAAAACAGTTTCGTACCAGTTAACTAAGTAAAATAAAAATACATCAGAGACAAGCTACTTGACAAGCCAATTCTATGTCATGAACAGATAGATTAAAAACATATAATATGAAAAAAAATTACAAAAAAATACAAATGCTAGTTCAAATAAGTAATCTTATGAGACATCCTTTTCATAAAGAGATATACGAACTAAATGAAATTGAAAATTTAGCTGAAAACATCAAACGAAATGGTTTGATATTAAGCGAGGTTGGAATTGATGAGCAAAACTATATACTAAGCGGTGCAAGAGTTGTTGAAGCCTGTAAGTTGTTAGGCTGGACTGAAATTGAAGCTAAAGTTTTTAAAGAAATCACGGAAGAAGATGCGAAGGAAATTATTATTTCTGCTAATCTACAGCGAGTAAAAAACATATATGAAACTGCTAAAGAAGCGGAGTATTATTTATCAAAATTACCCATACAGCAAGGGAAAAGAAATGATATAAAATCAGAAGGAACTGACATTACACCTGAGTGGGCTCAAGGTATGGAACGCTATGATGCTGTGGCTGATAAAATAGGCGCTGATATGTCAGGATCTACACTCCGCAAACTATTGGAAGTGAAAGAGTTTGAAGAAACTCAATCAGAAGCCAAACTTGGGTTGCTTAAAAAGATAAATAGCCGTGATTTGTCAATTGATCGGGCAGCCAAGATTATTAACAGTTATAAAGAGCAGCAGGTTGAAGTTAGTCAGATACAACATATAAAATCCGTATCAATTGAATCTGACGTTGAAAGGAAGTGGGTATTGTATCACAGTTCATCCCTCAGTATGAAAGAATTAAATGACGGTATAATCCAAACCTGCATCACCAGTGGCCCCTATTTTTCTTTACGAAAATATGGTAAGGGTACGCAACTAACACCTGAAGTGGGCTTGGAAACTTCTTATAATGATTATATCAACAACATGATACCTTTCTTCAGGGAGATTTACCGAGTATTAAGCATTAGGGGCAGTTTCTTTCTCAACATTGGGGAGACTTATTCTCGTAATGCAAATAACAATATTATGTTGCGGTTAGTGCTTGCAGCTTGTGACGAGGTAGGTTTTCATTTAGTTAATTCAATCGTATGGCATAAAACAAATGTTCTACCTCAAGCAATAAATAAGAGGCTGCAGCCAAGCTATGAAATGATATATCATCTGGTGAAAGATGCCGAACAGTATGACTACTATCCATTAAGATATATTGATGATACTAAAAAAAGCAAAGTGTATTCTATTGACAGACCCAACAAACGAGGGGGAATTGATATTGGAGCACCAGTGTTAAGTAAGCCGTATAAAAAATTCAAAGATTTTATTGATGTGCAACATTTTGAGGACGTCATAACCTCTAGTTCTGCTGCCTCGGAAAGTGCGGAGTTGCACAAACTTGAGCCGAACATTAATCACTGTGCAATATTTCCCAGCACAATATGTGTGTTGCCTATATTAACAACCTCATTACCCGGACAGCTCATACTTGATACATTCAGTGGTTCTGGCACATGTATAGATACGGCATTGATGCTTGGACGTAAGGGGATAGGGTATGAAATTGAAGAACGTTTTGTTCAATTAACACATAAACGGTTGGCGGATGCGGAGCGTAGAGTTAGCCAAACAGATATGTCGACTCTACAGCAAATGGTGGAATCAACCAATATAAATAACATTACTCATTTTGCTAATCAAGATGTGCAAGGCAATGCAGCATAGTTAAAAGAGCAAACTAACATATGGAAAGTAATAATCAATTTGTGGTCATACCACTACAGGAACTTATTGCTCTATTAGAAGAGATTTTTAAAAGATTCCGAAATGAACAAAATGAACCGTATCATGGCCACGTGAATGATACTAAAAAGCTGTACACGAGAAATGAAATAGCGACAATTCTTAAAGTTACACCCAATACAATATCAAGGTATCGTAAAAAGAAATTGTTGCACGGAACTAAATGGAATGGTGTATGGCGATTCAGTGAAAAAGAATTGATCAGATTTATTAGTGGAAAAGCAAAATGAAAATAAAATGATTAAGGTACATTTTTTACTACGAAACCCGACGAAAAAGGGTAAGACGGCAATATATGCCACTATCTGCTACCGGAATAAACGAATAATAGTATTTCCTGGTAAAAGTATTGATACAGGCAAATGGGTTATTAATAAGAAGAAAAACATCAACGAGCCAAAAGATATTCCTGAAAATGACGAGTTAATAGAAGATTTGGCTAATGAGAAGAAGCTATATAAAAAAGTTTATGACGATTTGTTGAAAATAAATAAAGGGATCATCTCTCCAGAACAATTTAAACAGGTTATTTATGAAGCAAAAGGTAAAAATCAATCAGTAACAGAAGAAATCAAACCAATTCTAATTACCACCTTCTTTCAAACGCTAATTGACGACAGTAAATCAGGAATAAGAAAGAGCAAAGACGACCTATTACTAAACCCTAATAGCATTAAACCTTATAAGTCTGCTTTGAACCACTTTATTGAGTTTCAAAAACAACAGAAGCGAAAATACTACTTAACTGATATAAGCCAAAAATTAGTTAAGGACTTAACTGATTTTCTTAATAGTAAGTTGGCTATCAATGCGAGTGCTAAATATCTAACAGTATTTAAGTTGCTTATAACTTATGCTATTGAAAAGAAATTGCTTGATATTAACCAAGTTTCAAACATTAAGGTTAACATAAAAAAGGAGATGTCTGATAGTATATATCTGACCGAGCAGGAAATTAAAGACATGATGGCTATAAAAGAGTTCTCTACGCCTATTTATGAAATTGTCCGTGATTTATTTGCTATCGGTTGCTACACCGGACTTCGGTTTTCCGATTATTCAAAATTGAGATTTGCGAATATAAAGGACGGCTTTATTGAAATTGTGCCTGCAAAAACCATGAATAATATACGCAACAATAACAAAGTCGTTATCCCTCTACATCCCATGGTAAAGGAGATATTGTTAAAATACCCGGACGGATTACCGAAATGCCCGTCAAATCAAGTATTCAATAGGTATCTCAAAGAGATAGGTAAAATGTTGCCTTCACTGTATAAAGAGTTTGAGAAGAAAATGACCCGTTCACACAAAGTTGAAAAGACTATCTATGCCAAATATTCCGCCTTATGTACACATACAGCCCGCCGGAGCTTTTGCACTAATATGTATTTGAAAGGTGTTCCTGTAATAACGATTATGGCTATTTCAGGACACAAAACACAAGAGAATTTTATGAAATATATTAAGGCAGATAATCAAAAACACGCTGAAATATTGAAAAAGAAATATGATGAAGGCGAAAACATTGAAACTTGCATTGCATAGACGCAAAACACTAAAACATTGAAAACTGCCACCTGTTCTGCCACCTTTTTTAGATTAAAAATACAAAACCCGCTCTCTGAGCGGGTTTTGTAGTATTGGGTGTGGGAGCACACGGAACACTAAATATGTTATGTGTTTTGTCGAAAAGAAATAAGAATGAATACAGGCAAGCGATAGAAAAGAATACGATATGCTATCATGTTTCATGTTGTTCACTTTTGTTCTATAAAAACTGCCACCTTTCTGCCACCACCCCTGATTTTAAGCAATCTTTTCTTTTGATAGGATTGCATTAAAATCAGTATTTCAATAGACTAATCAACTCTTTTGACTTTAGCAGGAACAATAAAAGGCAAATGTGTTGATGCAAATAATTATCTTAGTAAAGTAACGATCTAATTCAGATAAAAGCTGCTATGCTTATGCCAGAACACGAGGTTCTTGCCCCTTAGGGTCATAAACAACTGATAATATCCCTTGCGCTCGCACCCAATAAACATAAACCAATTATATAAAATGAAAGCCGCTGTAATTGCGGCTTCATTTTTATTAATCTTTAATTCTTAGCTACAGTGGTATGCGCTTTATTCATTTCTTCATTGGCAAGAAACATCTGCATTTGCGTAAGTGTACCTAGTACGGAAAAGTTCGTATACAACTCCATTTTATCAGGTGCCGCATCAAGTATAGAATGGTTTACAGGTATTTTGTCCTGATTTGAAGTATTGTAATTATTCACCTTTTCCTTTAGCTGCATCAGCAATGTATAGGCCTCAGTATTACTATGAAGATCCATATCCCTTTCAAACATGAAAAATTTTGTCTGGGCATAGTTGGGTGGTATGCTTGTTTGCCCTATGTCATTTTTCAATATAGCAGCTTTTAGCTGCTCGCAAATATTGTTAATATCAGTAACTACAGGATCTTCTGTTATGCCTGTTTCCTTTACGTGATGTTGCATATTTTTCAGGATTTCTTCACTTTGAATGTATGCATACATCTGCACCGGTAATGATGGCTTTACTCGCATCATCAAAAAAAGCAAGCTGGTAGCAGCTACCAATAGCACCGACACAACAATAGTGTTCAGTTTATTTTCCGGTTTGCGCATGCCCGTAAAAAAATAAACAGGAATAAATACAAACATCGTTACTGCTATGGTGGAAACGTAGACGATAGCTATATAACAACAAACCCATCGTCAATGATGCATAGAGTATTGTATTCCGATGACTATGGCACAACATGGACAGATGTTTCTACTGGGTTTTCAGCTTTGCCAGTCAACAAAATTGTTTACTTGCGAGGCAGCAACGACGTATTATTCGCTGGCACTGATGTTGGAGTCTATAGATGGAACAAGGACAATAGTACGTGGGAATGTTTTGGCAATGGCCTTCCATTGTGCATCATAATGGATTTGCAGATAAACTACTGTGCAGGCAAACTGCAAGCGGTAACATTTGGCCGCGGCCTTTGGGAAACTCCAATTGACGATACCACCATCCATTACCCCGATCCCGGTTTCGCTACAATTATTGGAAGCAGTGCAACTTGGAATTCTCAAGACAGGTACCAAACCGGAAGTATAGAAGTTATATCAGGCGCAACCCTGACTATTGATGGCATCACGCTCCACATGTCCAGGAATTCGAGAATCGCCGTTGATAAGGGAGCAAAACTAATTGTAACAAACGCGACAATCACAAATAACTGCCAAGATTGCTTTTGGCTGGGCATCGAGGCTTGGGGCGATTCAACAAAACAGCAAAATGCCACAAATCAGGCGACCGTCATCATTAAGAACAATTCGTACATTTTAAATGCGAATGTAAGTGTTGCAAATTGGGATTTAACAGATAGCCCTACGAGAGCACAAGCATGCGGCGGTATCATTCAATGCACCCAAACAAGCTTCATAGACAACCATATGGCAGGGTGGTTCAATCCGTATCAGAATAAATCGCCCCTCTCTTCACACATGCCGCTGCGAGATCAAAGCTTTTTCGCAGAATGCACTTTTAGCATTGATGGAAACTATAAAGGCGGCACAGGATATCCATTTGCCGAACACCTGTATTTAAAAGGAGTAGATGGAATTGGAATTATGGGATGCAATTTTAGAAACGGCTTGCAATATGGCAGGGGTATCCGCGCCATCAATGCAGGCTTCTCCGTTAGCAATTATATTCCCCTCGGCATGTTATGCTCTCCGACGAGCTCAGTTACCTGCGGAAAGCGTTCAACGTTTGATGGGTTTAACAATGGAGTTGATATTGAAGGGATACTGGATAATGCTGGCCCGACTGCGAGCGTTGAAAACGCCATATTTGATACCTGCACCATAGGAGTGTATGTGTCAGCATATGACAACGTAAGCACCTACGGCAATACATTCAATATTGGCAACGGACCGAATGAATACCAGGTAACAGGCGGCGGACCGTGTTATGAAAATATTGGGATTTATGAAAAACAGAGTAAGGGTTTCCATATTGAATTTAATACATTCCAGGGATGGGATACCTCAATTGCAACATATGGAGCACTCATTCAAAACTCATTTCCTGATAACGAATATAACGATCCCGCAACTGTACCTGGAAGCTATAGGTAGGTTCTTTACATTATTGCCTTTTAAGGAAGTTATGACGGTGGTAATCAGTCATGTAATTGTTAATCCTAAATTTAATTTTATGGAAATAATGAAAGCTGTGTTATTGCACCTTACGATAGGTCTAGCGTTGACTTCTGTAGTT
This sequence comes from Bacteroidota bacterium, assembly GCA_013286485.1. GTDB lineage: Bacteria > Bacteroidota > Bacteroidia > Chitinophagales > Chitinophagaceae > JABDFN01. The sequence continues at coordinate 17,218 of JABDFN010000009.1, forward strand.
CATATTTTAATGAACGTTGTAGTGGATCCAATTGGCATCGTTGGCGGATTAGCCGTTGTTTTCACTTGCAGGGTAAAATGATTGAATAAACTTATAGTCTCGGTTCGATGCCGGGATCCGCCATATTAAGCCACTCGTAAGAGTGGCTTTTTACATAATGGGGATTTTGAAAAACATAAAGCCTTGTTACCCCAATTTCTTAAAGTTGACAGTCTATAATTTTCAAACGAGCGAAAAACCACTGCATTTTGCGTGGCAGGCACCGCACAAAACAATAATATATTCATTTTAGCGTTTTATCATATTTCTACGTCTTCTATATTAATAAAACCCCTTTTTATGAGATCTGTCATCACCCTGGCCTTATTTCTCTTTTTACTACCGGCTTCTTACGCCCAAAGCCCCATACTGGTAGATAACATTACTCCCAGTTCCGGCAGTTCCAGTTTTGGATTATCTATTATGTCTCCTTTGCAGGGCAAGCTTGTATTTACGGTCAATGATAACCTTCTATACATAACAGATGGCACTCCAGGTGGTACTCAATTACTCAAGGAATTTTATTTTGTCCCCAACTATATCAATTTTGTTAGCACTAACAATAAGCTATTTTTCGTGGCAGCAGACAGTACTCACGGTGATGAGCTGTGGGCAACAGATGGCACTGTAAGTGGCACTTATATAGTAAAAGATATTCTTCCCGGTCCCGGTTATGGTATACAATACGGTCTCATCACCATGAACGGCAAAGTATACTTCAGCGCCAACGACGGTGTGCATGGCAATGAATTATGGGTAAGTGATGGCACATCAGCCGGCACTTATATGGTAAAGGATATTGATAGCGGTGCCGCAAGTGGTATTTATGATAACATTGTTACTGCTAACAATAAGATTTTTATTCCAGGCACCCATAATTCCACAGCCCAGTTATGGATATCGGATGGTACAGATACGGGCACACATATGATAACAGGCGAAAGTGATACTTCCTATATATACAACCTCATTTCAGCCGGGGACAAAGCTTATTTCTCTAAACGCTCCGGCGTTTCTTCATTACATCCGCCGCAAGTATTATTTTATGTAAGTGATGGAACAACCACCGGTACCATTGCTATAAGCGGAGGTTATAATTTAGAGAACACAACAGATTATGCAGTAGTCAGCGGTAAACTATATTTTTATGGGTCCACTTATAATTTTATTTCGGGATATAATGAGGACCAAATATGGAGTACAGACGGAACAACTGCAGGTACTAAACCTATAAAAGCAGGATTTGATTTCCCATGCTCCAGCAGCGGAACAACTATGCATGTTTTCTTAACCAGTTTTAAGAATAAACTCTACTTTTCTTTTGCCGGTTATAATGGACCTCCTGTTAATCAATTATGGGTAAGCACGGGCGATAGCTCAGGCACAACAATGCTGGCAGAATTTTCTCCAAAACATAATCCGGGACCGACCTTCGCTCCCTACCCGATGTTTTTAACTGCAACCGATAAATACATTTTTTTTAAAGCCTACGACACCATAAACCACAGGGCTGACCTATGGGCGACAGATGGTACTACCGCAGGCACAAAGCGCATAAATATGACTGGTGCAAATTATACTGATAGCACCTTACCCTGCGGTGAAGTAGCTACGCCAATTGCAATTGTAGATTCTATAGTATACTTCAGCAATGAATATGACACAAGTATTGGTTTTGAATTATATAAACTCAATGCAAATGTTGATGTACCAATTGTTCCAACCAACGCTGATAAATTTAATATCTATCCAAACCCCGCAAAAGATCAATGCACTATAGAAACAACAGCAAAAAATGCACTACTATTAATTTATAGCATTTCTGGTAAACTTTTATTGCATACCACACTTAATGCTACAAAAAACAATATCGATCTAAATATGTTCCAACCGGGAATGTATTTTTGTATGTTAAGATCAGAGAACGATATATCTGTAAAGAAATTAGTGATCGAAAGATAGTAATTTTTTTAGTTTACCAGTTTCTGCGATTGGGGGCTTATCTTTTACAACTTATGGATAAGGAAGGCAGGAAAATAAGTATGACGTTAGCGAAGCAGTAATCATTTTTCACAATTATTTTTCAAATGATAAAAGGTGATTACAGTTTCTAGACTGACTACTTTTTGCTGATTCTTGTCGAGGACAGCTATTCCGGCCATTATGAAGCTCAATGCATTAATCCTTGCGCAATGAAAGGCTTGGACTGTTAATTCTAGTTATCTATTTACAATGTAGTCTGTAACCCATCCCATAATATCTTCATGTCCTTTTAAATCCAACAGATACGGTTGGGCTTTCTGACGCTTACGCGCGTCGGAAGTAAAATAAGAGGTTGTAAAAATAACTCCCTTATTTGCACCGTTTTCTCGAACCGTATCACACAGTGATCGAACAACCTCTATTCCAACCCCTCTATCTTTTTGCCATTTTTTGCATTCAACAAGATATTTTAATGGAAAGCCGTCAACAGATTTTATTGCTATAATGTCCTTTCCGCCGTCTCGTGTTTGGGCTGTCAACTCCACTTCATAGCCTTTAGACAAAAGCAGTTCAGCAACCAGTTCTTCGAATTTTCGATGGTGCAAGTCGAAAAGTTGCTTGTGCTTAAGGTATATTGAAAGCATAATTTGCTTTATTGATTTGGCCCCTTGTATGATTGTTTTGGGTAAAATAAGTTTTTGGCTCTTTTCACCATCTTCTGTCAAATCAACTTTCGAAAAATCATATTCTATGGCAGGAACGTCTAATGTACTTTTAAGATAATTAGTAACTAATCTGCTCATTTTAACCATTCGAATAATCTCTTTGTCAATTAGCGTATTTTCAAACCTGCGAACATTTAAGATCGCCGAAGCATAATCTTTCATCATTAAATTTGAAACAGAAATCGCTCGGTAATCGTCTGTCACCTTATTAAGGTTCATTATCCATGCTGGAATTGATGCCAAAGCTCCAACTTTACCCTCCCACGGGCTTCCTTCCGTTATACCCATTTTTGCCGTTAATTCCATTGCTGTCATTACGCTCGGATTTTGAATCTTGCTCATCATATGCGCAATGTTCTCAGTGAGTGTTAGGGGCCTTGCAGCCATTGCTTCCATTTCATTGATTGATGCAAATCGTGCCGCGATAGTACCCGGGTTATTATGTACACTGATTTTCTCTCCTATTTCCATAAGTACAGTAGAAAAGGGGTAAAATTCTTTCTTCATTCTCTAAAAAATTAAGCGGTAAATTTACCACAAATAGGTTGACTTTCGTTAGCTGAGCAATTATTGAAGATACTTTTTAGAAGGAGTATCTGCAACTTTTGAATAGTAAAAAATGAATAAAAATCAATTGATAGCAATTTTTTTTGGAATTGCCGCATGTTCTTGGATGCCACATTGGGCCTGTCATTATTATAGAATCGAAACAGGTAGTTCGTTTATTGTTGGGAATCTACATTTCAGCATTTTAGATAGTCTATTATCAATGCTGTTATATTCAATTCTGATTTGTTTGAATTTAATTGCCATTTCTTATACGAAAGTCAGATTTATTGCCGCTCTTACTTCTGGTATTTTCCATTTAACGCTTGGTATCGTACACATAGTACGGTTTATTAACCCTTTCCCGTTCGAGGTGTTTGGTCTTGAGTGGTCTATGGGCTCTTCGCTAAGGGAAATAATAATTGTACTCCCATTCGGGATATGGTGCATTGCGATGGCTATGAAAGTGAACAAAATGCCAAAGGGAGCTTCCTATTATTAAATCTAAAACCCCGCCGAGTTTTTCATTGGCATTTTTTTCAAAAAATGTATCTTTAACCGTCACATAACTGACGATTACTCACTTTTTGCAGCAAAAGTTATGAAAGACGTAGAAAAAGTATTCTTGGTGGTCAAACATCTATGTGAAAGCCAAAAGAAATTAGCAGAAATAGATTGCTTTGAGACTATCGCAAAAGAAACGGGGGGCCGTTAAATAAGCTATCCTTATATCTGGATTGCTTACAAGACGTAGGACTTATCAATTATTCATTTTCAGAAAAGTATATTTACTTAACCGCATTGGGGAAAAAGCATGAAAAATTAGTAGCTGGCATATCTTTTAATTAATTAAATTTCTCCGCCAGAACATTTAATACAATCTTGCATTTTTTTATAATTTTATAAAAAAGACTAAGATGAGAAAACCATTACTCGCATTGTTTGTTATAGCAATATTCTCAACAACTGCTCTTGCGCAGACTACGTACAGTTATAATTTCATCAATAACCTGAAGGAATCATCAGGCACAGGCCCGGATCTTATACCCATGTGCGCAGGCAGCTTTACAACAGAACCCTTCCCTGCTTTAGGTCATTTCAGATATGTTTACCATTTTGGCTTCGGCTGCGGATTGATATTTAATGACTCGATCAGTAATTTTCTCTCATCCGGCAGCTATACTATAGAAATGTATGTCAGGCTCGATACCGTAAGCGGTTATAAAAAGCTGGTAGACTACAAGGACACGACCAGCGACAATGGCTTTTATAACCAAACCGGGCGCACGCATTTATATCCCCATAACGGGTCAGATAGCGCTTACATTCAGGATAGCGTCTACGAATATATTGCATTGGCCAGGGACGGGTCAACAAAAGCCTTGTTCTCCTATGTAAACAATCATTATCTCAGGTCAGACACCGATACTGCCAGCTACTATGTATATGATGCCCATAAAAAACTTATATTTTTCCATGACGATGACAACACCCATTCTGAGCAGACAAGCGGCACGGTTGTGATCATCCATATTTCCAATTACGCCATGGATAGCAATACCATAAAAAGCCACTATACAAATTTACCAAGTACTTTGAATATTCCAGGGGCATCTGTAAATAATAGTGGCGTACAAATATTTCCTAACCCAGTAATTGATCATATGTACGTCACAACGACAGAAAAATATACTTATACCATTTGCGATATTGCCGGGAAAATCTTGCTAAACGGAGTATTACAACAGGGCGATAATAAAATTTACATGGGTCAGCTAAGCCCCGGAATGTACCTGCTCAAATTGATGGACAAAAACGGCGCAAGCACAGTTTATAAGACCATGAAAGAATAATATAACGTGCAACTTTCAATTAATAGTGATAGCCTGCCAGATCTCTCTTTCTTTTACGAATGCAAACTGTTTCGTCCCTAAAGTCTGAACTGTATATTTATATGAGTAAATTTTTAGCCAGGCTCCGACACTATTATCGTCATAGGTGTATTTATTCGACAAATTTGCCAAACCAGAAGAACTGATATGAACGGTACCCGCAGTGGCACTCACAAAAACACTATAAATATGCTCCTGCATACTATCGGTGATTATTATGTTGACAGAATCCGCCCCGGTAACTGTGGATGAATCAAACGTAAGTGTCAGACCGTTTGCTTTTGTAATAGTAAAAGGCAGCTTCCCAATGTATTCAGGAAAAGTACCTGAGTAATCATACGCAATAGCCGGAATTTCACTCGAGCCTGTAACATTCCAGTGAGCAGCAGAATCTACATCAAACGGAAAATAGGGATGTATAAAATAGACTGAATCGCCGCTTTGAATGGAATAATATAAAGCAGTGCCGGGAACCGGGTTATTCGTTGCCAAAGAGACATTATTTAACGAAACAGTACCCGCATCTGCACCAGTCTGTCCTTCTTCATTTTTTAAAAAAATTGCATAGCCGCCAACGCTGCCTCCCGAAATTACAGTGTCAGTACCGTTGATATATATGAAGTTTCGTTTTATCGCAATCATCGAGCCTCTGACTGTTGGTGGGAACCCCATGATGTTAACCCCATCAATAAGGATGGGAACTTGGTTTTGAAAATAAAAATCAGTGGCTTTGTCTTTCTTGCATGACGATATGCTTCCAAATAAAATGAACAATAAAAAGAATACAAGCATTCTCATTGTTACTAATATTTATTCAAAACTACGGAATAGCATATTAAATACATGACTTTCCCTTGATTTTTATACACCCACAGCAGATTTCTATGTATAAACCAAACTTTTTAGTTTATTTATTGATTTTTTTACAATTAATTATTTAGGATTACGAAATTTCTATAGGATGCTGTAACTTTTTGTTAGTAAGTAGCATCTAAAACTGCATAATAGGGTGAGTAACATTTATTTGTAACTAAAATAGATAGATTTACTCATTGAATGAGCAGTATATTTATACTAGAGTTATAAAATTCAAAAGCGGGGAAAATGAAAACGATACTTTTTACATTTATTTCAATTCTAATTTCCGTTATATCATACTCTCAAATTGATAAATCATCGCAATTGTACCGAACATTAAAGTCAAATGACAGTTTACTTTTTAATGTTGGATTTAATAATTGTGAAATCAAACAATTTGAAAATTTAGTGAGCGATAATTTTGAATTTTACCATGATGAAGCAGGAGCTTCACTTTCAAAACAAGTATTTATCGAGAGTATTAAAAACGGGGTTTGTAAGCTTTCATATAAGCCGAGAAGAGAATTGATTGAAAGCACATTAGAGGTGTATTCTTTAGAAAAAAATGGTGTTTTATATGGTGCTATCCAAACTGGGGAACATAAATTTTATGCTATTGAAAAAGATAAGCCTGAATACCTGACCGGCACAGCGAAATTTACTCATGTATGGCTACTCGAAAATGGTAAATGGAAATTAAGCCGTGCATTCAGTTACAACCATCAGGGACCTCGTACTGCAGACAGCATAAATGGCAGCCTTCTATTTAAAGATAGAAAAGAAACTGAAAAATGGCTACTGAAAAATCGAATTCCAGCATTGGGAATAGGTTACATACGTAATGGAAAGATTCAGGAGATAGTTGTTTATGGGAAGAATGAAAAAGGCGAACCTAATCCAAACAACATGATATTTAACGTAGCATCCTTGACAAAACCAATTACTGCAATGGTCGCATTAATATTAATCAACGATGGGAAATGGAGTTTGGATGAACCTATATACAAATACTGGACAGACCCTGATGTTTCCAACGATCCACGTAGTAAACAATTGACAACAAGATATATTTTAAGTCAACAATCAGGCCTTCCAAATTGGAGAGGAAAAAATCCAAATGGAAAACTGGTTTTTGAATTTGATCCAGGAACAAAATATCAATACTCAGGCGAAGGATTTGAGTATTTGAGAAAAGCATTGGAAAATAAGTTCAAAAAACCTTTAGACCAATTAGCGCGCGAATTGGTCTTTGACCCACTTGAAATGAATGACACTCATTTTTATTGGGACAAAACTGTGGATGAATCGAGATTTGCAAAATGGTATAAAGTAGACGGCACACTATACGAAACCTACAAAAACACCTCAGCCAATGCAGCTGATGATCTGCTGACGACTATTGAAGATTACAGCAAATTTATGGTGCATATAATGAATGGAGCAGGCTTGAAAAAAGACTTATACGAACAAATGATCTCTGAACAAGTACAACTAAAACCACGTAAATATTTCGGACTAAGCTGGCTGGTACTTGAAAATGTAAACAATGGGGAAAACGCCTTAGAACACGGAGGCGATGATATTGGTGTTCATACTATCGCATTTATTCTGCCCAAATCAAAAGAGGGGTTAGTGATTTTTACAAATTGCGACAATGGGACAGACGCATACATTCCAATTGTGCAACACTATTTAGGAAAACCAGGACAAGAAATAATAGATATTGAGACTAAGTAAATATTGACAATATTTTGTCCAGAAAGGGGGATGGGTCTCTTTAACCCTGGTAAATAGATAGCTTGCCCCTGTTGACAACACATTAACCTTGTTGCAGGTGCAATACTAAGAGGTAAATAGGCATTCAACTTCCTCTTCAGCATAAAGAACGCCAACCCAAACAACCCTTGCGCTATGTAATAGATCAGATGCCGGCGCAAGAGATGTTTGTCCTGTACGCCGAAAGCCTGGCATTCGCCAGAGCTTTCTTGCTAAGGACGCTTCACGGCTTGGCACTCTTTCTGCGGTTCATTCGTCAGTTTCATTACAGCCTCTGTTATCCTGCATGAGCGGTTGCAGTCTCTGTGCTTGCAAGTATTCGCTTCATTCCTTTACCACTCATGCAGTCTACCGGCTGTTTCGTTTGTGCTCGCCTGCGTAACTCGCCGACAAGTGTTTGGCATGGTTTTGTGCTACCAAAAACACACGCCAAACATTTCCGCCCTTTGTTTTCTAATGGAAAACGTTACAGGTTGGATCTTGCTCGTACTCGTGGAAGGCTCGCGGCACAGTGATTAAAACGAAAATGTTTCAATCACTTTTGGGCTCTGTGGCTGATGGCTCCTTTACCGTGCGACGGACGCGCACTACTGGCTACATTCGTAATAAGTTTCACCTGGGCATACGAAACTATTAGTGCACTCATGACCAGACCCACCGCATCTGGTACAACTGGTAGTTCCGTCCCGCGACAAACATTACAATTTACTTGCCCCGAGCCATTATAGTTGAAGCATTTTTTATTATCATAAGTACCGGACCCACTACAATAAGAGCAATCTACAGTTCCTTTAGCTTTACATACATTACAGTTTTGTTTCCCATTCCCATTACATTTTGAACAGGCAACTTGTTTTAATACCCATTTGCCACCGGGGCATTCCTGGCTGTAACATGTTTGCAGAACGGAAAAAAGGATTAGAAAACAGCATATAGTTTAGATTTGTTATCATCCCATTCAGGGATAGATATACCGAACTATAGAGATGTGCACGCCATTAATATTGCCTTAGAATCCAATTTAGAATCCATAATGACAAACCAATTGGGCGTACTAAGTTATATCAAAGATCGGAGTGAGGTTCTTTCCCATTTGCTTACATTTGCCCAATTCTTATGGGCAACAGATTAGAGCTATTAAAAAAACAAATTAGTCCTTTACGGGAGCAACTAATAAACCATCCATTATACAGCCATATACACTCATTGCAGGATTTGAATGTTTTTATGGAGCATCATGTCTTTGCTGTATGGGATTTTATGTCACTATTAAAATCACTCCAACGAGAACTTACTTGTATTGATATTCCATGGATACCGAAAGGCAATGCCGCTACCAGGTATTTGATCAACGAAATTGTTACAGGGGAAGAAAGTGATATAGACCACAATGGCAACAGAACAAGTCATTTTGAATTGTATTTAAGCGCTATGCTTCAGGCGGGTAGCGATACAACTGCTATCAATGAGCTTATTAAAGGATTGGGAAACAATCAAAACATAAAGGAAGCACTGGGGAATTGTAGCGTATCACAGCCGGTTCTCGATTTTGTTCAAAATACTTTCGATACGATAGCCACCGGCAAAGCACATACTCAAGCTGCGGTGTTCACGTTTGGCCGTGAGGATCTGATACCGGGAATGTTCATATCATTTGTAAGGGAATTGAATAAACACACGGCAGATAAAGCAAGTATATTCCAATATTATTTAGAACGCCACATTGAAATTGATGGAGAGCACCACTTTCATTTAGCATATCAAATGACCGAACAATTATGTGGTGACAATGGGCAGTACTGGAATGAAGCTACCGAAGCAGTAAAAACCGCATTATCTTCAAGGATCAAACTTTGGGACTCTATTTTATCTGAAATTAAAAATGATAAATTGGCCACCAGCCTCAGTTCCTTGATTAAGCAACATAACTGACCTTCAATTACTGACTTCTATATATAAACCAGATTCTCAAAAACTTTTTGAAAGAATAGATGGAATTTGGAACCTTACTGATGAAACATGCCTGCATAAACAAATGAGCCACACAGCAAATAAAATTTGAGCCATACAGCAAATTGGGCCGTTTAAAAATATCCTACCTTGCAATACAATAAATTTATAGTGATGTGGATATTTTAAGATTAAGTACCGATTGGGCAAAGGCGGAAGTGTTTTCTGCAAAAATGGTAACACTGCTTAGTTTGCTGTTTTTCCTTGTAGCTATTGGGTTTTGGCAATTGGGCAAAACTGTTACAGCAAAAGCTTTTGTGTGGCCGTTAATGGTTACCGGCGTGTTGATGATAGCTATTGCTGCTGGTTTATATTTCACAAACAAGCCGCGCATTTTGAGTTTTGAAATGGCTTATAAAAACAATCCTGACGAATTTATCCAAAATGAAATAGCCCGTACTGCAAAATCGCAACAGGATCTGGCAACAATTGTTTTCAAAGTGCTTCCTGCCATCATCATCGTCGCGGCAGTATTGATCATTGTTGTTTCAACACCGCTGTGGCGGGCAATTGGTATCACAATTATTGTATTAATGTCATGTTTAATGTTTATAGATAGTAATACTGCTGCCAGAAACGCAAATTATCATCAACAATTATTGGATGTAAAACAATGGCCGACAAAGTAATTCCTGTCACACAGGTATTAGAAGATAGCTTTGTATATTCCTGTTCCTTTGAGAAGCGACGCGCCTACGAACAGTTCGTGCAATATTACACATTGGCTTTTCAAATTTCGGGCGAAACGCATATCTATCATCAAAACGGTAAGTTGGTGCTCAGAAAAAACCAACTATTGTTAGCCCGGAAAAACCAATTAATTAAATCCACAAAAATTCCCGCTGAAGATAAAGTATATAAAAGCATTTCGGTAATACTTACTAATTCCGCGTTACAGGAATTTGCCTTAGATAACGACATCAGTAGCGACAAAAAGTATGAAGGCGAATATAATCTTCAGCTAAAACCCGATGCGCTGCTAAAAAGCTATTTTCAATCCATATTGCCTTATGTAGAGCAGTCGAAAAAAATCAATAAAAAATTAGCTACTCTTAAAATAAACGAAGCCATAGAATTGCTGTTAAACTTAAAGCCATCTTTAAAAACTTTTCTATTTGATTTTTCTGAACCGTACAAAATAGACATTGAAAAGTTTATGCAGCAGAACTATCATTACAATGTTCCGATAGAAAATTTTGCAAAGCTCACCGGAAGAAGCTTAGCAGGGTTTAAGCGCGATTTTGTGAAAACCTTTCAAACCTCACCGCGCAAATGGCTACAGGAAAGACGGTTGAGGGAAGCTCATTATCTCATCAAACAAAAAAAGAAAAAACCCAAAGACATTTACCTCAACTTAGGCTTTGAAGACCTCTCACATTTTTATACTTCATTCAAACAAAAATTTGGAATAACTCCGGCTGAAATGCTCATTCAATAATAATTTTTAAATCAACTTAAAATGGAAATCCAACAACAGCTGCAAGAAGCTGCCGATAGATTAGCTATCCGCAACCTGGTCGATCAATACGCTTATTGTGCCGATACCCGTGATGCACAAGGACAAATGGCTCTTTTTACTGAAGATACCCGTTTCATTGTTTTCATGGATGCTAAATCATCTGAACCATCGCAAGTCATCAATAAAAGAGCAGACCTCTTTCCCGTCTTTGATAATCTCAATACTTATCGAGCTACAATGCACTTCAACGGTCAAAGCACAGTTCTGGAACTGAACGATGACACAGCAACAGGTATCGCCTACTGCATTGCACATCACCAAACCATCAAAGATGGGGTTCAAACACTAATGATCGCCAATATTAAATATCATGACCGCTTTGTAAAACAAAACGGGAAATGGCTTTTTGCCGAGCGCAAGCTAATGGTGGATTGGATAGAAAATAGGTAGCCATTGACATTCTAAGCGCAAAAACGGTAAGACCAGCTATGAATAGGAGAAAATTCATCTACAAAGGTTTGGCGTTGTTCGGATTGCTTTTAACAGGAAAAATTATGCTTTTTAAAAAGAAAACACCTACGATTACCGGCTACACTTCAAATCCGGCGCTTGCAACTGTTAAACCTGGTTGGAAAGGTACTCCACTTGATGAAGATGGTTTATTCATCAATCATGAGTATCCGTGGAAGCTTGATTACGGTAATGTATTAAAATACCCGATGCACCGTAATCCGCAGAAAGAAATAAAAAAGCATGACACCTGGCGAATACCTGTTATCAAAGATGATCAATGGCTGACAGATTCGACGGACAAGATTGTGTGGTTAGGCCATGCCAGTTTTTTCATTCAATTGTCAGGTATTCGCATGCTCATAGACCCTGTTTATGGTAAGCTGCAGGTTGGCGCGCGCTATTCGGCCATGCCGGTTGCTCCTGATAAACTACTGAATATTGATTATATATTGGTTTCGCATGCGCACTACGACCACTGTGATAAAGAAAGCATAAAGTTGTTAACCCGTAATAATCCCATCGCTGAGATACTAACCGGGCTAAAGCTGAATGATTTAATTAGTAAATGGACGAGCAACAAAATACAAACTGCCGGGTGGTATCAACAGTATCAGCTTGACAGCGGCCTAAAGATTACGTTCCTTCCGTCAAGACACTGGGCGAACCGTACTCTTTTTGATGTGAACACTACTCTCTGGGGCGCATTCATGATTGAGAAAGATGGAAAGCGCATCTACTATAGCGGAGACTCCGGCCATGGATCTCACTTCAATGATATTGGAGAATTTTTTAAAAATATTAATGTAGCTCTCATAGGTACAGGTGCATACGCCCCTGCCTGGTTTATGGAGCCGATGCATCAAAACCCGTATGATGCTGTGAAAGCATTCCATGCAACACGCGCAAAAACATTCATACCATTTCACTACGGCACATTCGATTTATCAGACGAGCCATTAGAAGAACCTGAACAAATACTAAGTAAGCTCAATGCTGAGGGTAAAATCGAAAACGTGTTAAAGATTTTAAAGTTGGGTGAGGTGTTCAACCTTTAGTTTATTGGTTTGCGGCAAATTTAAAGGGGGTCCTTAGTATCACAAAATTCGCATGACAGTTAAGTAATTTGTTAGCCATATAAACAAAATTGACCGTTAAATCTTTCGTAATACCTTTACCTATAAAATTCAAATAATAATGGAAAAAACAAACGACCGGGATAAAGAAACGCTCCTATCCATTGTTAAAGAAATGGCAGAATCCAGGACCGGTGCAGCAAGTACTAAACATTGGGCATCAGACGCACTATGGTTTGACATCCCGGCTTTTGCATCTAAAGGCGTTCAACCTGCCATTAAAATGTTTGACAGCGTTTTCAATAGTTTTAAGTCCTGCAATGTGTCGATCCTTGAAAGTGAAACAATACTAAGCGGTGATATGGGAATTGTATGCACAATTCAAAAAGTAGATATAATATTCAAAAATGATATTGCCAAAACGCTTCTGGTTCGCCAAACAGATTGTTTTAGTAAATCGGACAATAACGAATGGCTATTGGTGCATCAACATGCCTCTGTCCCTTCCGGTGGGGAATGGGATGGAAAAATCGTAATGGGCTTGCAAAATGAGACACTGTGAATATGACAGAAAGAAACCCCAACACCCGATTAGAAGCATTTTGTGACGGAATATTTGCAATTGCAATTACGTTGTTAATTCTTGAGATCAAAGTACCGCCTGTCAGCATGGTGCATACAAAAGCGGAATTATGGGCGGCTTTTGCTCGCGAGCTACCCTCATGGCTTGCATTTTTGCTTAGTTTTATTGTTCTTTTAGTAACATGGGTAGGTCATTGGCATACCCTTAAATTAATTGGCAAGTCATCTCCAAAATTTACCTATGCCAATGGATTGTTAATGTTGACCGTTGTTTTAGTACCGTTCATTACCGCTGCGGTGGCTGAATACCTTAACAGTGCTAACAGTGATTTAGCCCAGCCTGCCATTACATTATATTGTGCGGTAATCTTGCTGAATAATATAGCTTGGAATTTAATACAGCATATCTATTTATATTCGGAACTATTAGTAAAGCCAAGTGTGAATATTAATAAAGCAAAAAAGCAAGCCGCATATTCGCGTTATATATTTTTTTTATACGCGTTCGCATTTATCTTTTCATTTTGGTTTCCATTGATTGCTTTTACAATCGTTGCTTTATCGTTTGTTGGGTGGCTGGTTCAGGGCATAGCTATTAAAGAAGAAGAAATGACTAATTGAGAGACCAAACTTGATTACTTACCTGGTTAAGACAAATGTAATAGCTTTGCCAATAAGTAGAATAAATATGACAGTAGAACAAATGAAACAATCCATTTTAGGAGAATGGATTAGCATCGCTCCCGAAGTCCGTCCAAGTTCCATTAAGAACGCCGACGGTAGTATCAAGCCTTTTTATCTCAGCCGGGAGTTTAAGTACATGACAGGCGATAAGTTTGAACTTGTTGTAACAAACTACGCCGATCCTTTTGGCAAAGTAGCCCTCGTGAAGATGCTCATACGCGGACGCATGGAATGGAAGGGCGATCATCCGATTGCAACCGGCGCTCAGAAAGTTGATTTCATCGCCGATGAAGCATATAAAGTAACTCCGCTGTTTCCTGCATTTGCCGATGCTATGAACCAGCTCACAAAAGGATTTAATAAATGGGAATTAGGCGAGGAACAAAGCATACTCAAGAAGGCATTCCCGCCTTTCGGGCTTACAGAAGGCCAGATTTTCTCTGAGTGTGATTTGGTATATCTATTCAACGATATGATGTTCTGGGGTGCGCGTAATGTTGACGGCAGAGGCTTCGACAAAGAAGAGAACAGACCAACCAATTTGCAGATACCAATGGTGAGGAAGAAATAAAAGACGCAGTTCAGCTATCATTACCTGAATAAAACGCGATCCCGACAATTCACAATTAATCACTCTACGATATATTTTGTAGAAATTTATTAGGTGTGCTATCGCACATCTCTAATAACTGCTTTCTCCGCTTCGCTCTAAAAGACACCCCACCGCAGATTTCTATGTATAAACCAAAAGTGTCGTGAAAAGGATATTGTGCACCACAAAACTGCCACCCTCGTAAAAAGCAAACTTGTTAAGTTGTATTTGTACTACTATAGTTGAAAAAAAATCTATAATTCTGGTAGAACTGCTAATAATTCAAATACTTTTTGAATAAGGATTTTATCTGCTAGTGAATATTGCTTTGAGATAGCAACAGCTAGCCACTGCTCACGTTCTTCACGGCTATTTGTAAGCCATTTGCGGCCCTTTGATGTAATGATTGCGTAAGATTTCCTTTTATCAGTGGGTGCCATTTTTCGAGAAATATATCCTAACTCCGTCAGTTTGTTAAGCACCTGAGATACGTATTGAGAGGATAAATTAAGCTTAGAACAAAGTTTAGATGGAAGCAGTTTGTGATGCTCTACCAATAATTGAATTACGTTTAGCTCAGAGATAGAAAGCTGTTCCGGATTGCTGATTTGTTTTCTCAGTCTACGGTTCATACGGGTAATCAAGTCACGTATGAGGTGTGCTAAAACTTTATCTTGTTCAGTTACCATCTTTTATAATATTGCTGTAAAAGTAAGAAAGAATTACCAAAGTTACTTTGATAATTAAAAATATCAAAGTAACTTTGCAAAGCTCTATTTTAGTAAATGAAAAACAATAATGATAAGGGTCGTACAAAATTTCTTGCACCATTGGTGCTTGGCAATATGTTGAACCCTTTAAATTCTACCATGCTGGCTACGGCAGTGCTCACCATCGTTATGGCGTTCAAGCAAGAGCCTGGTGCGGGAGCTTTATTAATTGTTCCTCTCTATTTCACCTCCGCTATAGGTCAGCCTCTGATGGGGCGGCTTTGCGATGTATTCAATCCGGGGCGCATCAACTTGATAGGTTTTCTTCTGATCCTTTTGTCAGGTATTGTCGGGGTATACGCCACAAACTTTAACTGGCTGATTGTTTCACGCATACTACTAGGCTTGGGCAGTTCAGCAGCATATCCATCGTCTATTACCCTGATCAGGCAACGATATAAAGCGTTAAAAATGGAAGTACCAGGAATTATTTTAAGCATTATTGCCATTGCGGGGCAAGTATCGCTTGTATTTGGGCCGTTTCTGGGCGGTACTTTATTGGAAAGTTTCGGATGGAAAGGTATCTTTTTTATCAATATTCCGCTGGTGCTAATCGGACTGTTGCTTTCTATCAGAAAGAAAAGTCATACCAAAATAGAAAATACACAACGAAATAAAACTGCTCTTCAATTTTTTAAAGATTTAGATCCATTAGGTCTTGTACTCTTCAGTTGTTTCCTGTTTGCTTTTCTGATGGTACTGCTCTATCCACCATACTTGTTTCTTAAGATAGCTGTAGCCATTATGTTTTTGATTGCTCTAATTATTGTTGAGCTTAAACACTCCAATCCTTTTATTAATATAAAGGTGTTGAGTCTCAACATGCTTTTAAATACTACTTTTCTCCGCCAGATTGGAATTAACTTCATCATATACCTTGTGCTTTACGGCTTGCCGCAATGGATGGAACAATCCAAACATATAAGCCCGTCGAAAGTCGGCCTGATCATGTTGCCTTTTTCACTTATCGCGATGAGCCTGAGTCTGGCAATTGCTGGTAACAAAAATTATAAAGTATTGCTTACGGCGGGTGTTAGCTGTATAACCATAGCAACTATTGGTATTTTTATGCTCAACACAGTATCACCAGTGTATTTTATTGTTGGTATAACTGTTCTCATTGGAGCTGCTTTAGGTATTCTGACCGTTGCCAATCAAGCCACTTTGTATGCTGAGGCACCGGATGATCAGCTAGGTGTCTGTTTTGGTCTGTTTAGAACGGTTGGTTATATCGGGGCTATTCTCGCAGGTTCCAGCCTCAAGCATCAGTTCAAATCGGGAGCGACTGATACAGGCTTACATTCTCTGGCACTGTTTTCACTCATCGCATGTGGACTTATAGTCCTGTTCCTTCTGCCCTTATTTTTTAAAAAACGGAAAGTACAAGTTGATTTTGAAGTAACCATTTAATTTGAAAATTATGAACATGAATCCAAAAAACAGCAAGACAGTCCTCCTCGTGATGGACATTCAAAATCTTATGATGAGCTACTTGCTTGACTCAGAGCCTTTATTGAATAAAATTGAGAAAGCAATCGCCGGGGCCCGTGAAGCAGGGGTGACGGTAGTGTACGTAACACTTTCGTTCCGCGATGGACATCCGGAAATCCATTCCGAACACCAGCGTTTCGGCCAAATAAAAAATAGCAAGCTGATGTTTACCCCTGCGCACGAAGGGACTGCTGTACATACGGCAATAGAACCACTTCCAACTGATATTATTGTCAGCAAAAAAAGAGTAAGCGCATTTGCAGGTAGTGATCTTGAAATTATTCTTCGGGCTCATAAAGCAGAATCTCTGGTTTTATCTGGTTTTTCATCAACGGGAGTGGTATTGAGTACTTTGCGGGAAGCTGCTGATAAAGACTACCATGTGACCGTCCTTTCCGATGCCTGTGCTGACCCAGAACAGGAAGTTCATGATTTCTTGGTCAAAAAGGTGTTCCCTTTTTCTGGCGAGGTTGCAACTACCGATGAATGGTTGTCTAAGATAAATTAAACGGCAAGGCAGTTGCATATCCTCCTTTTCAGAAGGAAGGTGTGTAACTTGATTTCACACCCCCAATTACAAAATTCTTATCCACAAGTGTTAATAACTAATTGATTATTATGTCATTTATATCGGAAATTTGTATTAGTAAGTAAGATTTTTTGAAATGTCAAAGAATTCTAAAAAGGTAATAGTAGTTTATAGAAGTGCTAAAACGGGCGAATTCGTAAAAGAAAGGTTTGCGAAAGATCACCCAAGTACTACTATCAAGCAACATATTAAGGTTATCAAAAAAAAGTAACTTAATAATATATAAGACATCTACCGGGTACAGCTATCTGGTAGGTGATTTTTTCACTAAAATTCAATATGTATGAACAAACAGTTACTTCAATTATTTCTAATCTTGCTAGCGGTTGTATTAATTTGGGCTATTGTCAATTCTGTTACAACCTCAAAGGAAAACCGACTGAATCTTTTTGTGGTGGTTCAGGGACCAATCAATAGTTACATCGAGGCTCGAATGACAATTGGAAAAATTGAGAGCGAGAATACCACTATTGGTGACAATAATTCAATTTTAAAACGAGAAAAAGATGTCTAAGATTAATATACATTCTCTGCAAAGCAACAATACTGTTGTTGGGGATAACAATGAAATAGTTATGAGTACAAGTCATTACTCGCAAGACGCACTTCTTAGGGATGAAGCGGATAGATTTAACCAACATAACATTGAAGCGAATTATTATATCGCTAGCGGGCATAAGAACTTTATTAATGAGTTAAGGCTTGAGTTGTTTAACTATTATACTGTCGAATCAAAAAGTATCTTTTTGGATCAGGTAAAGAAAGGGCTTATTAAGTACATAAAAGATTTTGAAGAAGAAGCACCAGATAATGATTTATCGGTTTTACGGAAGATGCTTATGTTCATAGATCAGGAAATAAATGAGCTCCCTAAAATTGTGCAAACAAATTCAATAACGATGAAAGGTGGCCGTACTAAAGTTTTTATTAGCTATTCACAAAAAGACAGGTCATTCTTGGATGATTTGAAACGACATTTCAAATCTCTTGAAGATATTGTTGATTTTTGGGATGACAGCAGAATTGAACCAGGCCAAAAATGGAAAGAGGAAATCGAGTTAGCGATGAATGGCGCTGAAATTGCAATTTTGTTGATAAGCGCAGATTTTTATTGTTCTGATTTTATTAAAACAAATGAGTTGCCACGTCTACTTAAAAAAGCAAACGAAGAGGGCGCAACAATCCTATGTGTAATATTAAAGCCGTGTATGTTTGACGATTTTAAAGAAATAAATGTATATCAGGCAATAAATGATCCAAAGAAGTCGATATTAGCTTTGAATGAAGTGCAGAGAGAAGAAATGTGGGTTTCATTAGTCACACAAGTTAAGAATATTGTAAACAATAAAGTAAATTCAAAATAATATGGAGCTCGTTGGAAATTTTGAAGTAGATCGATTGCACTATTCTTTAATGAAAATCCAAGATAATTTTTTCAAATTATCAGTTCCAACTATGGGGACTGCAAAAAATGCCTTTCATACAGCACCTGATGTATCGGTGAGAGTAGATGGTGAAAAAATTGAAATTATTGGCTTGCCTACATATCATAATCAACGGGAGGATAAAATAATTTCAGAAATTCGACGACTAGTTTTTTAATTGTGAATAATAATTTTGAAGTGCCAATAGGTTGGGATAGAGTTGCAGTAGGATTTTGGAACACTATTGTAAAAGGAAAAGCATACTCTGTTTGGTATGTTTTAGCAAAATCAAACGAACTTCCGATTGATTTTGATAAGGTAAAATTTAAGAAGAGGCTAATTAAAAAGGAAAATAAAAAGTGGTGGTATTCATCTTCATATAGAGATGGTTCAGTATCTATTTCTACGGGTGATCGTTATGAGGCAAGTTTACTTAAACACTTAATAAATAGATGGGAGGAATGACAATGGAAAAGAAAATTGATATTACCTCTTCGGTATTAGAAAAAGGAATTGATGCGGCGAGAAGCTTTTTAGGTAAATTGATAATGCCAGCAGTAGAAGAAACTGGTTTATTGTTAAAGGATCAAGTCACGTTATGGAAGTTTAATAATCAAGTTAAAATATTAAACACGGCCAAACGGTATTGTGAAAAGAATAATATTTCTCCTAAGCAAATTTCATTAAAGCTTCTCTGCCC
>JABDFN010000010.1 GCA_013286485.1 Bacteroidota bacterium
TGGGGGTTTTTGTGCATGTGACTATGTAGTCTAATTCTTCTGCCTATCCCGCCTGCCCCCTTTTGTTTACTCTGTTTGTGAATCAATATTCTTTAACAAAAAAACAAAAACTATGTTACCAACAAAAAATGTGCCTCTTGAAGAACTGGCCGCACAAATTGATGTGTATGCAAAAGTCACAGACAAGATCATTGCTGCCTTAGAAAAAGGCACTGTACCCTGGCACCAGCCGTGGAAAGACGGCGGAGCGCCGCAGAATCTCATTAGCAAACGCCCATACCGAGGCGTTAACGTTCTGATACTCCAGTCCGGAGGTCATGAGCATAACCTGTTCCTGACATACAAGCAGATAAGAGATATCGGAGCGAGTATCAGAATTGGAGAAAAATGTTATACAATCGTCTACTGGAACCAAGCCGAAAAGGAATTGGAGGATGCAAGCGGTGCACAGGATAAGAAAGCCAAATTCGTCCTGCACTACTATTCCGTGTATAATATCGCCCAATGCGAGAACATTCCGGAGGACTATCTGCCGAAGCCTTCAAGGATCGCAGAACCCATCCGAGCCTGCGAGGATATAGTCCTGTGCATGCCAAAGCCTCCCAAGATCAAGCACACAAAACAGGAAGCCTACTATCACCCCATCAAGGATTATATCAACATGCCCAAGCAGGCAAGCTTCGAAAGCGATGCGGCATACTATTCTGCCCTCTTTCACGAGCTCATACACTCCACCGGGCACCAAAGCCGATTAAACAGAAAGTCGCTCACTGACTTCCCAACCGTTGAAGCCTATTCCCAGGAAGAATTGGTCGCAGAGATCGGCGCTTGCTATTTGCAGAACAAAACAGGAATACCGGGCATGATTGATAACAGTACGGCATATATCCAGGGCTGGCTTACAAAGCTCAGGAATGACAAGCGGCTTATCTTCTTCGCTGCCGGACAAGCTCAAAGGGCCACTGATTACATTCTTAATGTCAAAAATGAGCCAGAGGACATGGTGCAAGGGAAAGAAGTTAATTAATGTTCATACTATAAAACCCCAAGCCTAATATTTTTATGTTAGGCTTTTATTCTACCCACAGTTATGCTATCCGCATTGATTAATTTACTCTAATTTACATTTCTATAGCTAAGCACCCCCATCTCATTACTTCAGCTTAGTAAAAATAATACATTGAAAGATCCACATGATAGTAAGCCTGAAGGCTCTGATTCTCGTGATCTTATTATTTTCATATTGGTGCTGCTCGTATTTGTATTAGTTGGGTATATTATTTTTCATAGATAGTCACAGCACTTTCTTTTTGCTTCTTTTTCTTGATGCGACAGACAAAGAAAAAGAAGCCGCGATGCGGCTTGCATATTCTAAAATGCAGTATCTTAGAAACAGTTTTCATAGTGATAGGGTTTATAAAAGAGCCGAGTTGTGAACAACTCGGCTCTTTTATTAAAACGGCAAGTCGTCCGCACTTTCACCTGCTACAGCCAGCGCAGGTGCTATGTTCTTCCCCTGCGTAATGATTTTTACATTGTTTACGTGAAAAGTGAGGTTCGCATGTGTTTCGCCGTCTCCGCCTTTGTAAATGTTCAGGTTCACTTTGCCAAAGAGAGATACGATACTGCCTTTCTTGAGGCTCTCGGCAATCTTGGTGCTAATCCAGTAGCTGCATGAGAAGTAGCGCACCTCATTCTTCTTCTCGCCGTCTTTTGTCTTGTAGTAGTCATTGACTGCCACTGCAAAGGATACTACCTTCCTGTTGTCTTTGAGCTTTTTTACTTCTGCATCGCCTGTTACTCGTCCTGTGATGATTTCCATGTCTGTTGATTTTATAAATGAGAAAATTAGTTACGGGTGAATAATGCCATTTGATTAAGGTCTTGCCACTTTACAGGCTTGTTGTGAACGTTGTAGCGCTTCACGAGGTAGAACACGGTGATATCCTCGTTGTTGAGAATTGCCCATGCGGTACTGAGCGCCTGTGAGCGTGTTAGATTTTTCCTTTTCTGAATTGCCCAGCTCATGTGCATGAGGCGGGACAGCTTTTTCATTCGTTCCATTGTTTTATGATTTAGTTGTTACACAATACGGCTTAAAAAGCCTTATGGACTGTGATAAGCAACGATCTGCAACGCACGGAAAGGCAGACAAGGTTTTTACGAAAGAATACTATTTGAGAGCGGAGGTAGTATTAAAAACACCGGAGCGGAAAATGGAGATTGTTGCAGGAAAACAGGAAGCAAGCGAAGATTACGGAGCGCAGACTTTGCAGGCATTGACGAAGTGCATACCTTCGCTGTGGTACAGGCCAAAAATTTCTATATTACATTTTGATTAGACTTCTTCCATCAGTAGAAAAAATTCATTGAATACCCCTTATAGGTTTTCTGATTGCTTCGTTCCAATCATGATCCTATTTTCTAACTAATCTTCTAAAGGCTCTCAAAAATTGAAAAAGTAAAAAACCTCCTATCAGGCGATCAACTATATCAAATAGTTCAGCGATTGCAGATTTATTTTCAAAAAAAACTTCGCTTGTTTTGTGAATAGGATTCATAAATTCTAAATATCCTACTACGTCATTAATTATTAAATTTGGATTAAAATGTGTTTGATGAAGGTTAATTTTGATGACTGTATAAAGTAAGAGATTAATTAACAAAAGTTCGATTAATGGTAACATCCACGACAAACCATATTGATTTGAATAATAGTTTGTCCATAAAATAAATTTTTCGTCCCTTCTGCCTTTGGATTTTTTAAGTTCATTGTGATAGGCGCGCATTTCGTAACCAAAAAACCGAAGCTCATCGGGTTTATTGTTAGTTTTGATCATGATATTCTTTAGTTGTCTGAATGATTCACGACTATTTAGATGATCATTTCCAGAGACTTTCGTTAAGGCATTGGATTTGCACCATTTAATATTTGAACTAACAACATCCGCGATATATGAGTCAATAATATTAACAGTATCAAATTGTTCAAAGTTGATATTGTAAATTTCAAATCGTCCTAGGTTTGAGTTTTGTACTGCTAACATTTGACTATTCGATTTAGATGAAATGTTATTAGCTACAACATACCCATTATTAACAAAATTCTCGATTATGACATTTTCTGCACTTATATCACTTAGTAATATTTTGCCGCTTTCATTGAAGCCATCAATTTTTAGAACGAGAATTGTAATTTTTTTAATTACAATTGAGTAATTAAAATTATCACCACAACCAATTTTGAGAATTTTAATAAAAGGATCAAGTTCATATTTTGGTTTATATCCTTCTGGACCTATGAATATCTCTCCTTTCTCTTTTAAACTAAAAACCATCATTTCGGTAAAGTGTGGATTGGCAATAAGAATATTTTGCTTTCCCAAATCAAATAAGCTAATATGATCTGCAGTAACATCTTCAATGTTCGCAGCGGCATTAAATGTTGCGTTTTGAATACTACAGGTTATAAACTTTGAGCTTAACAATAGAAAAGGCTGACGAAAGAGGCTCTCTTTAAAATCTAAGCTAAAGAAATATGATTTTTCTATCTTAAACTTTGAATGGAAAGTACAGTTTGTAAATATCAGTTTGTTGCCAAAATTTGAATTTTCTGCTTTAACATCATTAATAAAATCAACTTTATTTATTGTTAGTTGGAAAGTTGTAGCTTGTATTATCAAGCCAAGGTTTAATTCTCCATTGACAACGTAATTTTCCACTTTTTCTATTCCGGAATTTAGTAACTCTAAAAACTTATCCGCATTAATATTATCCATCAAATAAAAATACAAATGTTTAGCACGAATACATAGACGCTATTCTTTTTGAAGGTAAAACAGCCTTGAGCCACATAGCCCAAAAGTGATTGAAACATTTTCGTTTTAATCACTGTGCCGCGAGCCTACTGCGAGTACGAGCAAGATCCGACCTGTAACGTTTTCCATTAGAAAACAAAGGGCGGGTATGTTTGGCGTGTGTTTTTGGTAGCACAAAACCATGCCAAACACTTGTCTGCGAGTTACGCAGGCGAGCACAAACGAAATAACCGGAGGACTGCAAAGTGAGTAAATGGAATGCAGCGAAATGAAATGAGCGAATGAATGCACTGATTTTGCAGGCCTGAAAAGGTTATAATGAAACTGACGAATGAACTGCAGAAAGAGTGACAAGCCGCGAAGTGTCCTCTAGCAAGAAAGTTCTGCCAACAGGCAGGCTTTCGGCGTATAGGACAAACATCTCTTGCGCGATCCTTTAAACCATTACATAGCGCAAGGGTTGTTTGGGTTGGCGCTCTTTATGCTGAATGAGGAAGTTGAATGCCTATTTACCTGGCAGTGTGGGTGTGTGCGACAGGCTGGATGCAGTTGAAAATCGACATTGCATTTATATCTCGGATGTTAAATCTTGCACGCGACCATATTTCAAGATTCACAGATGTTGATATCCTAATTTTGGCTTGTTCATCAGTTAGTTCTAAGCCTTTTTCATCGACTTTCCAATTTGCTTTATTTTTTTCAAATTCCTGATCGATTTCTGCAGCAGTTAGTTGTTTTATTTGGATATGCAATCGTCGATCTATGAAGTTTTCATCCTCGTATATATCCAAAGAAAAAGCGAGCTTAAAAGAAGTTACAATGACTTGTTTACTTAAGACTTTCGAATAGAAAGTTATTACTGGGATGCCCCTATAAGCCCCTATTGATCCAATATCACTCGCCTCACTATATTCAACAAAGTCAGGCACCTCTCTAATATTCGTTTGATAAATAAATTCAGGAGGAATAATAATTAAATCGGGAATAATTTTGTTATCGGTTAATGTCTTTATACATGCATCCAATCCGGAAATAATATTGTCATAAACGGGTAATTCAGGTGCATATTGATTGAATACCTTAGCTAAAAACGCCCCATCCGTTCGTCTACCCACATCAGAACCTAAATCTGCACTACCGTAGATTTGCTGATAATGATTTTCTACGAACATCATTTTAAAACGTTGTAGTAGAATTTTTGAACCTAGATATGGTAGACCATCGGAATTATTAACTACATCCTGATTGTGGAAGTGGGAAAACAAATCGAAGATAGTACATTGCCTTTTCCATGCTTCAAACAAACGCTGCTTAAATTCATTTACAAGTTTAACATCCAATTGCTGGGATGCAATTAAACTGCTTTCATACTTATCATGCAGAATTTTTAATCGCTCGAATACATTTAATATTCGACGAGTGCGCTCTTCCAAATCTTCATTTATCTGGTTGGTTCTTTCTTCACTTGTTAGGTCAGCCACACCAGCTATCCCAAGTGGCTTCTGCCATTTTTCTATATTTTTCTTGAAGTACTCCAATAAGCTTTTTACCGAATCATAAAGAAAAATGTAGTCGCTGTCATCAATAATAGCTTCTATAGAAAAAGAAGGCATTTCTCCCTTTAAAAGCAAGAAGCACATTCCGTATAATATCCAGTCGTAAACAGTTGGTGGAGAGTACACTATTCCAGACTCACGATCTGTGTGATCCCACCATGAAAAGCCGAGGTAGTCAATCGCCTCTCTTTTTCGGATTTGGATAATATCTTCCAAAAGGTCTTCAAAATACTGGTAATGGATGTCAATTTTACTTATTAAAAAAAGAAATTTAGGTCTATCTATCTTATCCAGAGCATACAGATATACTATCCATGAGAAATATCCCAGAGCGGCTCTCCTCTGTGTAATCCCATAAATATGGTTCCTTGTTGCATTATCCCTAATTTCTTTCTTTTGCCCCTCAGTTCCGCTGCTTACCAAATTTACTATTTGCTCTCTAGTTTCATAATCATATTCTTCTTCTTTCATTTGATTAAACTCATTTAATGCATGGCTCAAAACTTGTTGATCTTGGTGAAAAATCAGGTAATGATAAAAGGATAAGACCCCTCCATAAAACTTGTAGAAGATTGAAGGATGCTTATCTATAAGTTCAGATTTTCCGCTATCTGACTTAAAATGTAAAGACATCGATTTATAATACACACTAACTGCATTAACTAAATAATTTGCAACTTCTTCTTTTTTTATACTTGTAGTGTATAAAAAAGTAGGAAGATTGATTAATGTTTCTAAAACAAAATCAGATTTTTCCGCTATTGCAACTGAGGTCTGAGTTAAAATAAAGGATAAAATTTCCTTCCACGCTTGAGTATTGCCCTTGTTTACCGCACTATTAAAAGCATCGTATAGTGTCCGGTCAAAATTTGCAATTATGCCAGAAGTTAAAGTATTATTATTTATCGGACGGATCATTTGATGCCTTTATAAAATATTTCGTATAAGTCCTTCATGTCAGTTAATGTTTGAGTCAAAATTTCGATATCCCCCAACTCCGCACCCACTTTCAGTCGATTTTCCATTTTCTGTTTTTCCGCCATAAATTCATCTTCTTGAGTCATAATTGGCCGTAAATTGAAAGTTAATGCAATCAATCTCTGTTCCCATTGCTTTATTGTAGTGCCATCAGCAAAACTAAATACTGGTTTGCCTTCCTCCAAGTGTTGCAGACAGTGGAGTGAATAAAAGGAACCAGAATTACTTCTTTTTTTTATTCTCTGCACCCAAAAATTTAAAAGCGGCAGAAATACATCAACTAAAATCACATCTGCAGTATTTCCCACTCTTACCAAGGTAGTTGGGGCCGCATCAAAAAAACTCCATTGTTGCTCTGAGAAACCATACTCCTCAAAAGTTGCATTAAACACTATTTTACTTTCTTTTACGAATTGCTCATTCAGTAGAAAATATTTCGCGGATTTTAACAAACGACCCTTTGATAGCTCTGCTATCTTTTCAGGACTGAAAAATTTTATTACCTTATAAAACAGGTAACTGATTGACATCATTATTCCAATAAGTAGAAGGCAACCCAAAATGGCAAAGTTACCAGCCGTATAAGGTTCTACTGAATACTTATATGCGTCGAGAATTATTAGCACGACCATGTTTATAACAGTTACAGCAAATACAAAATACAGCTGAGTTGCCCGAAACAAATCTTCAAATGTCCGTTGCGTTTTATTGCGTACTGTTTCAAATAAAAACCCAATTACAACAAAACTTAATCCTATGATAGGAGCTGCAGCACCCATTGTTTCACTTACTAGACTATACGCGTCTTGCTTTTCGGGCAATTTCACAATGGTTAGCCAATGAAAATAGTGTTCTGTGATTGTTTCCGGTATAAAGCAAAGACAGAATCCGACTACATTTACAAATAATACAAAAAATAATTGTGGCTTGAAATTATTGATCTTAACTTTAAATAAATAATTATCTTGTTCTTTTTTTATTACATAAAGTGCTGGATTACTCCGCGCTATTTTATGCCAAGTCTTATTTGCGAGTGTTGAATTTTTTGAAATAATACCTACAAAATAAAAAAACAAGGCATTAAATATTCTCTTCATTGCATAAGAGGTTAAACAGAAACAAATATACATTTAATACTATCTGCCGGTATCAATGTATGGCAATTTATGTAGAGTGATAACTTGCTCCGATTTCTCTTTGACCAAGTTTAACCAAAATTTGTATTCATTTGCACAATATCCTTTTTGTGAGACTAGAATGCTGAGGATTCAATTCTACCAATCCTAACAAGGATCAACTCTCCACCCGGACTACTGTTTCTGTTCAATTCTTCTATGTAAACAAATAGATACTCAATGAGTTCCCTCAAGAAAACACAATTACGTAACCTTACCGTAATATTTGGGTAATAAATGAAGGTAAACTTTGTTGATGTTTATGGTGAATAGTAAACCTCACCTGAATTGAGCAGGAAATATGGGTTAGTTTAAAATTCAGTTGTCAAAGTTAATATCACAATTTGATCTGTCAATAGTTTTAAGATGAATTTTATGTTAATTCTAAACGATATTAAAAGGAGGTACACAGAGGGTCACCTCTAAAAAAAGAGACCCCCGCGTTGCATGCAGGGGTCCAAGAAAAGTAAAACATAAAAGTACCCGACTAAAGTCCTTTATGCCTAGCGTAGCATAGCGCACACTAGCTGGTAAAGGTATGGTGTGGATATCGTTTTAGCAAATCTGCATCAGTCTTGAGTCGAGTTTCGCCATCGGAATTCGACTTTTTTGTTCTTTGAAATAGCACATAACTGGTGAAAATCAGTGATCTGCAATGAAATCCAATAGATTATTAAATAACTATTAATAAAAAGTTAACAATACAGCTTTATAGTGTATGAAACCAATCCTAGTTATTTTAATTGTTCTATTGCTTATCGGAATTATCTGTGATGTTTGTTCATTGACGGACATGGAAGAAGAACTCGATGTGTTTGTGATTGGAATGTATTATTTGGGAGACTTCTTTGGTGCGATTCTCGGATATACTCATAAGCAAGTCATACGCTGGCTAGGAATAGCCCTTGTTTTCGGTTTCTATATAATTACGAAATTGTCAAACATGCCTACAACAAACCTTGAGTGGATCAAGTTTACGAAGGGAGCGGTTGCATTCTTAATTGCGGAATTAGTTTTAGCATACTTTCTACATTTATTATCTAATATGCTTAAAAAGAAAAAAATAGTAAGAAAGAAAAAGTGATGAAGTTTTACACAAGGTGAAAAGGGATTCATGTACAGTGAGTCCCTTTTATATTTCGCAACCTACAAAATATGATTTGCAACTGCATTTTCACCAATGACCGCCCCCGATTATCGAAGCTAAGTTTGAAAAAAGAGTCGCAGACAATCTATTTATTAGCTATATTCAAATCTTTTGCGCCTAAAGTGTTAGTAGATATTACTTGATATCCTTCTGCAGTTGATGAGTTTAATGATGAGCTTACTTGCTTTTTAAATGAAACACCTATGCTAATGGGAATCTTGTGTGCGTCTAGTTTAGCTTGAATGGAAGAAGTTAAATCTTCAAGATTAGTTTCAGCTTTCGTAATTGAATAGTTTATTATACCGACTGCAACTATAATCCTCATACCATGATCTGCGATATATTTTTTGCATTCTATATAATCAGTTCCTTTGGTAATTTTATTAATTGTTGGATTACTTAATTGCCATTCTGAGTAATTGCCAGTAATAGTCAAAGTTTTGCCGCTTATTTTGGTATAGGCTGCGGTTAGTTCCACCTTTAAAGAGTCTAATAACTTATTATCTTTAATTAGTGGAGCTATTTCTTCTAA
Source organism: Bacteroidota bacterium (assembly GCA_013286485.1). Taxonomy (GTDB): domain Bacteria; phylum Bacteroidota; class Bacteroidia; order Chitinophagales; family Chitinophagaceae; genus JABDFN01. The sequence goes on from JABDFN010000010.1 coordinate 9,207, forward strand.
ATTTGCTTTGACCGCTGCTGTGACATTTAACTGTAGCTGTTCGGTTTTTTTATAGTCGATTTTATGGCCAGTTGCACTACCTTTTGGAGTAATATCTTCTTTTAGAAAAGGTGATGTTGAACCATTTGAGCAACTATACGGGTAAGGCCAATCTGGTTGATCAACCGGAACTAAATGACCTATTAATCCAAATGCAATATCCAATAAAGTTGAATTATCATTTACAGGAGGTGAGTATGCACGATGATAATAATGTTCTTCCCTTCCAGCAACTGAGAGTAAACACCTATCTCTACCACATATTTGCTTTGGGGTTAATTTTCCATCAGGTAAATTATATTTTGGAGGGAAAAGAAAACCAATATTTTCTTGACTCATTTGTCCTGTAAAATACATGGTTGTTGTCTGGGTCACAGGCTTTGGAACTCTTTGAGCAAATAAATCTTGTGTACTTACTAAAAGTGTTGTAATGCACACCAAAGCATAAATTGATTTTATCATAATTTTTTCCTTTTTAAATGTAATTTAAAATTCACTTTCGAGCGTTATTGAAAATCCAAACGCCCACACTAGGTGAGCGCTTGGAGAAGCCTTATTTGACTATCGATATTTTACCAACCGAAACAACGTTTGACGCATCATGGACCCGATAAATATATATACCATCCGGCACACCATCGGTGCTCCACGCTACTTGCCCTTGTGTGTTGGCAAACACATATCGGGTTATCAATGATCCAACCATGTCCGTTATTTCCAGATACACCGTGCCTTTGGTGTTTCCGAAATAGTAATCAAAGTTCACTAGGCTACGAGCAGGGTTAGGATATGCTCGAACTACATTCAATCCTGATTTTGGAATAGTCTGTTGTTGAGGTTGTATATGCCGTGCAGGTTTGGGACTAAAATCATATGGACATGGAGCGCTTATCGGAGCCGGAGGTGGTCCCGATATAGGGCCACCAGGGAATGAGCCTATTTTATCCGCTGCTATAATGTTGCCTGATAGTGGGCCAACAAGGCTAAACGCTGAAAGCGGGTCTGAAAGCGTATCTATTTCAGCAAGGCTAGTTGAATCCAATCCGTTTATATCCTTACTATGAATGGCAAGCGTATCAAGGATCGCCCACAGTGTTTTAAAATTGTCGTATTCAGTCGTTTCGCTAGAAGTTAAGCTGAATCCGCTGCCTATATCGTCAATGGAAGTCGCAGCAGACGACAGGTCACCTTTGCGGTAATAGAATCCAGCAAGCTCGTACTTTGTCCAAAGGCCTGTAAGAGTATTGAGTACATACGGCAAACTGTCTCGATAGAAAAATACTCGTGTAGTGTCTATCTGAGCTGCTGTGGCATTGGTATCAACAAACGGGTATGCGAAGCCTGTATCAAGCCCGTCGTTTATTAAAAGCAAACTATAGTATTTGGAAGTTTGCAAAGAATAATACCGGATGCTGTCGTCTGTGGCAGAACGCGCGGTACTGTTTTCCGATTTGACCACGAGTGTATCAATATCATTCTGAGTTATGGGGATGGTTATTGAATTGTGTATATAATCCAATAAATCCTGATGACGCAGCATTTCAGGGTTATCTTCAAGAACTGTCAAGTATTTGGCGTATGGTAATGCAGTCCTTTTGCCAACCTCTTTGAGTATTGTTGGCGACAAATATGGAGAGCAATAGACGAGAGTATCAAACAAAACAGTAGTATCATTTGCAGTACGGGTGTCAATGTATGTTTTCATCGCACTCGTGCTTCCACCGTCCAGCCGTGCCAAGAGCGAGACGTTGGCACTTGACCAATAAAAATGATTGTTTAAAAAATTTGTAAGTGTTGTAGAATAGCCACTTGTTGAAAGCAGTGAAGTGGTATGAGCGCCATTTGCCATATCAGGGTTGTAGCTTGAGCAGTCGTTATGTACGCCCGTATCAAAATAGATTGAACCTGTTGCCACTGGTGGCGCTGTACCATTGTTATAGTAGTAGCCTATCTCGCTCGGGCTTTCGTTTTTAATCTTGCCTGGTGGGGATGCAAACACATTTCCCGTTGCAAGCAAGCCACTGCCTTGATCGCCTATGAAGAAAGTAGGGTTTGTAGTATTTGTGGTTCCGGAATAAATATCCCATTTGTTATGGGTATAAGTGTTGCAAAGAAATTCAAGCCCTGCATATTCTATTCCCGGCTCGACATAGGCTACGACATTTTTGTCGAGTCCATAGCAGGCATAGGTGAGCGAATCAAAGCTGTTATGATTCACATAATTCGGTGGTACGGTTGCAGGATCGTTATATTCATTATCAGGAAACGAGCTTTGAATAAGAGTTCCGTATGTAGCAATCGAAGTATCCCATCCTTGGAATGTATTAAATTCAATATGGAATCCTTTGCTTTGCTTTTCATAGATGCCAATGTTTTCATAACACGGTCCGCCGCCTGTTACCTGGTATTCATTCGGGCCGTTGCCAATATTGAATGTATTGCCGTACGTGCTTACGTTGTCATATGCTGACACATACACGCCAATGGTGCAGGTATCAAATATGGCGTTTTCAACGCTCGCAGTCGGGCCAGCATTATCCAGTATCCCTTCAATATCAACTCCATTGTTAAACCCATCAAACGTTGAACGCTTTCCGCAGGTAACTGAGCTCGTCGGAGAGCATAACATGCCGAGGGGAATATAATTGCTAACGGAGAAGCCTGCATTGATGGCGCGGATACCCCTGCCATATTGCAAGCCGTTTCTAAAATTGCATCCCATAATTCCAATTCCATCTACTCCTTTTAAATACAGGTGTTCGGCAAATGGATATCCTGTGCCGCCTTTATAGTTTCCATCAATGCTAAAAGTGCATTCTGCGAAAAAGCTTTGATCTCGCAGCGGCATGTGTGAAGAGAGGGGCGATTTATTCTGATACGGATTGAACCACCCTGCCATATGGTTGTCTATGAAGTTGGATTGCGTGCATTGAATAATACCACCACACGCTTGTGCTCTGGTTGGACTGTCTGTCAAATCCCAATTTGCAACACCCACATTCGCATTTAAAATGTACGAATTGTTCTTAATGATAACGGTAGCCTGATTTGTAGCATTTTGCTGTTTTGTTGAATCACCCCATGCTTCAATACCTTGCCAAAAGCAACTTTGGCAATCATTCGTGATTGTGGAGTTGTCAACGATCAATTTAGAACCCTTGTCAACAGCAATTCTTGCATTTTTTGGCATATGTATAGTTGACGAAGATATTGCCAGAGTGCTGTTGCCTGTAATTAATATACTTCCATCAAGCCATTGATCTTGAGCCCAAGTTGTAACCCCACCAGCATTTATTGTCTTTGCGAACCCGGGTGTAGGATAATGCTTCGTGCCATCGTCAATTGCAGTTTCCCACATGCCCCTTCCTAGTGTGGCAATCCTTAATTTGTTGGAGCAGTAATTAAACTCCATATCATTAACAATGCATGCAGGCAAACCATTATTGAAACATGTCCAATTCACAGAGGTATTTCCACCTCTGATTCCATCAACTTGGGATGAATCGAAAGAGCTAAAATCACATCTAAAAACCCCTACGTCCGTTGCGGCATACAAAATATCCTTGCTCCCATGCTGATAGAGGATTTTATTTATTGGCAAGTTAGGTAGACCATGAGATACATCATGCCAATCTATGCCGTGGTCGTCAGAGTAATAAACCCTGATACTCATGCTATCTAATGGAGTATTTATATTTCCATACGAAATGTCACCATACGCTAGCCAAATCCTGTTAATGTTATTTGGGTCAGTTTCAATGTCATTGATTCGAAAATATCCTACAGGCGATGGAGTAATATTATTCCATGTCGGAGATGAATTTCTAGCATTTGTCGAGTAGAAAAGTTTCGCATGAACATTTGTTGGCGACCCAGTCGGATCAGCGTAGGCAATATCGTGAAATGCAATGTAGACCTTATTGGTATCAGTTTCGGAAATAACTAAGTCGCGCACCTTAGTCGGTACTAATCCTTCTAGCGGGTCTGCATGAAAGGCTCTGTGGTAGTTTGCATCTCCCGGTGCTTCTTCCCAGACCTGCTTCTGCCCCAAATAAAAATTATTGTTATTGTCAAAAAGTAGAGTTCTGAAAATATTATTGCAATCATTAAATTCCCAACCACGTATACCTCTTACACAATCATCATATGGATCGCCGAAGTTCCAGGATGGTGATAAAACGTTAGTTGCCATATAAGGGTAGTCGTTTTCTACAACTGCAGTGGAGGAACCATTCTTGGCAATCTTTACATAATAACCATCACTAAGTGGAGCAAAAATACCCCAATATGGTGGTGTGGTTTTATCATAAACAAAACCTCCATTGTCCTGCGCCCCACCAACCACCATATTCTCATTTGCCTCAGTATTATCTACACCATAAAATTGTGTTATTGCCAAACTATCTCCGGTGATACTTATAAAATTACTGCTTCCATAGCGTTTTTTGCTAATCCCTCCATCTGTACACCCGTACACTACGTCGTTTATTCCGTTGCTTGTATTTGTTGAACTGTAAATATTTATGAACCGCCCATCAGCATGACTATATGTTGGCAAATAGGAAAACGATGTTCCTCCATTTGTAGACATCATGAAATTGTTAGAGTTGTCATGCACATTGGCGTAGATTATATTAGAATTTGAAGGTGATACTTCGATAAACTGAAGGCTGCCAATACTTGAAACATTACTCACTAAGGTTAGCGGGCTGCTACTTAGTGGTTTGGTTACTAATATGCTTTGATTGGAGGTATCCGATGACTGGAGAACACTCAGAAGCATAAACGCGGTATCTCCTCCTGAAATAGAAAGGTCAGCAGTTGTTGTAAATTTTAGAATGCTGTCAGTGGAACTACCATGAATTTTATACCACAGTCGTCCTGTAAAATAACCTGAGGGTGCGGACAACGTATAACTTGTCCAAGACAAAGTTGAAGTATTGAATATTTCAAGTTTCAAAATTCCAGAATTTGTAAACGCAGGGATTATTACTTTGCCTGAGGTTGCCTTACTAAATTCCATATCTGAAACTTGGAAGGTGTCAGAATAGAGATCGCTTGCATAGGAATACGCCACGTTGTCCCATCCACTAGTAGTATCCGCTTTATACATAACATACGGTTGAACAATATTGTCCACATATCCATTGAGAATAGCAAACAATTTCTGTGTTCCCGGCATATACGCGACCTTAATAATTCCTGTACCATATGCTGTTGTTCCTGTTGCCGAAATAAATGAGCTATCATAATACCAGTGCAGTCCGTGATCCATTGTATAGGCTAATCCCAAATTGTATGGTCCGCCAGTATGGGCTGCGCCTGTCGTAGACATTGAAACGTAAATGATATTCTTATTTAAAGGATTTACGGCAAAACTCTGGATTCCCATTGTTCCTGGAATAAGACCATTTGATGCGTCGGAAATATTATGCCAATGCAAACCGCCCGAATTTGATTCCCAAAGGCCTCCTGCATTGCTTCCTACAAGAATATGATTTGTATCAACTGGGTCAACCCAAATACAATCTACCCTTCCTTGTTGGTCATAATCACCATAGTAACTATTAAAGGGGCCGATGCAGTTCCAGTTACCTGTATACCCAGAAGTTCCACTGCATAATGTACTTAACCCCTTTGCATAAGAAAAATATGCTTTTGCCGCAGTTTGAAACATATCACTTCCAGAGGAGCCGTCTGTGACCAGTCTATTTGAAGCAAATTCGCTCCATCTGACAAAATCATTTAAATTTCCTCCCTCGGAAGTGTCAGAGTCATAACTCTTTATAACTTTTAAAATTGAGTCTCGACCATTATAGAAACTAGGAGCTGTATAATTGAACCGTAACGCGGTTTGTCCGAAAAGAGTACTGCTGCCAAACATGAGCATGGCACATGCTTTGATTATTTTATTCATAGAATTCGGTTTTAAAAATTCAATTTATATTATTGAAGCACAACTTTCGTCATGCTTTTGAATTCATTATTTCCATTCACTTCTACGATATAAATCCCTCTCGGCCACGTACTCGTTTCTACTCGCAATTCATTTTTGCCGAAATTTTTGCTGCAAAAAAATTGTTTGCCCAGAATATTATTTATTGAAACACTTACAGATTCTTTTACTTTTTCTGTATTCACAATTATTTCCGACGATGCAGGATTAGGGTAAATTGCTATGGTATTCGGATTTTGTGAAATTTTCGGTACATCAACGGGCCAAGATGCTAATACTGTTAAGAAAATGTCACTACCGCCATACCAGGTCGTAGGCAAATCTTCGCCATTTATTGAAGCCGTATCATAGTACCCTCCGACTAGCACCAGCCCATTTTCTAATGGATATACTATTTGCGCGCCATCAGTTTGATGAGTGCCGAATACTTTAGCATCTATAAATTGCCCCATGCTGTCAGCATGAACGACCCAAGCATCACCCTTGCCAAATGACATATCTACTTCGCCTGACGTAATCGTACTGCTGCCTGCTATCCACAAACTGCCATCAGTTGCCTTGCAAATTGATTCAGGTATTGCATCGCTTGAATCGCCAAAACAATTTTCCCAAATAATATTGCTGTTACTGTCAAGGTCTACGGTCCAAAATTCAGAATTTCCATTGCCGGCATAATGGTGGATATCGCCATCCGAAGATCGTGTGTCTGTTGCAAAAATTATCCCTCCTTTTCTGTTCGTGATTCCTTGACCATGATACCCATCCGCATCAGATCCTCCGAGGTCTTTATGCCATAGAATATTTCCATTACTGTCTAGTCGAGCAATATATGCATCCGTATTGCCGTGGTTCCCAGTGCAATCATAATCATTTGATTCAGTTTCCCCCACGATATAGCAACCGCCATTGGGTCCAGGCACAACATTTGAAACCCATTCGTCACCTGTGCCGCCAATCACTCGGCTCCATTTTTTTTGGCCTGTGCTGTCAATCTTAAGGGCCCAGATATCTTCTGATAAACTGCTTCCATAATGGCTTGTAACATCCGTATCAGTATTATTTGCCAACGAAACAATAATGTATCCTCCGTCATTTGTCGGCATAATATTTTCAAGTAGTACCCCGCTAACTCTGCCAAAATCTTTGCTCCATAATACGGTACCTGCCGGAGTTATCTTTTTAACGTAAAACCCCCAAGGGAACCCATAACTGTTTGCAACAATAAAATTGTTATCAGCAGTAGGAAATAAGAAGGTTGGCTCGGGCGACTTGTCCCATTGAAGCGTAGACCCGTCGCTAGTATATTTTAAAAATATTCCACCTTGTTTTGAACATAGCGTATCAATATTGCCGGTTCCTGAATCTGAGGATGAGATTAGGCTAATTAAGAATCCTCCGTCAGAAGCCTTATATGTTTCAATATTCATCTTATCGTCGCCATCACCACCATATCCTTTCATAGAAAGCACTTTTATTGCTTGCTGTGAAAAGGCACTTCCAAAAGCGAAAAGAAAAAACAATATGGGGGCAATAGTTCTCATCTCATCCTAGCGTAAAAGACGGCTATTTATATCTCAAAGTATAGTGGTTAAGAAATTCATAATATAAAGCTACCAATATTAAAATCACCTAACAAGGGTATTTTTCACGTAATGAAGCGTTTCCGACGCTTTTATTTCTACTCCCCATATAAATGGGGGGACTTGCTGTTTGTGCTATAAACTTACCTGCATTCTTTAAACATTTCTATAGGCGAAAACCTGTAATTATATTGTAGTTTCATTTCTGTGTTGAGATAACCGTTCTTCGGGGCAATTCTTTTTAGTTCCACAATTAATAGCATGCGCTTATACGGAGATTCTGCGGTTTCCTCTCAATTCCATTATTGGCAGACAGCCGCCCTTCAATGATTTGCCCAGCCGGAACATTAAAGGATGAGTTTTTCGTTTGACCATACATATCCACCCATTCAACTGTAACGCTTTTTGTATATGATGCCTTGTTCCGAATCTTGGCACAATACACATGGGCATCTAAAAGCCCTTTGTCTGAAAGTCCTAATAATTCTACATCCGGGCAGTCTACTGGAGTTTCCGCTTGCTTGGGTGCACTTTGGGCATTTTGTAATGCTTCGAGGTATGCTTTACATCCGGCAAGCTGCAAAGACGCGAAGAGCAGCAATCCACAGGATAAGACTATTTGAATCTTCATACAAGTACATTTTTGTGAGTGATTGAATTTTGTTAGAGGACAAACATAGTAAATATTTCAATAAAAAGATACTATATAGTATCCATACTATACAATTTACCTATTGTATAGGGGTTTACTATACGCTGGGGGTTCTTTTACTTTACTTTATGGCACGAAAGAAAGAGTCCGCATCTTTAAAGTCATTGAAGGCCGATATTGAACTAAAACAGATTGGAAATCGTATTAAAGAATTGCGGAAAGGGCTAGGTTATACATCATATGAGACCTTTGCAAATGAACACGATGTACATAGAGTGCAATGGGGCAGGTATGAACAAGGACTGGATATGTATTCTTCTACCTTAATAAAAATTTGCAAGTTATTGGACGTTTCTTTAAAAGAGTTTTTTAGTAAGGGATTTGATTAGGAATTAAATTCCCAATCATTAGGACCCTTTAATATAAAATACACATTTTTTATGAAGGGTTACTCTATTGTAGTCTTATTACTATTTGCCCCACTTCTCCTCTTTTCACAAAAAAAAAATAATAACCAACCTTTTGATCTTACTATCTCAGAACCAATTTCGTTCGATGAAATAGAAAATATTTTTAGAAATATTGCATCTAGAATTGAAAAAAATTTAGGTGATAAAACAAATAAAAATATTGAACTACTTTCCAAACTGCAAGTTAAATTACCGAAGCCGACAAATTACCCGCGCTATTATTATACAGATAAACAATATAGAAATATTGTTGATAGGCTAGAACAAATAGGCAATTCACAAAAAGATTATTATACCATTGGAGTTGATTCTATAATTGAGCAAATTTCCAAAATACGCAACTTAGGGGAGAAGGAATACGCTAAAGTAATTTTTCAAGAGCATTTTTTTAATTCAATTGATAGTAGCACTATTTTAGATTTTTTCTCAAGAATTAATACGGGATTTGACATTGAAACATTTATTAAACAAGTTAATGCTGGACTGTATCCCGCAATAGAGCTAGCTGAAGCAAGTGAAGCAAATGGCAATTTATTTTTACAGCAGGAGGATTTAATAAATGGACTGACATATTATCTTACTTCCTTAAAGGCATATGAGATCATAAAATCGGCAAAAAATATCGGAGATATCCAAAATAAAATTGCCGGACTATTCCTTCACATTAATCATACCACAAGCGTAAAAAAAGCCATTACACATTATTTAAAAGCCGCCGAATATTTTGAGCTTGCTAAGGATACAGCGGATGAATATTATGCGCAATTAAATGCTGTGAACCAATTAGTATGGAATTCATTTCCAAAAATAGAAGTGCAAGACCTATTTGAAGAATTTTACAATCATTTTAACAATAAATCGATCTCAGCTTTTGAATTGATTAATAATGCAGAGAAAAATAGGATAGAAAATAAAAGAGATGAAATTCTTTCAACTGCGTTTAGAATCATCAATGGACATCAGCTAGATAATCAATTAACATTTGCCGTATCAATTTTGATGGGGAATTACTTCGGAGAAAAAAACGAGTACGATATAGCAAATAACTTTTTTGAAAATTCGCTTGAAGTTGCCATGATCAATTACCCGAACGTAGACCTTGGTAAAATTGAAGAATCACTTGGGTATGTGGCTTGGGCATACAGCAAGCTTAGAAAAGATGATTCTTTTAAAAAATGTATTGGCCTTCAGCTAGAACTTGCAAAAACAGATAATGATAATTATTCTAAATACAGAATAAAATTAATTGAATCAAATTATTTAATAAACGTAAAGGAGTTCAATGAGGGGATAGATTTAGTCAGAAATACAATTGAAAGAGTAGATCACGACTCAACTTTAAATTACAATAAGAAAGTAAATCTCCATGTATTAGGAGATCAAATATCTTATTATCTCTTTCAAAATTTAAATAATAAAGATTCTGCAAATTATTATCTGGAAAAATACAATTCGTTTCTTTCATCACAAATTCAAACAGTTAACAGGTTAAATGAAATAGAATCTGAATCTGATTTAGCCACTCTTGAAAATAAGAATGGGGATTTGAAACTTGATATAGATAAAAAACTACTTGCTTTGAATAGTCTTGCTAATAAACAAATATTATTAAGCAAAAAGAATGACTCATTACAGAAATTAAAGGATATACTTCAATCGGATGTTAGTAAAGTTAAAGAGGATAAAAAATCTCTTATTAATGACACAGGTAGATTAGGCGCAACCATTGACAAGCAAAAGGGAATAATTATTGAGAACAAGAAAACTATTCGGCAAACAACATTTTGGTTCCTTCTAATCACGGTTTCAGTATTAATTATATTCGCAATTGTAGTTTATTTAAAAAATAGGAAGGTAAAGAAGACAAGGATAGAATTAAATGGCATAGCGAAGGGAAAAATCCACAATATAAAAAACAATTACAGCAGCATTGCAAACCTTCTGCGGAATAAAGATTTTGAAAAGGCTATAGAATACTCATCCGTTTCCGCATATTATTTTGGTTTACTTGTAGAAAAACAGGATTTAGAAAGTACTAAGTGGACTATTGCAAATGAAATTGAAGTCTTAGAAGCATTTTCTGAAAGAGAGCAATTGGTTGGAAAGGAAATAGAGATAATAAAAATCTTTGGTACGCCAGAAATTTTATGCATAAAATTTCTTCCTGAAGTATTTACAACCCTTTTGGATAATACTATTAAACATGGTTTTAGGAATAGAAAAGATAAAATCATTATGAAGATTGAACTCGCAAAGGAAAACAATTTATTAAGCGCCATTATATCAGACAACGGCACTCCGCCAAGTGGTCCCTACATCAGAAAAGATAGGCCAAATAGAGGATTGAGCATTTTACGAAATAGGATTATTAACGAATTCAAATTGAAGGTCTGGCATTGGCCCTACAAGGATTTATTTAGTGTTGAAAAAATAAATAATTCAGGCACAGTAATAAAATTCAAGTTTCCATATGTTACAACCATTGAAAACATTAATAGTAGAGGATAATCAGTATGATATTGTCTTATTGGAAGCACTACTAAGTGAGCATAAAGGAGTATTCTCAATAGAATATAAGGCAACAACCTATGCTTCTGCCGTCAAAGCCCTAGCATCGCAAAAATTTCAGCTATCAATTTTGGACTTCAATCTCGATGACAACAAAGATTTAAATGATATTATCAAGGATGTAGGAACTGAAAATATGGGCATAATCGTGCTGCACTCGATAGACACTGATGGTTCTTATGAGGAGATAGAAAATCTGCGAGATTTTATTTACTTAAGAAAGCCTTTTTCCGATAAGGCAATGCCAGCATTTATAAGAAAAGTCCTGACGAGAGCAAGTGAAAAACATATTTGGGGCATCAGAGATGATTATAATTTTAGTATGGAAGCAAAAATATTAAAATTGAAAAATGAGCAGATTTTGTTTGTAGAGGTTAAAGATAATTATTGCGAAGTTCATTACTTAAATAAAGACAACGTAGAAAAGAATTTTCTTTATAGGATAACTCTTACGGAATTAGAAGAAAAATTAGAGCCAAGTATATTTGTGAGATGCCATAATAGATACATAATTAATAAAAACATAGTCACTGGTTATTCCAAAAGAAGCAAAGGTGGAACTCTAGAAACGAACATCATATCTAATAATGCCTATCGAACCTTCAACTACTCTGAATCTTTTGAAGAAAACCTGAAGAAGTTGGGAATTATTGGAAATGAGATTTAAATCTGCTTCTAGATTTCCGAATGCTGCCCCATAAATTGATACGACCATCCCTCTTTTTTTATTAGAGCAGTTGCCCATCTTACGTTTGTGCCTACAGAATCAATTTGTATGCAAAACCAAACGTTTTCAAAGGAGGTGGAAATAACCTAACAAAGAAGGGGCAGCGGCGATAGTGCCGTGCCCCTTTTATTATGGCTATGTCCAGGAATTGAGACGCCCACATAGCCGAAGCCAGCATATCACATATAGTTTTATATGTCAAGCATTTAATCGGCTATCGGCTTATCAGGTATTCTATCCCGGACATCGCAAGATGCACCGGGTAAAGGTGTTTCCGCTAATCAAAAACGAGACAAAAATTATTTAAAACCAAAAACTTGATACATATGTATTCAAAAATTGTAGTCTTAGCGATAATAGGTATTGGCTGTTGGCTCTTTTATAATAGCGAGCCCCACTTGTTAGAGGAAGAAAAGCCCAAAATGGAACATGCAACTGCTGCCATAAGGCCAAGCCTGTGTATATATTTTGCTCAGGATGCGACTGGAAGCGACACTGTCAATGGCGTAGAGATTGTACATAGCGATATATTCAACCCGATATTTAATTGCGTTGACAGGAATATTGAATTGTACTACGGGATAATAAGGGGGAATTCCGCGGTTAAACCGATCTGCCTGAAATTGGCTGCTTTTGCTTTTGAACGGCCTCTTCTTCCAGCTACAAATCAGAGGACAATAACCGAGCGGAATGTTGAATCAGAGGAGTATGCAGAAACACTGAAAGGATACCAGTCTGACAGCGGAGAGTACTATTCTAGAAGGAAAGAGAACATACGGGTATTTATCAGCCAGATTGAAGAGCGGTTGCGTTATACGGCATCCACGTATGCTTCAAGCACCGACATCTATTCCGTGCTGGTTATCGCAAAAAAGATATTTAATGCCTCACTAGCCGGTACAAAAAACATACTGATTCTCAACAGTGATGGAAAGGATACTCAGTATAAGCATATACCCGATCTGCATTTGCCTGCAGATGTGTACCTGACTAATGCAGGGAATGGTACTGTAACCAGTCTCGATAGCATGATAACAAACACATTTTCATCACCTGAAAAAGCAATTGAAATTTCTTTACAATAACCATCAAAAACACAGTATATGAAAAACCAAAATCGTTCTGCAATGCATGCGCAAAGCCACATCAAGGATCTCATTGACCGATTATTGACCTTGTTCATGAAGTGCAAAAACAGAGAAAACTCGCTGCACACCGCGGAAGAGAAGCTGCAGACTATCGAGCTGAACAACAAAGATTTCGTGGACGTCGGGCACGAGTACCGGGAAAACAACAACATGCTTTGGTGCCTGATTATCCTCCTGCTCAGCGTTTGCATTGATTATTTCCTCGTGAATAACGGCGTTACCATTATTTGCGAAATAACGGGTCTGCCGCACATGCTGACCTATTTCGTACCGCCGATACTGGTGCTGCTGGAATGCGGGCTTTCTTATTTTACTTCGATTGATAACCGCTACCATGCGCGCAACAATTCCTGGATAAGCAAAAAGGTGCCCTACCTGGTGCTAATCATCAATGTAGCCCTTACTATTCTTGCTGTTGCGTTTGTATATAGCGGGAAATCAGGCATTGCCGGTTTCTTTCATGCGCTCACGTATGGAACTGTGGTCGTGATTGCGCAGCTCATCCTGTTGGCGGCTTCTATGCTGTTGCACATTTGGATAATCAAGAACAGCGACCTTATCGCCGACATGCTTGCATACTATCGCTTCAGGCTGGCCAGGCATGAACTGCTGAAAACCAAGGCAGCATTTGAAAAAGCCCTGCGGACAAAGCTCATTCCTCGATTTTCAAAAGGCGCCAGAAATCTCATAGAAACCATTGAATGGTATAAAAAAGATTTCCCGAATGAAAGGCATGACTTTGTTTCGATCATTCCCCAAGACCTTATAGCTGCCATGAACAAGATTATGGGTAGGAATGTGTTCGGGAGCAATAATGCTAACAATAAATCAATTGACGATGGGCACTGATGCATTTACATCGTACGATGTAAAAAATACTCGCATGGGCAAGGGCGGTGCTCCGACCAAAGAACAATATGCCGCTTTGGAGAATGCGTATAATTATTTCAACAAGGCGCTGTTCAAGAGCGAGTTGCCGCCTGTATTGATCACCATCAGTCGCAGATCCCGCTCAAAAGGATATTATCTCCCTAAAAGCTGGTTTAATGAGAGCTGTCCTGATATCGCGCAGATCAATATTAATCCTGTTATTCTGCATTCCGGGCCCAAGACGGCGTTTGGCGTTCTCGTGCACGAGATGGTGCATCACCAGCAGTTCCTCATAGAGAATACGATTCACGGCGGATACCATACTCGGAAATTTGCAGAGCTCATGGCGGGGGCCGGATTAGCCTGCTCCAGCACCGGCGAGCCGGGCGGCATGCAGACAGGGAGACACATGTCTCATTATGTTCTGCCGGGCGGAGCATTTGAAACAGCGTTTGAAAAAATACCGGAGCACTGTCTTGTACCGTTCAAGCCGCACGACACGCAGATCAACTATAAGAATGCCAATAAGAACAAAACGACCTATTTCTGTCCGAAATGCAAACTTTTGGCATGGGCGAAACCGGGTGCAAATTTCGTGTGCGGATCGTGTTCGCTGCATATGGAAACAATTTGAAAAAATTATTAACTGCTGATATATGAGCCAGAAAGGATCGAATAATTTTTTATTATCAACCTGCCATCATTTTTTTAAGGCGGTGCTGAAAATTATGGCCATTATTTTACTGTGGACGCTCAAGCTAAGCGGAAATATTCTATTGGGGATGAGCAGAGTGCTCGAAAAACATGTTTTGAAATGAAACTGGTATTGATTCTTTTGTGCATTGCCTTTGTCATTGGCGGGTTATATCAGCTCTATACATGGTTGATTGGAGATGAACGCAAAACAGAATTTGACGCCAATTATCTGCCGCAACGGGAATTGCTGTCTTCCGATGCAAAAGGATTTTGCCTGAATGGCAAGCGTAGCTTGTCCATTGAGGATTCTTTTAAGAATGCCTTGGTAATTGGCAGCACCGGAAATTTTAAGAGCTCGGGTATATTGATTCCGAGCATTTTAAAGATGCGAGGCGCATCGAGCTTTGTCGTAACAGATTTTTCAGGAGAGCTGGCAAATAAAACCAGCGGGGCATTGCTGAATGCGGGATATGAAGTAAAAATATTGAACTGGGGCGAGCCTTCGGTTTCTGAAGGCTATAACCCTATTCTCCATTTGCGTTCAACTTCTGACATTCAGAAGCTGAGCAAGATGCTTATCGTAAATGCATTGGGTACAAACTCGAAAGATCCGTTTTGGAATTTGTCTAGTGAATCGCTTTGCGGTTTAGCAATGCGCTACATCGTTGAGCATACGCCTCGGCAATTTCATACGCTGCATAACGTCTACCGATTGATTTCAGCTATGAGCTATGACCCTGAGAAAATAGACCTGCTTTTTGTAAAGGCCAGCCCTGCCCTGCTTTCCGAATACAAAAGCTTCCTTGCCTATTCTAAAGCGCTTTTCAGCGTTATTGCCACATGCAGAAGTGCACTCTCCATCTTCGGTACTGACCCGCAGGTGGCACTGACAACAAGTCATGACACGATAGATATATCAGAGTTCAGAAAAAAGAAGGTGTGTTTGTTCATAAATACGAATACCAACGATATGCGGTACTACAGTTTGGCAACATCTATTTTTTTGGAGCAATTTTTTGGAGATGTTATGAGCAAACCCGCTTCTGACAAGGATTTTCCGCTCTTTTTTTTAATTGATGAAGCCAGCTCATTGTATTTTTCCGGCTTGCAACTAGTGCTCTCGAATATTCGTAAATCGAGGTGCGGTATTTTACAAGTATACCAGTCAGCTTCCCAAATAATTGATCTGTATAACCAATCCATCGCAAGGGCTATTACTGAAAATAGTTTTGCCAAGGTGTACATGGGTGGCCAACAACTTTCTGTTGCACAGGAACTTTCTGCTACGATGGGAAATTGGGAATATATTGAGAACGATGTCAGACACATTCGACCGCTTGCTACGCCAAGCGAAATTCACGAAGGACCTTCCTTAATTTTTTGCGGAAACCATCGGGCAATCAAAACTGAAATTACACCGTATTTTAAGCAGCGGAAATTATTGCGTCTAACAGAACTGCCGCCGTATGTACCACAGAATAAGCTGCCGTTTTCTGAACCGCCGTTGCTGCCGTTATGAAACATACAAAGAACCATATGAGCAGTGTGTACCAATATCTTGAATCCTGCGGCGTGTTGGAAACAGGTGATGCTGATCGTATTGCTCAATGCAGAAAAAAGTATTGGCGCGAACAGAAAAAGAAATGGAAAAAAGAGCGGGAGGGAAAAATGTTTGAACTCTTTTTTAACCTTGATGAATTAGGAGATATTTCCAAAGCAGCCAAGGCCTACAAAGTAAGCTGCACGAAATACATAAAGCAATCCTGCCTTTTCCATACCTATAACCGCCCCTATATTCCCGACCAGGTAACCCTCAATCACATACTACAGCTGCTCAAGCTTAATTATTCAGCTGTGCAGCGGATACAAAACGCACGATCCGGAGAAGCGAATGAAGCCCTTCTTCAGCACATGGAAAATATCGAACAGGAAATTATTGGGCTTTTGTACAGCCAGCGAAGCATAGAAGAATGGCTAAGCAGCTACTTGCGGAATAACCCTGAGCGGAAAACTGAATTAATGCAATTGTTTCAAAACTGCGAACTGTGATTATCAAAAGCCTCTCGCGGAAAACGTCGTCCGGCACCAGGCAGCTGTTTACATACCTGTTCCGGTATATGCTTGATGAAAAAAAAGAAGATCTGCCTCTGTCTAAAAATCTTGTGCCGCTTATTGAAGAAGCAAAAAGGCATCTGACTAAAGCAGCATTCGAAAAAGCGCTGCAAAAGAACGGCATATTGCGGTACCATGGCACGCCGGTTGATTTTTCTGGAACCCCAAATGTGGCGAGCAGCTTGTATGGCAATCTCGGCAACGGCTTCTATCTTGCCCATACGCCTGCGTATGCGAAAAAATATGCGTGTAGCAAAGGGGTGGTCAAAAAATATGTCCTGGACCGGAATGCCAAGCTTTTTGATGCCGGAAAGGGTCACGCCAAGTATCTTGCGCTGTGGTCTAAAATGTCATCCGCTAAAAAGGGAGAGGCATTCGTTTCTGTAGCGGAGGTACACAAGAAAATTCGGGAGCATCTTGAAAGCAAGGGATATGCGGGCATCAAAACAAGCAGGCAGACCGTACTATTTGATGCGAAAGCTATAACAGAACTGCCGAAGGATTTTTACAAGCAGGCGCGTTCAAAAAAGATGCAGGAAAAAATGGTTGCTGTACCTAAAGGAAGTCAGGAAGTAACCAGAGAGAAACAATTCGTCTATACGTGGAATGTAGCTTCACATTCCATAGATGGCTATGCGAAAGAATATGAGCATAACGAGAGCCTGCGAATTAACAAGAGGAAGAATGCCGTGCAGGTCTACCATACCATTTTGAGCTTTTCCAATAAGGACAAGGAGCATATATCAAATCAATTATTAGAAGAAGTAAGTAAAAAATTTGTTGAACTTCGCGGACCCGATAATCTGTATGTATTTGTGAGCCACCGCAATGTGGATCATGTGCATTTACACTGCACGGTGAGCGGTACAAAAATTTCAGGACTCAGCAGTAGACAATCGAGGCAGGAATTTTCAGCCCTCAAGGTGTCTATGGATGCCTGGCAAAGAGCAGCTCATCCGGAGCTTGTGCATAGTTTGCCGAGGCATGGAAGCAAGGCGAAGGGGATATCAAGAGAGGCGGTTGTAGAAAATATAAAAAACGAACGCAGTAAGGATAAGCAGATTTTGATTGGATGCCTTGACGAGATATCTGCCAAAACTGCTTCCACCAAACAGTTTATTTCAACGTTGAAAGAACATGGTTTTACTGCATACTACAGATCGGGAAAATTGACAGGTGTACAAAGCATGAACGGCATAAAATTCAGGTTCTCGCGAATTGGCGTGGATATAGAGAGATTGAATCAATTAGACATTAAACAGGCTACAGAAGAAAAACAGTTACAGGAAATAAAGGACATTAGAAATAAAGACATACAGACGCGGAGACTGAGAGAGCAAGGCTGCTGAACGAGATAACGATGAGAGCCGCGCTCCAAATATTGATGATGTACTTGGCGATCCTGATTAACAATAACGTTTCAGCCGTTTTACTACAATATCTCCTATATACTCGTGTTGCGAAAGGACAGCCTGCACCATACAATTTAGTTTACCTATATTAAATCGGATAGTACTTTAAAGTATAAATAAAATAATCACAAACATTTCTAATTGCCTCTTCTTGGTTTCGTTCTTTGTCTTCGTTTTGTTTGTCGTAGCCCCAATCGCATATACCCTTTATTACTATCCACTCAACACTTTCACGATGACTACTTACTTGCAGTCCCGTTCCTTCCATTTCCGCTCCTATAGCTTCCGGGAAAGACATTTTTAGCTGTTTTACAATTTTTTCATTATCAATCAACTTATCGCCTGAAATGATTAAACCAACCTCAACAGGATGTTTGTCATAAGTTATGCTTGAACTATCAAATCGACTTATTAGTGTAGTCCCTGCTGGAATTCTATGACCTCTTTGAATTATGCCCTCAGGAGAAATTTTTGCGGATTCATAACCCTCCAACTCCCTAGAAACTAATATAGTTCCCATAATATGCTTATCACGTTTCAGGCCTAACGCAATTCCCAACATAATAACATATGTTGGTTTTATAGCCTCGATAGCTTCTTTCACAACCAAAGTTGAAGCACTAACCTTCGACGAACCCATATCTCCTAATTTTATCATTAGAATTTCACTATTGTTAATGATTCCGAAATTCCAAAATATTAGCTTTTCGATTGGTAGTTGAGTAGGTAAACTGCCAATTAAAGCCATAGCCTTCAGAAAGGTTTTGGTCTCAATTGGAGTTGCTGTTACTATTAAAATTCTCTTTGCCGTAGTTAATTCTTGCTTGGCCATATTGTAAAATTCAAAAAGGGAGTCATGTCGTTTAATCAACGACAATGCAGTAGTTGATAGTGCCAAATATGCTTGATGCAAGAATTCTTGTGGTGATGATTGAATCTTAATGGCCTGAGAAATAAAATTTGACTCAAATAATTTGATTATTTGGGTCATGTCGCCTTGGCCTTGATTTTTAGATAATTCAACAAGTGACCTATGGGTTGCTATGAGTTCAATTTTAAAAAATATGAAATAAGGAGAATTGAGAAATACCATTAATTTCTCGAGATTGAGAATTGCGTTGGTAAAGAAGTACTTAGGAATTGAGCAACAGCGTAAAATGCATTGTAATACTCTAAAATCATTAATCTCAGAATTAGACGATAATTTATTGTAAAATGATAGATGGGGGAGATTGGACAATATATCCCCATCGTATAAATCTAAATACCTTTTTGTATAAAAATATGAAACTACCCTACCAGAATTTCTTCTAATTTCATCGTTGTTTAATTGTTCTGTTTGTAATAATAAGTCTAATGTTATTGCCTTGTTTCTTTCTTCAATTAATTTCTTCTGAAAACTATTAAGGATACCAGGGTAAAAAATATCTTTTGAGAGGACGTTATTAATCGCAAATTTAGTATCCATCCATTCCAACATCGAGTTTCTAATAGAAGAAGTAGTCGAAGACCCAATTAATTCAGGCTTTGAAGGCCATAAATTTTCATTAGCTTCATCAAAATACATTGGATATCTGCTTTCTTTATGTGCATAAATCTCTCTTCGTGATCGTATAAATTCATTAAATGAATGTTCATTAGTCAAAAGCTTAACGAAACCGCATTTTTCCAATTCTAAGAGAGCACTAGTAGATTGAGGAAACAGTTTATTACTTTCCTGTAAAAGTGAAGCACTACTGTAACAATAAAACCAAGAATTTAATACCGAAGCAATCAAAAATTCAAGAATGTCGAAATCGGAAAAGGTAACATTCTCTGCACGACGAAGTTCTCTATCTAAAAAATGAAGATATAAAGGGCGCAGCTTACTTTTTAGAAATGCCATCGAAGATAGATAATTGTGTTTCCCTTTTTATTCCTCCATCATAAGATTGTTCTATAAACTTGATTAATTTTTCTTTCCCAATTTGAGCATGTACTTCAGGCTCGAAGACTAATTTTGAAGAATCTGTAATTTCTTCAATTTGTCTAGCGTATGTTTCAACTGTGAAAAAGCGAACAGGCATCTTCAAATCATAAGCTCGCGAAATTTCAAATAGGACGCCATCTGCGATGGAACCAAAAACCCAAAGTTCGTCACACCTGCCAATTAATTCATTATTACCCTTTCGTACTAAGTCTCTATCGACCCTATCTCCTAAAAAGTAGCCAAAAACCTGAAACGGATTTATTGGAATACAACCTTGATTAAAAACAAATTCACAAATAGTATCTTTACAGTAAAATGATTTTTTTGATTGGGCTGTAAATACTGTGATCGTTTTGGTAGTGAGACTTGGTTTAATTCTAACCAAATCGTTTAATCCTTCTCTCTCCATTTTCAGTTTTCTGACAAGTGATTTACCTGCCACAAAACCGCTAACAAGACCAGGCATTAAACCTCTAAATTCGCCAGTTGAATCACCGGTCACCCAAAAATTACTTTCATGTAGCTTTAATTCATTATTTAGGATTGGATAGTAACCAAAATATTCAAAACTTGGCCCTGTTATTTTAGCATTTGAATTACTTAATTTGGGAAAATGAGTTTTAAAACAGTCTTTAAAAAGATTATAGATATCTGTATCCCAATTTTCATTTGCAGTTTCTAAAAAATCTTTTAATGATTGATTTATTATAGCTTGGGATTTCCTCAGCTTATTAAAACTACTTTGGTACTGGAGATAACCAGCCTCTGTAATGATTCTTAAATTTATTCCAAAGTTAGTTTTATCATATTCAGGCTTATTTGAAACGCCATTAAAAGAGTCCATCTCTTCAAATTTACCATGAACTATATAACCATTTCTACAAAAACAAAATGTCCTAAATTCAATATCTGATTCTATATTGTCTTTGATAAGCAACTTTAAATCAGTTTGATTTATCTCCTTAAAATCAAAGTCCTTATGATCTGTTTCGATTCGTATTCCTACTTCAAATTTTTTAAATATTAAGTTGCTTTCACCAATTAATGTTGACAGACTTAGTGAACCAAATTTTCCACCTGAATAAATAACATTTCTACATTTTCGAACAATGCTTTTGTTATCTGTGTCGGTGATAGTAACATTATAAATATTGTTTTCTCTAATGATGCCTGTAACATTATGTCTTACAAGAAATCTTTCTTTGCCAATTTGATCATATAAATAAAAACCAAGATTAGATAATTCGGAATCGGAAAGCACAACAGAATCGTAATGTTTATTATGAACCCCTTCTTTATTGCTGTCATTTTGTGATGCTAACCAATCGCTCTTAAAGTCAGGAGTGTGAATAGAGAAATTAGAGAGCACTTTTCTTAGTTCTTCATATGATTCTTTAAGCAAATCTGATTTTAGACTATATAATTTAGACCCTGACGGAAAAAATGAAATTTTACCATCGGAATAAAGGCCACCTCCTCCAATGCCAGTTACAATATCTTTAGGAACGGATGGATTCCTGTTATATAAATAGTCGCCTCTATCAATTATCAGAAAATCAATATTTTCTCTTGCTAGTATATTTCCAGCAGTAAGACCTGATGGACCCGCACCTATTATTATACAATCTAGAATTTTGGCCATTTATTTAATCTTTTACCAAGGCTGAAATCTAATTTCAACATTTATAAATTAAAAATACTATAAAGAATTCAACAAACTAAAAAATCCAATTACTGCATCTAATGCATTATCAGCATATTTATGGATAAAGTTAGCCCGATAACCGATAATTGTTGTAATTGATGAATACTGTAAAGTTTCTGTAACATCTGTAATTCTTTTAGGTTTAGACCTGCACACTAGTGTCTTGAAAGGGGTAGTGCACCGATGCCATAGTCACTGTTCTAATCCAGATATTGTTAAGTATATCTCTCGGCAGGCCGGATGTCTCGGTCAATGCCGGCTATCTCTTCTTTTGTTTCTTTATAAACTCTTTAAGCAAGGTTTCAGCGTCTTTATCAAATAGCTTAGATAGTGCAATAATATTGGCGGCATTGGGCAGGCTCTTTCCGTTATACCGCTTTGACACTGCCTGCTCGGACATGCCGAGGCGCTTGGCGATCTCACATTGGGTCATGCGGGCATTGTACCGCTTTTTACCCCACAGCGCGAGACAGCCCGCTTTCATTTTTGCATTTGCAGACAGTCAAACCAAATCCATTATGCTGACAGAAAGAGGAAGGCATGCACACCCTGCTTAGTTTTTCAACCATAATAAAGGACAGTATTGGGGAATCATAAAGGACATGCGCGAAGGATATTTGTAAAGGACATTAGAACACGAAAAATCATACTTTGCAAGATTGCATTTCGCCCCTGCGAAATGCAAATCGGGGGCAAGCCCCCGTACCCCCAAATTCAATCTTCATTACATTTTGTGAAATAATTCCAGATCTTGTTCCAATAAATCGTAATAAGAGTGGCCCAAGCTCAAATCATAAATTTCAGGATACTTTTTCTTTTCAAATTCTGATTTCCAATTTGAAAAAGGCGTATGTAGAACAGAGTATTTCTGAATTAGTTCAAAAGAAATGCTTTGCCCCGTTTCAAGTATTTTGGCATTTAGCGAATTGCCATCAAATACGGGGCAGTTTACTCTCAGCCCAAATACATAAGGTACTTTTCCTCCAAGATCAGAGTCGGACTCTAAATCAAACAAAGGGGTGCAAGCCAAAACATATAATGGGAATTCAAATTTATTGTTGAGAAATATTAGTTGCATTTTATACAGTAAGGCCGCCTTTGATCCGATAACGTATGCACAGTAACCTCCGAGACTAGCCTTTTGTTGTCGTTCATTAAAATTATTAATTAATTCTCTTCTTTTTATCCTAAGACTAACATTATCGAATATCTCATTGATAAGATAACTTGTCTTTTTTATCCCATGCCAATACATTGTTCCCGCAAATCCATGATTTTCAGGATGCGAGAAAGTATTACGTAATGACTTTGCATCTATCAAAGTTTGGATGTCAGAATCAAATAAGTTAAGTTTTGTAAGCTTTTTAATTAGTGCATCAAACATTAATTTTTTAGATAATGGCTCAAATTCCTTTAGTCTTAATTTCATTGCCATTTCAAAGGTTCGTAATGATTTTGAGAAAGCTTCATCGCTAAATCGGTACTCGTAATAGCTGAACGCCATTAGTTTTTCAATTACTTCAAAATCTTTGAGGACATCCTCAGGAACTTCTCTTCTGAATCTTATTTTGGGAATCTTTGAACAAAATTCTTCAAATGTGAGGTTATTGAACAACCCATACGGAGTTAAGAACTTTTCTTTATAATTCATTGCCTAACTCATTCTCTCTGCTTCGTGATTTTTGTCTCATTTTATCCAGCTCGTTTCTCTGTTCTAGCTCAAATTGATTTTTTCCCAAAATTAATCCGCCAATATATTCATTAGAAACCTCTAAGTTTATTGATACCACAGATAAAAGCTGAGGCTCATATTTTGCCAACAAATAACCATTATTAAACCCGGTAATAAATTTTATGTTGTCCATTAGAGAAATTTAAAAAGTATCTTTTGTATGTATTTCTAAATATTCATTAATACTTTCCGAATCGTATAGAATATGCTTTTTTTCTGGCTGAGAAAAACGAATTTTACCTTCATCTCGCAATTTTTGAAGGGTTGTTTTACTAGTAATTCGGAGTTTATGCATAGCTTCCTCACCTGAAATCCATTTATCTTCTTTCAGGTTTTGCTCTTTTTTGATCTGTTCTACAACACGATCAATTAGGGCATAAAAGGCTTGATCTTCTAAACAAATAACTTCCATTAGCTCATTTACAATAACAAATTAATAAAAATTGATTACAGAATCTAAAGCCTCATCTACATCTTTATGTATGAAGTTTGCCTGATATCCAATTGTGGTCTTTATATCGGTATGTCTATACAGCTTTTGAAGCATTTGGATTGGGATTCTGTCGCCGGATATGTTGCCAAATGAATGCCTGGCAATGTGCATAGTTAATGGCTTTGTAAGTTTAATTTTAGGGGCAACATTCAATCTAAGTATTCTATCGATAGCATTAATTCGAGAAGATATTATTCTTTCCATTTCAAACCTATTACCTTCCTCAATACAGCGCAATTCAGGAAATATTAAGTTGCTATTCTCATCCTTTACCGATTCATATTGACATAAAATATTTAAAACTTTCTCCGAAACCTTTAAAGAATCGCCCTTATTATTCTTTCCCATCCTGTAATAGAGCCTCCCATCCTGAAAATCTGTCCATTTAAGACGTAGCAAGTCAGACACTCTCATTCCAGCAAAATAGAAGGATATTAACCATAAATTCCGTACGTGATTCTCTTCAGGATTAAGTTCAGCGTTTTCTATTTTAGTTATTTCATCGGTAGTTAAACCGACCTTTTTAGAATCTGGAAACTTTATTTTAATCTTCCCTTTACCAAAAGGGTAACATTTTGCATCGCAGGCTCCTTCACTAATAGCCTGGCTGAAAATTGATCTAACAGTTACAAGGTTATTAATCGCGGTCCGCTCTGTAACTTTATTATTCGAGATTAGGTACGCTTTAAACCTATTTAGAATGCTAATAGTTAAATCTTGAAATGCTATATCACTTTTTAAAAAGTCTTTAAGATGTTTAACATTAGATTTCTCAGAGTTCCAGCGATTATACTTACCATCATCTTTTAATCGCTTAATGAAAAGGTCTGCTTGGGAAAAAACAGAGTCACCAGCTTTTGGCTTTATTTTCCTTGCAACTGTTTTTGCCGACACTGCTGACTTTGAAGTTTCTAATTCTAGAGACTTATCATTTGCATCAGCAAGCTTTGAAATAAGAAAGTTATTAAGTCGAACGGAATTAGGATGTGATTTTTTAACACGCAGTTTATTTGCATCCCACTCAGTATCATTTATATTTTGTCCCAAGTGTAAAAAGGAGGACTTCCGATCTCTGGTAATACGAATTGCCAGAGGAAAAGTTCCATCTTTATTTTTCTTTTTTCTAAGAACAATCTTAACTGTAGCCATTGAAATAGAGTATTATTTTGGGTACAACTAAGGTACAACAAACAGCAGTTTTAACTGATTTTTAGTGAAATTATTTTTCCATTAAATGCAGTGAAATCAATACTTTCAGGCCATATCGAAACATATTGATACAATCTGCGCTAGACTCAAAATCTGGTTTTCGCAAGGAAGTGCAGGTTCGATTCCTGTTCTGGGCACAAAAAGCCGACTTTAATGGTCGGTTTTTTTATTACCCGGTCTTGGCTACTTAAGCAACAGCCTCCTTATTATATTTATTCCTGTACTCCAATGGAGACATGCCGGTTATTTTCCTGAACACTTCTCTGAATGCTTTTACATCTGAATACCCAACATCATACATCACTTCATTAATATTTTTACGGGTGGTCTCAAATGCTTTTTTTGCTGATTCTATTTTTACCCTCTGTAAATATTCCAGGGGAGTATTGCCGGTAGCTTTAATAAAGCGCCTGTCAAAGTTTCGCCGGCCAACTGCAAATATAGATGACAGGTGTTCTACAGATATTTTTTCACCCAACTTATTCTCAATATAGGATTGCGCTTTTTGAACTACCTCATCGTCATGTTGTTTTTGGCCGGTAAATATGGCAAACGGTGATTGGCTATTTCGGTCCATTTCAATTTGAAATATTTTAGAACAATAAATAGCTGTTTGCCTGTCATAATATTTCTCTATCAAATAGATTACCAGGTTCAGGA
Source organism: Bacteroidota bacterium (assembly GCA_013286485.1). GTDB lineage: Bacteria > Bacteroidota > Bacteroidia > Chitinophagales > Chitinophagaceae > JABDFN01. Next base: position 35,205 of record JABDFN010000010.1, read on the forward strand.
AAGAATAAGCACCACCATTTGTGTAAATACCGTTCTCATCGGTAATTAAATGATCTGTTTGTAAATTTACTTTAGGAAACATAGTTCTGAAGCTTTCAGCAAAAGACCAATGCGTGGAGCACTCCTTCCCATCCAGCAAACCGACAGATGCTAACATAAATACACCCGAACACATGCTCGCTATTTCAGCACCTTCCTTATATTGTTTCGCAATCCAATTCATCATC
>JABDFN010000011.1 GCA_013286485.1 Bacteroidota bacterium
AAAAATAATTCTTTCAACTGATTCCTTCAGGCATATAGTACAGTACGCAGAATATAAATATTATACTGCGCATGTTATTAATAATTCAGTGAACGCCGCTAATAATTACATCACTATCAATCGAGGTAGCAATGATGGTATCAAAGCAGGTATGGCAGTTATTACAGGCGTCGGTGCCGTAGGTAAAATAGTGCACGTGTCATCTCATTTTTCAAGTGTAATATCTATACTCAGCGTAAGACAACCTGTAAGCGCTAAGTTGAAAGATGGTAGCTATGGGTATATTACCTGGGATGGTGAAACCCCCGATGTAGTAGTGATGAAAGATGTGGCTCCGCAGATAAGAGTAAGTAAAGGCGACTCTGTATTTACTACTAATTATTCGTTCTTCCCGGCAGACATTATGATAGGAACTGTATACAAGATAGAAGTGATCAAAAAAAACAACATGCAACTATTATATGTGCACCCATCTGTAAATTTCAGGAATCTGCAATATGTGTATGTTGTTGAAAATAAATTTGCAGAAGAACGAAAAAAACTGGAAGATTCTGTAAAGACAAAACCATGAACAGCTATGTAAAAAATATGGTTCGCTTTTGCGTTATAATGCTTATTCAGATATTTATTCTGAATAAAATAACGCTGCAATGGTGGTTGCAACCGGCAGGCTTTCCTATTTTCATTCCATATGTTTACCCACTGTTTATATTATTGTTACCTTTTGATACTTCAGTAGTAACATTATTAATACTGGGCTTTATTACCGGCCTTACAGTAGATATATTTACCGGCACAGCCGGTATGCATGCCTGTGCTACAGTTTTGCTTGCCTATCTGCGCACCAATGTGCTGAATGCTTTATTAGCTAAAAATCCGTCTGAATACTATAGCCAATCACCATCTATTAAGAATATGGGCTGGATGCCGTTTTTGGTGTACAGTGGTTTTTTAATACTACTTCATCATATTGTTTTCTTTATAGTCGAGCTATGGAGCCTGAATAACATAGGGTATTTGATGCTAAAAATAGTTGCTTCTGCACTTACTTCCCTATTGTTTATTATTGCATACATCCTTCTTTTCACCAGGCAAACTGCTAGCAGGTAGTAATATATTGCTTAGAAAGTAATAATTTAGAGCGATTTTTATATTTATTGTGTCTGCATGAAAAAAGTGGCGATCCTTCAGTCGAATTATATACCCTGGAAAGGCTATTTCGATATGATTAAAATGGTTGATGAATTTATTTTATATGATGACATGCAGTATACAAAGCGTGATTGGAGAAACAGAAATAAAATAAAAACGCCTAACGGATTGCAATGGTTAACCGTCCCTGTAGAAGTAAAAGGTAAATATTTTCAGAAGATAAATGAAACCCTGGTTTCTGAGGGCAATTGGGCCAAGGATCATTGGAATACTATAAAAGGGTTTTATGGTAAGGCTAAATACTTTAAAGAATATAAAGAGCCATTCGAAGCATTTTATTTAACCACACAGGAAAAATACCTGAGCCGTATCAACTTTGAGTTAATAAATATTGTGAACGAAATATTAGGTATAAAAACTAAAATAAGCTGGTCATCAGATTATACTATAGTAGATGGTAAAACAGAAAGGTTGCTTAATTTAGTACAACAGGCAAATGGAACTGAATATATATCAGGACCTGCTGCTAAGGACTACATAGTTGAAGATCTTTTTAAAGAAGCAGGTATACAACTAAGCTGGATGGATTATTCGGGGTATAATGAATATGAACAACTATATCCCCCTTTTGAACACGGCGTAACAGTTTTAGACCTGATATTTAATGAAGGCGAAAATGCGAAACAATTTATGAAGAGTTTATAAATGGCGGACAACATTCTGGATTCGGTTAATAATTATTACACTGAGAAAATAAAAGAACATGGTGTAAGCCCGCGCGGAGTGGATTGGAATTCCACTGAGTCGCAAGAGCTTAGGTTTGAACAATTATGTAAAGTGATTAATGATAAGAATAGTTTTTCAATTTTAGATTATGGTTGTGGTTACGGAGCCTTGTTGCAATATTTAAATAAGTCCGGTTATAACAGTAGCTATTATGGGTTTGACATCTCTGATGAGATGATAGCGCAGGCAAAAAAATCAAATGGCAATGATAATGCGGTATGGACAACAAAACTTGCAAGTGAAGAAACATTTGATTACACAATTGCCAGTGGTATTTTTAATGTGCGACTTGGAACGAATGATGCAGATTGGACAAATTATATACAAGAAACCCTTACGACATTGAATAAGTACAGCAAAAAAGGATTTTCATTTAATATGCTTACTTCTTATTCTGATAAGGAGTACATGCGTGATTATCTTTTTTATGCAAACCCGGCTTACTTTTTTGATTTTTGTAAAAAGAAATTTTCAAAGTATGTAGCTGTATTGCATGATTACCCTTTATATGAGTTTACAATACTTGTAAGAAAATAATAACATCAATTAAAATAACTAAATCAAGTTATATGCAGAAAAAACATGAATCTGCCATCATCACTTATTCAAGCGAGGAAAGCATAGACGCAAGAAAAGAATTATTTAATATTTTTAATACATATCCTGGTACAGATGAGGAAAAAGAAAGGTCCTTAGGGTTATTTATCAGAGGCTCATTATTAGCAAGGATATTTGCAATAAGAGAATTGTATGAAAAAATTGTAATGCTACCTGGCGTTATAATAGATCTGGGTACATGGAGAGGCCAAACAGCTGTTATTTGTGAAAATTTAAGAGCAATCTTTGAACCACTTCATTTGAATAGACGCATAATTTGTTTTGATACATTCGAAGGATATAAAGGGTTTTCAGAAAAAGATAAAGCAACTGACTTGCATAAAGACGGAACCTATTCAGTTGGTGAAGATTATTCGGAACTTTTAAATGAATTGTTGATAATCCATGAAAAAAATAATGCAATGGGACATAATTTTGGTAAGCATAAAGTTATAAAAGGTGATTGTCGCATAACACTACCAAATTATTTTAAAGAAAATGCTAATGAGGTTGTGTCCCTTGCCTTTTTTGATGTTAATGCATATGATCCTACATTAGAAGGATTTCAAGCAATATATAATAGAATGGTACCGGGTGGGGTCATTGCTTTTTGGCAGCTAACTAGAAATGTAATTCAAGCAGAAGGAAGGGTATATGCTGAAAAAATATTAAATCAATATAACCATATTATAAATAGATCACAATTTTACCCTGGGCTCTGTTATATTGTAAAAAAATAGTCTCATGGAGGTTGTAATTGTTGGAAACGGAATTTTAGGATTAACTGCTGCTTATAAATTAATAAACAGGGATAAGGATATACGTATTAGTATCATTGGACCTGACAATAATAAGGGTTGTGCATCACTTGCGGCAGCAGCTATGTTCAATTCTTTTGCTGAACTGGATGGCCACACTCTTTCTAATGAAATAGATAGGAAAAAATTCCTGTTCAACAAATCTGCTACTCCATATTGGCCAGATTTATTGCAACAATTAGAACATGAATCAGGTAGAAAAATAGAACATGGCTTTGGTACGTTTATTATCAATAATCATGTTTCAGATGATCTTGAGGACGAAAATTTTGATGCTATTTTAAATGGCCTAAGGGAATTTTATGAACCTTATGAAGTTATTGCACCCAATTCTATTCCCAAATATAAACCAGCTGCGGCTGCAAGAGCGGGAAGAGCAATATTTATTAACAGGGAGGGTTGGGTAAACCCGATTTCTTTAATGGCAGGATTAAAAGAAATACTTTTTAAAAGCGGACGTGTAAAATTTGTAAATGACTATTGCAATAAACTGTATAGAAAGGGGGATTTGGTTTCTTCGGTCATGCTTGCAAGTGGTATATTAGTTTCAGGAGATGTATATATCCTTTCGCCTGGTGCTACATTTACCAATATCATAAATGAATCTAATTTAGAACTGGATTTTCTGAAAATTTTTTATGGTGTGGGTTGCAGTTTATTGCTGAGAACAGGACCAGACACCTTACCTAATTGTATAAGAACTCCTAATAGGGGTTTGGCTTGTGGTGTTTACTCTGCCCCTCAAAATCAGACAGATACTTTGGTAGGTGCAAGCAATTTAATATCTCCTGAGCCTTTTGAAAATGCTAGAATTACTAGCGTATATACTCTTTTAAAATCGGCAATGGAACAGATCAATTCAGATTATTATCGCAGTGATCTAGTAAAAGTGAATGTAGGCTGGAGGCCAACCTCGGAAGATACATTGCCCATGATAGGCAAGACCTCTATAACTAACTTGATAGTAGCTACTGGAACAAAAAGAGATGGGTTGCATTGCTCACCTGTTATTTCGGATTATCTTGCTGATATTATTCTTACGGGAAAATCTGAACAGGATATGAAATTATATACACCCGAACGTGAACCAGTACGTATGTACACAAGGGAAGAAGCCATTCAAATAACTGTAAGGCATACTATTAACGCTGCTTATCAGCATGATTTTATTCCATCAAAAGGAAGAATGGTTGAAGATTTAGAAAAATATTATTCTGATGATTTGAATAAATTACATGACCAGGTAGGTGCTTATGATTGGGGTATCCCACCTGAAATGATTAATATGTATCGATATGGGCATATATCCAACCGAAAAACAGTTTTACAATAATAATGGATAAGATATCAATAGTCACATCTTTATACCGTTCGTCTCCTTATGTTGATGATTTTTATTATCAGCATTTGGATTGTATAAAGAAAATGAACGTTGATTATGAATTTGTATTTGTGGACGACGGCTATCCTGATGATGCAGCTGCAAAAGTAGAGGCTTTGATACGGAAAGATTCCAAAGTAAAACTTATCCTCCTATCCCGCAATTTTGGACAATATGCAGCTATGTTTGCCGGTATGGCTAATGCCGAAGGTGATTATATTTATGCAACTGATAGTGATTTGGAAGAAGAACCACAAAATATTATTTCGATGTACAATATTTTAATGGAAAATAAAGATATTGACGTTGTTTATGGAGTATTGAAAAAAAGAGATGGTGGTATTATAAGGGGGTTTTTAGGAAAAATTTTTTTTGTAATACTCGATAGTTTGTCGGATGTTAAAATTCCACGTAATCAAGGTTGGCAAAGAGTAATGAGTAAAAGATATGTAAAAGCATTATTACAATACAACGAAGCTGAAACATTACCTGCAGGACTAATGATATTAGCAGGGTTTAAGCAGCATCCTATTATAATGGACAAAAATTATAAAGGAAGCACGAGCTATACTTTTAGAAAAAGGTTGAGGCTTGCTTTAAATTCCATTACGGCGTTTTCAGCTAAGCCGCTCATTTTTATTGGCCTATTAGGCATATCAATTACACTAATAACATTTGTTGTTTTGATCCTTGCAATTGTTAGAAAATTTTTTGTCGCAGATTTTCAAATAGGTTGGCTTTCTATTATTACTTCCATATGGTTAATTGGGGGTATTATCCTTGCTTCAGTTGGTATTATCGGTATTTATCTTGCTAAAATATTTAACCAGGTAAAAAACAGGCCATTGTATATAATTAAGTCTATAGTTAAAAGCGCATAAATGATCGGTTTTAATAAGCCATATCTCACAGGTAAAGAAGGCCATTATATTTACCAGGCGGTCTTATCAGGCAAAATATCCGGTGATGGCGTGTTTACTAAACATTGTCATGATTTCTTTGAAAAAAGATATGGGTTCAAAAAATGTTTGCTTACTACATCTTGCACTGATGCGCTCGAAATGGCTGCACTGCTGCTGAATATACAACCGGGCGATGAGATAATTATGCCTTCTTATACATTTGTTTCCACAGCAAATGCTTTTGTTTTAAGAGGAGCTAAAATTATATTTGCCGATAGTGATAAAAAAAATCCTAATATAGATGCGGATAAACTTCAAGCATTAATTACAGATAAAACCAAGGCAATTGTAGTTGTTCATTACGCAGGCATTGCTTGTGATATGGACAAAATAATGCAGATAGCAGAGCAAAATAATTTGTATGTAATTGAGGATGCTGCACAGGCGATAGACAGTTATTACAAGGATAAGCCATTAGGTGGTATTGGTCATATGGGTGCTTTTTCTTTTCATGAAACAAAAAACATCATGTCCGGCGAAGGGGGAATGTTGGTAATAAATGATGATAAATTTGTCGACAGGGCTGAAATAATAAGAGAAAAGGGTACAAACCGTTCTGCTTTTTTTAGAGGGGAAATAGATAAATATGGATGGGTAGACATGGGTAGCTCATTTTTGCCTTCCGATATTATTGCGGCGTTTTTGTATGCTCAATTGGAAAACATAGATGTTATACAAACCAGGCGAAAAGAAATTTGGAATGAATATTTTAAGGGACTTGCATCTCTGCAGGAAAGAAAATTATTGAAACTACCATATCTTCCGGAATATGCTACCAATAACGCTCATATGTTTTATGTAGTATGCAGGAATGCAGGCGAACGGGAAGGACTTATAAGTGCGTTAAAAAGTAAAAATATATTTGCTGTTTTTCATTACTTGTCATTACACAAATCAGCATATTATCATAATAAACATGACGACCGTGATTTGCCAATGAGTGATCAGTATAGTGATTGCCTGGTAAGATTACCAATGTATTTTGAACTTAGTAATAGCGAGGTGAGAGAAATAACACAAGCAATTCAACAGTTTTATGAACTTACCTGAATGGTTACCTGTTTTAACAGATCCTGATACAAAAACTCCTCTATTGTTAGAAGGTGATAATCTCACCAATAAGGATGGGAAGAAATTCCCTGTGGTTGATGGGAAACCCGATTTTTTAGGTAAAATAGAGGAATCTAAATTCAGCGCCCAACGAGACTCATTAGATAATATCAAAACGCTATTCAAAAACTTACTCGGCAAGCATTATACGAAGCTCATCTATCTTGTCTCTCCTGTATATCCTACAATACATTGGAAAACATTGACCACATACTTTACTTATGCTTGTAAAAGGGCAATAAAAAATAAAAAGTATGTGATACAAATAGGTAGTGGAAATGCAAGAATTGCAGATAGCATTCTGAATGTAGATATATTCAACTATCCCGAAGTAGATATGGTGGCCGATTGCACCAAATTGCCTTTTGCTGATAACAGTATAGATTGTGTAATAAGCAGTGCTGTTTTAGAACATGTTTCGAATCCTGAAGCGTTTATTATTGAAGCAAACCGAGTGTTAAAAACGGGAGGTACTATCATTACAGGAGTACCGTTCATACAAGGCTTTCATGCATCGCCCAATGATTATTACCGCTGGACAAATAAGGGCCTGGTAAGTTTTCATGAAAAACATAATTTTATTTGCGAAGAGATAAAGCCACTAGGGGGCCCTACCTCGGGCTTTTTATGGATACTACAGGAATGGCTTGCAATTGTTCTTTCTTTCAATATTGGATTATTATATAAATTCTGGTGGATAGTTTTTACAATTGTATTAATGCCATTGAAATACCTTGATATTCTTCTGCTTAATTATAAAGAAGCAGATAAGATCAATTCATTCTACCTATATATCGGTAATAAACAATAGCTATTATATTGAATAATAATGATTTATATTACTATCTAGGGCATTGTTATTATTTGTTGGATATAATATTACTTCTTTCATTGACCCCCATAAGCCGTAAAAACCAGTATTGGATGTAGTGCCGATCGATAAGATATTGCTATTGAGACTCGATGGGTTAGTTCCCGTAATTGTATAAGGGCTGTTTTCAATACTGTTAAATCTTAATTTAAAAGTCCCATCTGTTTGAATGGTACTGAAATTAGACCATTGTGTATTTATTAAATAGTATGTATTCGTAATTTTATTTGAATTTCCATCAATTGTACGAGATGATCCTGCACTAAACTCACCTTTAAGCCAGCTACCTATAAAGGTTTTAGTGAATGAAAGGTTTACCATATAATTTGAACCATCACCTTGACTTATTAATACATCCCAAATATTATTGCCTCCAGAATTATTGTCATTGGCTTTTGCAACTACATAAATGCTGCCCCCACCGATATACTGAAAACCATTGCTAAATGAATTGCAAACTAAACCTGTATACGAATGAGAACCCGTATCAAAAAACGAGAGTTGCATGCCATCACAAATAGGTTGTTTAGCTATAGTTGTTTGACCCACATCCTTTCCGTTCCCACTTTGATCATACCATGTTCTTACATAAGCGGTACTTACACCTACAAAGGCATTAAATGCTGTTATATCAAAATTGTTAGTGTCTGTAAAGTATATGTCCTGTTCTGCATTATCACTACTGCGACGTACTCTTATCGCCGGGCCATTATACAACCCACTTAATCTTCTTAATGAATACGCAGCACATGCGCCCGGATTTTCATCGAGTACTAATATGGGTGGACCACCCCATCCAAATGTTGTTATCATGTAAATTTTTTGTTTAAGAGCCAATAATAATAAGTGCCATCATAAAAACAACTTAAGAGGTCAATACTGTTTGCTGTAGTTGATAGTGATATTGCACCGGCACCTGAGTTTACTACTTTGCTTCCGGAGGGTAGGGCCAAAGTTCTGCCCCCGGTGCTATCTTGTACTATTATCAAGGTGGCAAACTGGCCGGCACTCATATTTGCAATTGAAAGCGTTCTGTTGCCAGCTAAAGTGATCGTTGCATTGGTCCCATTGCTCATATCCCAGGCAATCGTAGCGGCATCAGTAAGCGTTTGTACCCCAAAAGTGATATTTGCAACTGGTACGGTGTCTCCTTTCAGAAAGACACTATCCATCATATCGCTAAACTGACTTTGAGTGGGCTGTGCCCCTGTAGTAAAATAATTTTTTAGCTGCGTTCTTGTTTTTATTGCCATTTCAAAAGGGTTTAATTATTAATTAATCAAGCGGAAGTATACAATTAAATGATACACCATAACTTCCGCTTGCAGGTTGGAGAGCACCTACATTGAGTAAACCAGCTGTATCCAATTCCATGTTTAGATCCCTGATATAGTCTACACCACTTTGTTCTTTAAGGGTACTTAAATGATACCGGAATAAAGCTTTGAATGGAATAGCCTGGCTTGCAGGCCTATATGCTGCAGCCAATGTACCCAGGTTATAATAAGTTGGGGTGGCAGAAACTGAAGTTGTGATAGCGAGGTTACCACGTATGTGCAATGTATTATTCATTATGTTTTTTCGATAATATACATCACCGCTAATGCCACCGGCAGAAACCGATAAATGTGTTTCTGTAGCTTCTTTTCCTCTCAACAAAAAATACTCTTGTGGATAATGAAGTGTTGTTGACAATGGTATAAATGTGCTGCCTAATGTTGTTCCTGCGGCTATAGTTGCTTGTTGCAGTTTCATTACATTGGGTGTGCTGGCATCATTAAAGGTAAGCGGAGTATCAGTTTCGGTTACTACCCAGCCATATACTCCACCGCCACCTAATGCCGGTAAACCGGTTATGTTTATATCGTTCGGGAAACATATAACTGCGCCATTATAATACAACCAACCGGCCTTATATATGTTCCCAACTATACTCATTCCTGTGAGTACAACAGGAATGTTGGTAGAAATAGTAGTGGCATCAATACCATATGTTGCCAATGCAAGCAATACTTCTCTATATCCTTCCTGCATATATTCCAGCGTGTCCTGCGTAAGAGGGAATCCACCTGTATTTGAGAAATCAATTTCTTTCCTGATGTTCATTTTATACTGTTTTTATAGTGTATGTTTTGCTTGCGAGTTTAAATTTTTGAATAAGTGCATTCATATAAGAAGGGTCAAATGCAATGGAAGAAGGCACCAGTACAATAAAATCATATCCCAGGGTGACAGTCTCGTTATTGGTGTATAATGAAGTTGGTAAATTTTCACTCGCTTTATAAATGAACACAGCTTTTTCTTCTGCCGATAAGTAAGTATATACAGGTTCAAAATCCGGACCATCTACTATTATTATTCTTCGAAGTGCATTATCGAATGCGTCGTTTAAAACAGCTTGTAGATAAGTAACCTGGGATGAATGATTAAGCACATACAAATTGTCATACCTGTTGCCCATAAACAAATTGTATACATATACTACCGGGCTTACCAAACTATTTAGCCACGCTTTCATGTTAGCATTACGTAGCTGTTGAGGTAAAAGTATTTTTACCAATGCGTTATAATCAATATCAAATAGGGACATGGGGAATAAATGTTATAGTTAAATCATCCGGGTCTGCTATTCTTAAATATCCTGCATCTGGTTGGTATTCAGATTCTATGATGGATGGAGTAAGTATGCCGTAGTTTGCAGACGCACTTACAATTTCAGGTATTATTACGCCGTCTACAGCTGCCAAGGCATTTAATAATCTATAGTTTATATACAAACCATTGAATGGAAGGTTTTCGAGAAATAAACTAATAGTATCTTGTACAGGAGTATTACCGGTGCCATCCAATCGTTGACCGGTACTATCGAGCACGAGAGCATTATAATATATTTTCAGGTTCAGGATCAATCTGTCTGCGTTTGTAGAAGTAATATATAACCGCACACCTGCGTCTTTTATTAAAGATGCGTATGATGTAAATGCTGTCAGCTCTGAGGAACTGAGTGGCGCAAGATCTCCTGAAGTTGTTTTAGCTACTTTTATCCTGATACCTTTAAATATTTCGGTAGCTGCTGCGTAGGAAACGAGTTGTTTTGTCGTGTCAATTACTGCATATGTATCAGTATCGGGTATAAGCGCATCTCCGTATTGAAATTGTTTAGCCATATATACATACCATTGCAGTGTATGTGGCTTTTGAGTGATGATAATATTATTCACTTCGTTTATGTGCTGGTCAAACAACGTTTCTATTGTCCACTGGCAGAATGCTACAATGTATGTCCAAAGCCGCCATATGGCTACGTTGCTGGTACTGGTTAATAAACTGCTCAGCGTTGCATCTGCATTCACCTGGTCGAGTAACGCTTGTTGTATTTGTGAAATTGTCCTTGCCATTTTAACTTATTTTAAAGTCTACTTCTACTTTCCAATAACTGATGCCTATATATAGAGTAGGGTCGTTGCCTGTTGCAATTATAATTTTATTGTCTTGTAAATATTGTTGTTGCGAACTGTCTGTAGCTGCATCAGCGGGGATCAAATAATTGTCACCAATATGGGGAGTATCTGTAATGCTTTTATCATTTACTAAAAGAATATCAAATACAGATTCCACAGTTCCGGTTGCATTCATTGCTACATCCAGCATTGTCATATTAGGGGTAATAAGCATCTACATTCAATTGTCCTGAGTTAGTAATTTCTATTTTATTTACTTTCATACCATCACGATTAAATTCTTTACTTGTATCGCGTGATACTTCATTTAGACCCTCATCATCCAGGTATCCGAACACACCCACACATATTGTGGGGTTTTGTTTAAAGCTGCCTTTATCATTTAACAGCAACTGTCTTTGATGCTGTATAGTTGACTCAATTATTTGAAAATCTCCATTTAAGATTGTCAGATCGTCAGTACCATCACCAAGTGTTACTAATGCAGCATCCATCATTTGTTTTGCCATATTGTTAACTTAAAGTATTTCCAAATGTTCCGGAAACAGCACCACTTGAATCAGCCAGGCCGGTTGTATAAGTTATTTGCAGTGTCTTCACCCATGTTTCCAGCGCTGCACCAATTTTATCAGCAAGGTCTTCTGCAGCCCCGGTTGGATCTGAATTGTTTGCCCGTTGATCCAGAAATGCCTGTTTTATTGATGCTTTTAATGTTGTTGTATCTAAAGCCATTTTATATAGTTAAGAAATTGTCTAAGCGGGATTTAATATTTGAAATGGTGGAGCTGTTTATTGGAGTTCCGCTAGGGCCGGTACTTGTAGAAACTGTAAGATTTAATATTGCCTGTAACAAATCATCCATTATTTTACCCAGGCTTTCACTTCCATTTACTAATCCATATTTAGTTCCATCCATAGTAAATACCTGGCTGTCTATTGTAATTGAAGCTTTGGTGATATTACTGGCTCTTACAAGTATGTATTCGCCGGGGCCATCCACAGAAGCTATAATGACATTGCTGCCCACTTCGGGGTAAAGTATACATCCATTGTTGTTTTCACTCACAGCATTCAGACTTACGGTAACAGTTTCTGCATCTGTATCCTCGAATGAACTTGTTCGTGCTTCCATGGTAAGGTCTGATTCGTTCACGCTTATTACAACAGCACTCATTATTTCAATATTTGCAGGTAACAGATCTCTTATCCCTGCCCGTATCTTTTTTATGTTTTTGCTCATACTTGTGACCGTATTAATTATTAAACATTTTCCCTATCTCGAAAGTACGGCGTGCGCCATTTGTTCCAAATGACACCTCTGTTGATTCTACCAGGTATATCCCATCTCTTTGCGGGTATCTTTTATCTTTAATTAATGCACTATAGCCTGGCAAAGTATAGGGTTGTAAAAAGCCCGATATAGTTCCCTCATAACCATTATAGTTTTCCTGAAGCTGTTTTTCAACAGCCAGCTTTTTCAAAGAGGCTTCATTGGCTACTTGTGTCAGCAACTTTTTATATTGTTTTTGTGAGATAACACTTGTGTATATACCCGAGACTGTTTGCCCTGTTGATAAACGTTTTTTATACAATACGGCAAGTCTATTATCATCCAGCGTTCGTTGTTTTAAAGTGTTTTCCTTAAGTGTATTATACCCCAATTTTAATTGAACACTATTGCTACCGAGTATACTGTTGTTATTAGTCATATCTGTATATGGTAATCCACACCATAATTCATTCGGGTTTATAAAAAATATAGTCAGTACATGATCTGTAGCCCTGTGAATGTATTCGATGATCTCGGCGCCGGTAAATGATGATAACTGCACATTGCAAAGTGTAATATCGGCTATGCAAGTGAGTTTGATTTGAGGAGATGTGTTGCCTATATTAGGTAAACCGCTAATTGCCAGTTTTAACAGGTCTTCAACAGAGATGCTTTTCCAACTACCCGATATTTTATTTTTTTTGAGCAACCAACTATACCCTTCGCATTCAATTTCTAAAGGCATATTCAAATTACGGCGCCTTATAAAACCACGAAACTCTTCCTGCATAGTTTTATTATAACCCAAACTTATTGTTACAGGGTCTCCATCATTCCAAATAGTGCTTGTTGTCAACTCTATTGGCTCTAATTTGTTTTTGTACTTTACCGTAGATACAGAAGGCAATGATATCATAGCGGTGTCCACAAAACTGTGTATACTGCGTTTTATGTAAATACTATGTACACCACTAAATCTAAATTGGTTAGTACCTGGAATACCTATTGTAATATCGCTGTTTAAAATAAAGGGCATACTTATATCTCATTTAAATTGAAATCCTCATCACTTACCAATTCCATTATATAGGGGCATAATTTTATATCTCCCTTTGCTTCGGGGAACAGGAGCGATTTTATTACCACCTTATCGTTTGCACTTCTTTCTTCGCTTAACAGAAAAATATCAGTCAGCGGACAGATTATTTTTAAAGGCTGTAGATTTTTATAGAGATCATGTAATTGTATTATGCCATCTTCTGGCCAGGAATTGTTTTGTCCTACGAGAAAACCACGAATTTTTATTTCATAGTCCTGTAGTCTTATCACTTCTTTTACGGTGCCATTCCTTTCAGTAAGGGCTGTGGAAATGATTGTTTTGGCACAGTTGATTGTAATAACGGGGTATGAAAGAGGAATATAATCTGTTGTTCCGTCCGACTGTAAAAATACAGGCATAAAATAAGCCCTGCCAAAAGCATCATCCCAATATAATGGCCATCCGTTTTTTGATTTGGACGCTGTTTCAGAAAGCTTGTCCAAACGCTTATCTACAGAAGAGAATTTGTATTGCTGAGGTGTAATACCAAATTGTTTTTGAAACAGGTCTATTATGCTGAATGAAATTTCCAATTTTGAAATATTTGTATTTGTTATTATTTTGCCCTACTTAAATCCCAGTTGTCCGATGAAATATTTAATTATTGCAGTATTTTTTTTCATTGCTGCTTGTCAAATGCCAAAACCAAGAAGTGCTACTTATAATCTGGCAAATAAGGCAATAGATTCTGTGATTGTGCAAAACAGGCTGCTTGATTCAGTCATGAAATTGAATTGGGATGCGGTAGATATAAGAAGTATTTATCTGACGGCTGTTATAAACCGGTATGTATTTGCAAATATTTTTCAGAAAAAGCGGCTTGAGATTGAGGATACTAATGAATACAATACACTTACAAGACGTTATAATGACCGCATTAAAACTCCTCCCAGTGATTTTTATCCTTATCCGGATATGGACCCTGCTAAAAGAGATGCTATTTTTTTAAAAACCGGATTAGACACTAAATAAATTTTTGTTTTTATGAAACATATACTTTCAGTAACTATTTTATTATTCTTGATTATATCTTGTGTTCAGCAACAACCGGTTAGCGGACCTTATGCTGAAGATATTGCCAACACTACTATTGACTCACTGGTTGTGGAAAACGACCGTTATACCAGATACCGTAATCCTACTACCCAGGAAGAACAATATCTTTCTTATCAAGCAGAGCTCAACAGATACACTTATGCAAAGACATATGAGATGACAGTAAATGATATAAAGGATGAAAAAAAGAAAATGGAGGTCATAAAAAAATATGATAAAGAAGTTGAAGGGATTCCAAGCAACAAATTTTTCCCCAGCGATTTGATGGCACCTGCTTTGTATGCTATTTTCCCTGATCTTGTTAATTCACCTGATGCGCCCACACCAATGAAAACTCCGGTTGGTAATTAAGTATACTCATTGCTTTATGTTAATGAGCTGCAAAAATTTCATGTAATGCCCGCTCAACTTCTTGCTTTATAACAGGGTAGCTTTCTTTCATTCCCTTAACATGAATGTCAAAATGCTCGATGAGTGATTTGTTCATATTGATAATGATGGAACCACCACCTCGAGGGCCTGCATACCTGACATGCAACAAATGATCAGCTACCGCATCATCCTCTCGTTTCTTCCTTTCTTCTTTGCTGACAGGTGTTGCGCTAATTGTTAAAGGTGCATAATAGAAACTTTTTTGACCGGCATATCGATGTTCGTTTATAGGCACATTGCTGATTGGAATTTGATGATCTTGTCCAATAATATTATCAGAACCAAAGTCTGCATGCTTTTTTGCATTTTCAACACCTGTCAAAACCTCTTGTTGCGATGACACATATTCATATGGTTCTCCTGTTGAAGGCTTTGCAATTTCTTTTTTTCCTGCAAAGTGCGAATATAATGCAGCCCCACCCGTTAGTACAGCGCCGGCTATGAGAGGAAACAGACCTACGCCGGTTTCAGATGTAGCAATGCCAACCCCAATTAATTCTTCACCAAATGTTGACACTAATGATAGAATGCCACTTTCTTCCATAATAGCAAGACCGGAATCCACCACATAATTTGTTGCCTCTGTTATTACATTTTTCCCGAAGATTTTTACGAGCCTTTTTGCCAAATTGCCTCCTTTATAATCAAATGCAAAGTCTGTAACAGTATTCAAACCAACTTTTATAGCTGAATTCAAGAGATCATTTCCCGGGTTATTTTGCCCAGGTTGCTGAGAAGTAGCTACATATGGGATGTATGGCAAGCCGGAAGGATATGGTATACTCACCTGCAAGCTTTGAAGCTTGTTTGATAATTCATCAACATGCTTTTCTGCATTTATTATTTCAGAAATGTCGAGGTGAACATGATAGGCGTTTGACAATATGGAAGAATTGTTAACCTCATCCTCTGCGTGGGTAGCAATATTTAAAAGCAGATCACATTCGTTTTGCATTAACTCATTGAATGTTTGCAAAGTTTGCTCTATAGAAGTAATTAATTCCATCCAGGAATCTTTGCTTACCAGGTCAATATATGTTGCTATCTCTTCCACCTTTCTTATTTTGTTTGTTGTTTGTGTATGTATGCCAGGTGCGCTAGTTTTTGCGCAAATGCTTTGTCTGAAAGTTTATTGTGCTCTAATCCCGGCAGGTAATACTCTAAAATGGTTTCCAGGTATCCGAGGAAGTCGTGCTCCGGGCCTCCACACGCTTCCTCTATAAGTTTACCAGTTTAGCTTTTTTGCCATCCATTTTACTGCGTATCTGCTGCACTAACCCGAAGAATTTCTGATCATCATTTATAACTTCTTCGCTGCCACCTAAAAAGGTAAGTCTTGCCAGCTCTTCATACATATCTAATGCTAAGCCTGATGATGCTTTACTGAGGGCGCAATTCATTTCATTCCGGTTAGGGTTTTTAAAATAGCCTACGTGCCCGTCTACCTCTATGGCATAGATACCTTGTTTGTATTGCTGTTTCCAGGTATTTACCTGTTCGTCAGTTTGCTGTCCTGTTAATTGCTGTTCCATTATATAGTTACTATGGGGTTAAGTCTTAAGAAGATAATCGGGAGTTTTATTTCCATATGTTTGGCGCCTTGCTCCCAGCCTTGTTCAAATTCTTTTACCTGCACGCCAACCAGCAAGTCAGTTTTTAAAGCGCGGTTTGATTTTGCTTTATAGGTTATTACTATGTCAAACTCCAGGTCCAGCACATCCTGCCCAAGGGCTGCCACAGCTGCTGTGTTTATATCATCGAGTGCACCTTTTAAAAGGCTTATTTCACCTTCGTAAGAGCGGTTGCCACTTTGTATAGCTACCGGTTGGTCGCCTGCTGCGTACAGCTCTTCCTTATCTTTTTTTGCTTTGTATCTGATTCCGCGAATTTTTGTTACCGGCGCACCTGCTATCAGCACCTGCATGTCTGCCCATTCGCATTCTTTACTATTGAAAAAGTCCATGATTTATTTACCCTCCTTCTCCCTAAAGGGAGTGTCTTTATTTATTAGTTTATTGTTTGTTATTTATTCCTCATTTCCCTTTAGGGGTCAGGGGTTATGCTGCAGGGTCGCTGAATCCAAGTGTTATACTGATGGTGCTGCTATAGCCAACAGGCACAATTTTCAGTACTACATTTACTATATTGGTAGCCAGTACATTCTGCGAGGGGTCTACATAACAAAGCACATTGCTTATTTCGTTATTGGCTTTCATGATGAGGCTTAGCTGGTTGATAATTTGCTGCTCCATGAATTTGCAATAGCCTGCATCCAGCGTGCCATCTGCATTAACAAGCACCTCGTTATCTATTTCTTCCACATAAGTTGCGTAGGCAATTATCTGTGCTTTATCTATTACCCTGCCGCGGGCTACAAAGCAATAATCATCTGTAGTAGCGGTGCAGGTTGGGTCGCCGGTAAAATAATAACCCGTTTTATTGGCAAATGTGCGCACAGATATATACCCACGATCGTGAATGGTAGATGTTGTAGTATACTGAGCTGCATCTGTAGCAACAATATATGCCGCAGGCGTGCTGAGCGGACCCGTTTTTACACGGCTTACTTTTCTTTGCACCGGAATAGCAGAAAGCCTGCCTAATAGTAAACCAATAGCCGCACGGTTAGTAGACGCAACTGTATCGCCTATTAATATGGCCACACGATTTTGGCTTGCAGTTGTTTGATCAGTAAGTGCGGTGGCTGTGCCACTATAATTTTCACCTGCAATAATTGCTCTAAAAGGCCATTGCTTGTTGAAATATGTGGTAGCCAGTGTTTGCATATTGGTTTTGGCAGTAGCTACTTTTGAATTGATGCCGTTTGTAATGGTTGGTGTATAAGCGCCCGGGTCGTCCATGATGCCCAGTATGCGTATTGCACCGGCTGCGAAATCGAGCAGCTTAGTGGCGCCATTAGCATTGGTTTGATCTGCCATTGCGTCTACTGTTACTGTATTGGCAGTTAATAACAAATACAGTGTAGCGCCATTTCCGGCTTCGTTGAAAAATTCTGTTATCTCTTTGTAAGCAATGGGGTTATTTGTTTGCGTTAATCCTTTGCTTTGCGCATCGCTCAGGCTGATAACCGTAAGTGGTGTTCCCTGCACAATGGTTCCTTCGCTTACACCTACCAGCACCATACCGCAAACACCATCTGCAGTTTGTAGTGTTTGCCCCAGTGTACCGTTGGCGAGTGTGATATTTACATTTGGTAATGACATTGTTATTTACAATTTTTTGTTTTAGTATTTTATAAAGCCCAGTATTAGCTTATCATTCAGGCTGCGTTTGTGGCGAACTACTTCATATCCTTCACGGCTGCCGTTTGTATTACTGTTGCCTTCTATGGTATGTAAAATGCTGCCTTCAATTTTTTCGATGATACCGGTGTGCCCTGCGCCATGGCCATAATTCATAATGAACTGGTCTCCGGGTTTTAATAAGGCAGGTTGAGCCCAAGCTTCGCTGCGGGTGATACGCTGTTTTGCATCTGTTTTGTTCCAACAGTTTAGCGCACCTCCTGTTTTTATTACCGGGTCATCTTCCTGCAATTGTATAGCGGCTTGTTGGTAGCACCAGTACACAAATGCCTGGCACCAGGCATAACCGGGTACTAATCCTACTGACGCGAGGTATACATTTACCATGGGGCCGTTATTACTGCCTTTGGGCTCTTCGCACTGCCCCAACTGACCCTGCGCTGTTTGCAGGGCCAGTGTTGCGAGCGACATAGTGCGGACAATTTCATTCTGTGGGTTTACAGGGGCCATTGTACTATGTGATATTATTTATGATCGAAAAGAAATAGAATGATAATTGCCGCATGGCGTTATTTTGATGTAACATATTTTGCTTGTGTGTACAGATCGTAGAGCGCTTGCTTCAATCTTTGGCCATCCAATTCTGCGGCGAGCAGGCTGGCGAGCTTTTGCAGAATAGCATCCTGCAATTGCGGGTCGCGCTGCTGTATTTGTGTTATAAAACATTTTAGCTTTTCTTCGGCGCTTGTGCATTGTTTGCAGTTATCGGCTATGGTCAATACTTCTACCACTTTAATAATGGCATTGAGCAATTGCGCGCGGATGGTATCATCCAGGTTACCCGGGATAATAGCTGTGATGATATCTGCTGCCGGCGAAGCGAGTGCGTTTTTAATAGCTGTGGTTACTTTAAGCGCAGTGTCTATATGCGCATTTACGTATTGATCGAATTGTTTGAGCGCGATCTTTATTTTGCTGCCTGATGTGGGACAAAACATATGTAGGGTTTTTGGTTTATTGGTCTTTACTTAATTTCATTTCTACCGACCGTATACGGTTAGCATGATCGTTGAGGCGGTAATTGAGATTTTTATCTTGTTCCTGCAGCTCTTTTATTTGCTGCTCCTGTACGGCGCTGGTGCGCGTGAGCTGTTTCAGTTCTCTAACTATTTCATCCAGCTTTTTTATTACCTGGTCTGTAACTGTTTTTATCAGGAAGCCCAGAACAGTGGCGATAACGCTAACAGCAGTTACTAATATCCAACCCCCTGCTCCCCTAAAGGGGGAATCGTTATTGCTTATTATTTCCAAAAGCATAGGTATAAGATTTATTAGTTCTAAAATATTCTCTTTAATGAGAAAGGGTTTTATGCTTCATCCTGGATAATGGCAATAATGCCTTTCTCATCGCTGCGGCGTTTGCGGCCACCCATATGCAGGCTGATGCTGTAGACATCACCATAATACAAAGGGTCACCGATCTTTTCGTAGAAGGTAATATCGCCCAACGCACGCTCTACCGCATGCCTGTGCCAGCACAATACGGTATCATTGTCTGTATTGGCGGTAGCCCCAACTGCTCTTGTTACAGGTGTGCTGTCATTGCTGTAGATGAGCACACTGCTGCGCAGCATAATATGAAAACCAAACAATTTGCCGAGCACACCATTTTTTGCATCGAATGCGGCACTGAAATCGCGATAGACAGTTTGTGTCATATCATCTGTAAGCTGCTGAAACATATCTGCACTTATCAGTGCATACCTGTCTTCGAGGGGTATGTTTTGCTTGTTCAGTTGCAATTGCGCGTTCTTCAGGTCTTGTACAGTGAACTTCTTTCTGTTGCCGGTAGTACCTGAAATATGTGTAGCTACTGATGCACCTGTGGTTCTTACCATATTGGCTAAAAGATCAGGCGCCCAGTCGAGCAGCAGGCTTTCGGCAGTAGACTCGCGCAATGCAGCTTCACTTTCTGACAATACACTTTCGCGTTTGTTATAGCTCAACTCTATGGTATCTGCATTTGGTATCAGTATCGGGTCCGTGCTGAACTCATCGAGGTTGTAAGTAACATCAGCATCTGTGCGCTCTGTTACGGTGGCAGGTATGGTAGAACGGTTCTTCTCTACATTAGGTGTAGCACCTGCCTGCGGAATATGTACTACTTTTCCTTCCAGTACAAACTGGCCTGCGTCTGTAGATGCTAGTAAGAACTCATTGTTTTTAAAGAGGTTTCCCTCTATATGGTCTTCCCATATTTCTTTTTGAATTGCCATTTATTGATTCGTTAAATAGTTAAAGGTTAATCAGGTTAAAATGTATTGATTGGAATTAAGAGAAAAAGATCCGGGGGCAGATGGGAAAAAAACAAAACCCAATTTCTATGAACATATATCTCACTTCACCACTACGCTGCCGCAGGTAGATACCCGCCAGGACCGGATCTAATTTTTATTTAAGGCTGGTTGCCAAATTTCTCTTTGAATATCTCTTTGTATCGCTCAGTATGATTTGCTTTGAGCTCTTTTAGTTTTTTACCGCCCGGGTCGTTGCGCTCATAATCATCCCAGCTCCATTGTAATTCTGCTTTGTCGCGGGTAGTTGCTTTTAGGTGTTCGGATATGCTGCGGTAGGCGGGCATCGCATCGAGCAATGATTTTAATGATACAGGATTGGTAGCATAGTCAGTAGCCAGTTTATTTTTCAGCGCTACTGTTATCTTTTTGTTTTCCAGCGCTTCGTCCAGCAATGCCTTCACTTCAAATTTTACATGATTGCTGTTCAGGTCTGCAAGCTGTTGCTGCAATTGGTAGATATCATTCAGCAGGGTTTTATTTTCTGAGGATAATTTTTTCACACTCGCTGCTATTGTTGCATTATCAGCATCTTCAGTAAGGTTCAGTGCCTGCAAACATTCTTCTGTAAGTACAAACTCTTTTTGCATTTTACCTTTTACATGTTGCATTTGAAAATCTGGGAGGTTCAGTTCATTTTCCTGTGCGTCATACAATTGCGTCAGCGCATTGCTGTTGCCGGGAATATCTACCAGGCTGCATTCTTTATTATACC
Organism: Bacteroidota bacterium; assembly: GCA_013286485.1. Classification (GTDB taxonomy): domain Bacteria; phylum Bacteroidota; class Bacteroidia; order Chitinophagales; family Chitinophagaceae; genus JABDFN01. The sequence continues at coordinate 21,328 of JABDFN010000011.1, forward strand.
ATTTGGTGATGGTAGGTCCTGTTTGCCCGGGTAGCATTTGTTCCGGGTCAGTGCTGTATTCCAGTACCACTATATGGCCCACGCTGGCTGCATTCAGAAAGCCATTCTCTGCTTCGTCGCAGGTTTGCGGGCCGCGATCATGAGACAGGTTGATAACAGGCGTGCCATAGAGTACATCATTTTCAATGCGCAGGTTATCCCATTTCAGCACTACACCATCTTCACGGCGGTGCATATAATAGCCAATGGGGTTTTTCTGAAAAGCATCGAGCTGGTAGCCGGATGTGAGCAGCCGGAATCCATATTCATTCACAGAGCTGTCGGAGAGTATATACTCTTTATCAATTTTCTTGTATTTGTCGGTCAGGGTCATAGGTAAAAACCGTTATTTCGGGCACAAAGATGAAACGGATATTTACGCCTGCCAAATCGTTTTGATAACTTACCCCTGCAACTGCGGTAACTTACCCTTTTATCTGCGGTAGCTTACCAAAATCTTTGCGCGCAACTGATTGATAGTCTGTAATAAATACATAGATGTGTAAGTGTGGAGATTTTCAGAAGTGAAAATGCAGAGATAAAAGATACTATCTGACGAAATGATAAAACTCTGCCCTGCCTTTAAAAGTATCTGCCAGGTACATGGTGTTGGTAGTAAGTGAGTCTATATGATACAAGCTGCGCGGTAAATAAGGCACATATATAGGAAAGGATAATTGTAAAATATTAGATGCCTGCAGATTCCATTGAAATGTAAGTGGTTGAAAAAGATCGCCGGTATAATTGCCCGAACCATCTGTATTGAATTGCAGGCGTATATATTGGTTTTGCAGATTGGTTATTTCATTAGATGTGAATACGCCATTACTGTCATAGTCCACCCCATACTCAACGTAAGACCAATTGGCAGCTACCACAGGTGAGTTGGGCGGTGTATCTGTTTTTGAACAGGATACAATTAGGGTAATAATTATAACTGTAACAACAAATCTAATCATAGGTGTATTCAGTGGTAAAAATAATCAGAATTGCATTACAAATATCACTCATTCTAAAATGGCTCTGAAAATTTAGCATAAAATATAGCTAAAATGCGCGTCCGGAGGGCATTTCTTATGGTAATTGACCCCTATAACTGCGGTAATTTACCCCCCGGAAAGGGGTTAGTTAAAAACCCGATTTGCACAGTTTTAAAACCCGTTGGAACTTTGGGGCATGAAAGACGAATTTACCAACGAGCAAAAGAAAGATCATGCGAGACTTTTGTTCACCTATCAGCAAGAAAGTATTGCCAATATATCCAAAACCACTGGCATAACCGAAGATCAAATAAAAGACTGGATAAAAGAAGATAAATGGAATGTAAGAAGGGAGGCTAACCTGCTAACCAAAGACAACCAGTTGCACCGATTATATAATATGCTGCTGCATATAACCGATAAAATAAAAGTAAATAAATACGCACTAAAAGATATCAAAGACCTGGATATAATGCTGAAATTGACGGCATGTATACGAAACCTGGAAGATGAGGACAGCATAGCCTATACTATAGATGTGGCAAATGCATTTACCGGCTGGCTGAAAGAAGAAGCCCCGAAAATGGCGCTGCCCTGCGCCAATGCTTTTGAAAAATATATTAATTACTTAGAGCGGAAAGAATAAGATGAGTATAAAGACACTTCCTAAAACCCGAAGAAAAAGAAAACTGAAATTTGAAGATACCCGGCAAAACCTAAAAGATGCCACTCCTGTAAAGGCAGAAACACTGGAGGAAAAAAGAGAACGCATAGCAATGCTGGAAGCAGACCCTGAGGAATGGTTTCGCTATTACTTCCCTAAATATTATTATTCAGAGCCTGCACAGTTTCATATAGATGCAACCATGCGTGTGCTGCAACACCCTGAATGGTATGAAGTGCGCATATGGAGCCGCGAGCTTGCCAAGAGCACAAGAACAATGATGGAAGTGTTTTACTTGGTATTCGTACGACGCCTTCATCCCTCCCGAATTTTCGGGACCCTCTCCGAAGGAGAAGCCGCGGTACAAAAGAAGAAATATGTATTGATGATCAGCAATAGCCTGGACAATGCAGAAAGATTACTATACCCTTACAAGCTGAACCTGGAATGCAACCAGCGCATTATCAGCGATTACGGTTTGCAGGAACAGGCAGGCAAATGGAAAGCTGAAGAATTTGTAACGATGGACGGTGTGGCATTTCGCGCGCTGGGCGCGGGGCAGAGCCCGCGCGGCACAAGAAACGAAGAGGCAAGGCCCGACATTATTTTGTTTGATGATATAGATACAGATATGGATTGCCGCAACCCCGACCTGATCGCTAAAAAATGGAAATGGATAGAAGAGGCTGCTATCAGCACACGCTCGGTATCAAAAGGCACACTTATTATTTTTTGTGGCAACCGCATTGCCACCGATTGCTGCATAACAAGAGCCTGCAAGCTGGCAGACCATGTGGATGAGGTGAATATAAAAGATGAAGAAGGAAGATCTACCTGGCCTGAGAAAAATACGGAAGAAGATATAGAACGGGTACTCAGCCAGAAAAGCTATGCAAGTGCGCAGAAAGAGTATTATAATAATCCCGTTACAGAAGGATCGGTGTTTAAAGAAATGGCGTACAAGCCCGCAAGGCCTATGCAAGACTATAAACTACTGGTATGCTACACTGACCCTTCTTTCAGGGATACTAAAAAGAACGATTATAAAGCTACTGTGCTGGTAGGCAAGTGGGAGGATGAATACCATGTACTAAAATGTTACCTGGAACAAACCACTACCGCCCGCATGGTAGACTGGCATTACAACATTAAACAAATAGTTGGCAACTGCAATTGTTATTATTATATGGAGCAGTGTTTCTTGCAGGATATTTTAATCAAAGAGTTTTATGACATCTGCAACCAGAGAGGCGGTACCATACCCATGGGTGGAGATAGCCGGCACAAACAGGATAAATTTACCCGCATAGAAAGTTTGTTAGAACCACTGAACCGGAACGGTAAACTTTTTTTAAACGAGAACGAACAACAAAACCCGCATATGCAAAGACTGGAAGAACAATTTCTCGCACTCTCACCCCAGAGCCGTGCGCATGATGATGGCCCGGATGCGGTAGAAGGCGCGGTGTGGATGCTGAACAGTAAATTGGCAGCAAGCGCAGGCGGCATTGTATCTGTTGCGAGACAGGGGAGGAGGAATGGGTGGTAACTATAATATGATAACAGTATTTTAATAATAATTCTTTTAAATTTGTACATATGAGTAAGCAAGGCCGTGTTACAGGAAAAATAAAAGTCGCTGATGCCGGTACGGTGGAAGTGAACCTGCCTGTAATTATTTTTAAAGAAGACGGATCAACTATTTCTTATTGCCCTGCGCTTGACCTCGCAGGTTATGGCAACACGGAAAAAGAGGCGAGTGAGAGTATGAACGTGGTAATGGAAGAATATTTTTCATATACCATTCACAAAAAAACGCTGGATAAAGACCTGAAAAAATTGGGCTGGAAAGTGAAAAAGAATATGCACAAAAAAATGACACCGCCTTCTGTTAGCACCTCTTTAGAAACAAATGAGAATTTTAAAAGGATATTTGATAATAATTCTTTTAAGAAGGTAGATACTACTTTTCAAATTCCCGCTGTTGCTTAATGAGCCTGAAAAATATATCACCCGCGGTTTTCAGGAATTTTCTGAAATATAAGGGACTGAATCATATTGGCACCAAAGGAGGACATGAAAAATGGTCAAAAAAAGACATGCTTCGTCCTGTTATTTTTCAAACACATATAAACCCCATACCCGAATTCATTATCAGGAATAATCTTCGTAGTATAAACAGCAATACCAAAGAACTGGAACAATGGCTGCATTCTAAATAATAAGCAACCTATCAACCTTTTTACCAATTAACCCTTTAACATAAATGCCCTACATCACGCAATCAGACCTCAGCACACATATCTATGCAGAGGTCATCAACGAAATAACAAGAACAGACAATACCATTGTCACCAAAGCAATTAACACCGCCATACAGGAAACAAAAATGTACCTGGGCAGGTACGATCTGTTGCAACTATTCGGCACAGATACAATAGCACCCACAATAACAGATGAATACCTGAAAAGTATTGTAAAGGATATTACCTGCTGGCATTTGATACGGCTTGCCAATGTAAATGTAGATTATACTGCCTACCGCAATAATTATTATGATGCCATCAATGCGCTCAAAACAATTATGAATGGCGGTGCCAATCCTGATGGCTGGCCGTTTAAAGACACTACCGGCGAATCTGTTCCCGATGGCGATACCATCACCTGGAGCAGCAACCCCAAGAGAGAAAATTATTATTAATGAATGTCATTGCGAGGAGTCCCGATAATTCGGGACGACGAAGCATCCGAAGTTTCGGATCTCGCGAAACACAACTAATTTGTAAACCATGAACAACCTATTCTCCTATTACGAACACGGCTTTAATATCTATATAGAGATATATGAATTCGCCTTCAAGGCCATACTCATCCGCAGCATACCCGAAACTTTCCTGGTGGGCCTGAATTAGTATAGTATGTGTCTGCGTTTTATCTGCCCCCGAATATTCGGGGTCTGCGGGATATTTGTTTTAAAATCGTATAACTTTATACCAATGAAACATTTCTTATTTATAGCGCTATTGTTTATTACCTCTACCGGGGCACAAGCCCAGAACATTTATATAGATGTACAATGCAACTGGTATGCGCAGCCACCACGCATGGAACTGGATCAACTGGATACGATAGTGCTGGTAAAAGAAAAGCCTGCCGATGATCCTGCAAAGCCTTTGCTTTTATGGCAATATGCCGGCAACGAAAAGTATCAGCCGCTGTTGGTATATAATCCCACGCCGGGCATGCAGTTTATCTATTCAATAGAAAGATGGAAAATAGAACAAATAGCACCTACCCAATATAAACTTAGTATGAGGGAAGGTGAAAAATTACTTTCAGGCAAACAAAGAAAATACAATATGGTACTCTTCCGCGACGACCATTTAATACTGCAAAAAATAATACTCGTGCGCAGGCCCTGATCACATTCACGCACATTATCACATTAAATAAACCCTATGTCAGTAACAGTAAAAAAAGCCCCCGAGGGCAAAACCGAAATTATTGTAAACGAGCTCAACCTGCGTTCTATAGACCGTACCCGCAAAGATGTAGGCACATGGCGGCATGCGCTTATGGCTGCAGAGTCTGTTTACAATCCCAATCGCTCCCGTTTATACGATATTTATGAAGAGATATTGCTCGACGGGCATTTATCAGGCATTATAGAAAAACGAATAGACGCCATTCTGAATAAAACTATTTTCTTTGAGCAAGACGGCAAGCGAATAAAGGAGATGGACGCTTTTGTGAACAGCGCAGCTTTTCGCGAGATCATGCGCATTATTATGCAAACACGCTTATGGGGTATATCAGGTATTGAATTTATCCCGGGCAAAACACCCATGTTTGCTCAAATCCCGCGCAAGCATATTAAGCCCAACCTTGGCATTATATCATTCGATCAGTCAGATACAGAAGGTATAGCTTATGAAGGCCTGCCCAATGTTTGGATCTTAGGTGATGCAAACGACCTGGGCTTGCTGGTAAAATGTGCGCCCTATGCGCTCTATAAAAAAAGCAATCTCTCAGACTGGGCAGAATATATAGAGATGTTTGGGCAACCAGTAAGAATTATAAAGTATGATTCCTACGATGAGCAAACAAAGCAGGAACTAAAAAAAGTACTGGACGAAAGTGGCAGCTCGCTCGCCATTATGCTGCCCAAGCAAGCTGATTTTGATATGAAAGATGGCAGGCATTCATACAATGATGGCACATTGCATTTACTATTCCTGAACGCATTGAATGCCGAGATGTCTGTTATTATTCTCGGCAATACCGAGACAACGGTCAGCAGTCCTAAAAGCGGTTATGCACAAAGCAAAGTGCATGAAAGCCAGCAAAATGAAATAACAAAAAGCGATCTTATCTATACTGCTAATATGCTCAACAGCGAACAATTCCTGAATATACTGGCAGGCTATGGCTACCCTGTTGCCAACGGGCAATTTGTATTTGCTAAAGAAATGGACCTGCAATACCTGCAGGCAAGAATGGCTATAGACAAGCAGCTTACTGAGCTGGTTCCCATATCGCATGAGTATTGGTATGATAACTATGGTATTGCCAGGCCTGAATAATATTATTCGTATTTTTACGTTATGCATTTCTAACCTTAAAAACGATCCTATATGAAACCTATATTCTTAATAGCAATTGCATTTTTTGTGATCAATACAAGCTTCGCCCAAAAATGGGAGCTTGGTACCGATGGTGGTGTTGTATTTAATACTATCCCTTCGTTTACAAATGCTACAAGTCTTATCAGGCCTTCAAAGCTTTCTCTTACAGGCGATGTAAAGCTCATTCGTAATTTTAAAAAATGGCAATTGGGTATTGAGGGTAGTGCATTGCGGTTAACTTATATTAATAATGGCGTTTACCTGCCATTAACAAACGATAATATACCCGGGCCTTTCTCAAAAAATTCCGATTATAAAACAATTATTTTGGCAAACCCTGCTGTCCCCGTTACGATTTTTGCAAATAAGATATTTATACACAAAAACCAATTACAAATGTATGCCGGGCTTTCTGCAGGTTATGCATACTTGTCACAAACGTTTTCGTACCCTTCCAATTTTTATTTCGTACATGTTCATAACGAAGGCGATGGATATACATTCGGCTTTCATGTAGGTGGTACTTATTACCTGACAAAACATATAGGTTTGAATGGCGAAATAGATGCCAACTATATTCATCTGCATTACAGCAAGTGGAATGGTTTTAACGAGAACGTACATTCTTATTATGTATTTGCTTTCCCTGCAACTTTAGGCATTCGCTATCGTTTTTAAATTTCTGTTAATTCTATAAACCTATGAACTCACCTTTCGCCAATATATTTTTGGCAATACAACAGCGTATACAAAACAATGTTACCGGTATCAATTATATCGATCAGGACCTGGGACAATTAAAAAACGACCGTAATACAACGCGCCCAAATATTTCTTTTCCATGTGTGCTAATAGACTTTGAAGATTTTAACTTTGAAGACATTGCTGAAAATGCACAAACTGCAAATGCAACCATTGTACTGCGACTTGGACTTGCACCTTTCAGTAATAGCAGCCAGGTAACACCAACGGGCTATATAGCAAGCGCAATTAGTTATTACGACCTGGAATGGTCGCTTCACAAAGCTATTCAAGGCTGGTCACCCATTGACGACACGGGTTATATGATGCGCACTGAAGTGGCTACACAAAAACGCAACGATACTATACGGGTGCGCGAGATCAGGTATAGCCTTGCATTTGAAGACTATAGTACTGCAAACAATATTCAAAGGGTATCAGAGCCTGTGCATATATCTCCGCAGATACAATTACCACTTTAAATTTTCCATATTAAATGCCCCCATTTATTCTGAAAATAAAATATACCCGGCTTATTTTTTTTCAGGTTGACAAGGTAAGCTGATTGCGATTGTATAATATCAGAGATCGTTTCCCGAGACAGAAAGAATTCAGACATTATATTTTCAATAATTATATTGTAGCGCTTGTCAGTAAAATGTGAGAAGTAATAGTAACGGTCAGCAAGACATTCATTTCTTTGCAACCGTAATTTGTTACTGCGCTTGCGGGTTTGCTGAACGCCCGGCTCTTTTATATCGTTCTTAAAATTGGTTTCGCCTCTCATAGTATAGGTCTTTTTGCTGTAAAACTATTATGCTATATATGTAGCAGCAAAAAAACATATTCACCTTATTAGCGCAATATCCCATGAAATGCATGCCAGGCAATAAGTGTAATAAAAAACAAAATGAGAGTATTTATTTTTTTGTGGATAAGCAGGCTACAATTGCTCTGTTTTTTTGTTGTTCAGGTCCACTGTTTTCCACTGTCCGTCTGCCATATACAGCAGCAAATAATTATCAGCGGGCTTTTTTAAGCTAAGTATATAATCACGGCCAGCTTTTATTATATGTACAGCATAATCTTCATTTTCATAATCAACTGCTCCATGAGCATGATACCACCACCACGAACCCGATTGATTTAATGTTACGTGTATCGTGGTATCGTTTAATACTAATACATGTGCCCCGTCATGAATACTGTTCATATTGAATGAAACAACATCATAAACAACATTCTTTATTTTTTCAGGAACCAGTTCATTATGCATCAGCTTGTATTCGCCTTCGGCAGTAGCGTCTATCATATAAATGCCCTTGTAGTTTTCCGGCAGATCAAGTAATAACACCTTTTTATTATTGGCATTAGGGAGATCATATAAAAGTGTATGAACAATGTCGGCCGATTGTTTCCAGAATTTGTTCAGTTTAGAAGTAATGTACACATTCATTAATACATACAATGCTACCAGCACAATAAATACATACCTGTTAACGAGCGTATATAGAATCAGGCAGGTAAGCATATATATAATTGCAGAAAGCAGGTATAAGTAACGATCGCAAAATATATACTGCTCAGATTCAGGGAACCATAAGGGCCCCATAATAATGAGAACGGGGAGTATCCAAATAAATAATAATGAGATGGTCTTTGCTCTTGGCTTGAAGCTCTTAAATCGAAATGCGATATATACAGAAGTAGCAAACAATGCAAATAAGATGATGAAAATACCCAAATAGCTTTGACAGACGTCATAGACTTTTTGTTTGATATCAGCAGAAAAGAATCGTCCGGAAAATAAAAGGAAGAAAATGTATTTGGCAGGTTTACTTAAGTAATACCGCCACGAATTGTGTAAGGCTGTGTCTTTTAAATGTGGCATCCATTCTCCATAAGTAATATGATATACAACCAGGTAAAGCGCGCATAAGATCAATTGGGGCAACAAAAACCAAAGCAATGTTTTTTTAAGTAAGGTTTTGTCATAATGCAGTGCCAACCTATAATAGAGTGCCAGCGTACATACAAAAAACGGAGTGAGATAGAAGATCTCAAGTGAATAAGTAGATAGAAAGAAAACAATACCGGAAAACCAGGCATATTTTATATGAGAAGAGTAGTGAAACTTTTGCACCCATAATAATATGAGCAGTATCAATAAAAAACCCTGCAGGTAATGAAAAGAAGGCTCCCATACTATTACTTCAGACAAGTAAGGGTTTACGCAGAAGATCAGTGTTCCGGCAAATGCTACTAAGTTTGCGTTCTTAATATTTGAATCGGAAAATATACGGGAGCATAGCAAAAACCACAAAAAACTGTTGATAGCCTGCAGACTTATATGTAGTAAATGCCAGTATAAAGCATGTATACCAAATAGCCGGTAGAAAATGTAAGTGGTAAACTGTGTGAATTGATAAAGGCTTTTAACTGAAAAATGTGTTCGGTTTATATAGTCCCAAAACCCGGAAGTTCTTATATCATTCAGCCAGCCGGTAAAGTCAGCAACAAAGCCGGCATGTGTGGCAGGAAGGTATAAAAAAAACAATACCAGCCAGAGAATAATAAATAGAAGATAATGGTTACCCCTGTATCTCATAGAAGTGGTAACAAATATACGTTTCAAAATACCAAGACGGTAATATCTTTGCTGTTCAGCCAATGTCATTACGAACAACATACAACACAATTCAAATAATCGCCATTAGGGAAGAAGCTAATGGTGTAAAAACTTTCTTTCTAAAACCACAACTGCCATATCTGGCAGGCCAGTTTCTTACTTTTGTTATTCATCACCATGGTAAAGAAGAGCGCCGTTCTTTTTCAATTTCAAGTGCTTCAATTCTTAATGAAGAACTAAGTATTACCGTAAAACGAGTGGATAATGGGGTGTACTCCCGCCTGCTTATAGACAAAGCAAAGATTGGAGACGAGCTAATAACAACCGGTGCTGCAGGATTGTTCACTTTACCTGCAAACATTGAAAATTATAAACAGGTTTTCTTTTTTTGCTGCAGGCATTGGTATTACCCCCATCTACTCTTTATTAAAAACCATATTGTACACATCTGTTCATACACATATTGTCCTGGTGTATAGCAATAGAAACAGGAACGAAACTGTTTTTTATAATGAATTGATCGAATTAGCTGAAAAATTTAAGAACAGATTCATTGTAGAGTTTTTAATTAGTTCCGATTTTGATCTGTCCAAGGCAAGATTAAATAAAGAGCTTTTACCGGAATTAGTAAAACAATACGCTGTAGGAAATGCAGCTGATAACTTATTTTATACCTGTGGCCCCTATAGTTATATGAGAATGGTTGTATTGGCTTTGGAAGAAATGGGCATAGCTGCAGATAGTATAAGGAAGGAAAATTTCAATACGGAACTAAAACCAATAATAAAAGCAATTCCGCCTGATATTGCATCACATAAAGTGGTACTCAGGTCACAGGAAAAGGAGTACAAGTTTATATCCCAATACCCCGATACTATTTTACAGGCAGCTCGTAAAAATGGAATAAACCTTCCGTATAGCTGTGAAACAGGCAGATGCGGAAGTTGTGCAGTAAGGTGCACAAATGGCAAAGTATGGATGAGTAATAATGAAGTGCTGACAGATGCTGATATTGCCAATGGCAATATTCTTACTTGTGTTGGCTATCCCATTCAAGGAGATATAATTATATTGCTATAGTATAGCTCATTTATTTATTTATTGATATAAATATTTTATAAGTTGACTATTAATATTCGCTTACTATCTTTATTGCACCACAACTACTAAAATAATTTAACTAATTAATCAGTGACAACAGAGAAACAATCGCCTGAAATAGAGATACTGCAAAATGAGAATATTGAATTAAAAGAAATGCTCAGGCAACAACAGGAAAGGTTGGATGACATCCTTTCTTCTGTAAATGAGGTCATTTGGTCCAGGAGAGTTGAAGATTTTTCATTGGCTTCAGTAAATAATGCCTGCTATAAAATATTTGGTTACACGGCTGAAGAAATGCTGGATAACGGCGGTGTCTTATTTGACCATATATACCCTGATGATAAACCAATGCTGGCTGAGCAAATAAAAAGAACTATTCACAAAGGATATGGGGAATTGCGCTATCGTATCATTCACAAAAACGGGTCTATAAAATATATCTACAGTAACGCAACTTTAAAGCGCGACAGTACAGGCAGGCCTGTTATCTTCAATGGCTCTTCTATTGACGTTTCTGAATACACAATTCAGATACAGAAGATACAGGAGCAAAATGAAAAATTATCTGAAATTGCCCGGGTATTGTCACATCAGGTGAGGGGACCGGTTTCAAATATTTTAGGCTTAGCCCAGATATTTAATAATGAATACTATGCCGACCCTGCCAATAAAGAAATATTAACCGGAATTATTTCTGCTGCCACAGAATTGGATAATATTGTTCGCGATATAATAAATAAGACCGGTACACTCGAACGTAAGTAGCTTATTACTGTTTATTCTTTTTATTCAAATCTGCTACATGCCATGTATCGCCTATAATGTATAGGAGTTTGTATTGTTGTGCAGGTTTTTTCAGTGTCAATTCATAGGCATGCCCTACGTCTGTCATATTTATCCTGAAATCTTCGTTTTCATAACTATGCCCGCCCATGTGCTGATATTGCCACCATGTACCCCATTGTTTCAGTGTTACCTGTATTGTACTGTCATTTAATGTAGCAACATCTGCGCCATCATTCGGTGTTATCATATTATAGCACATTACATCATACACTTTGTTATTTATTTTGTGAGTATAAAATGTGTTGTTCATGATCTTAAAACCACCTTCAGGCTGTGCGCCAATAAGTGGGGCGCCATCTAAACATTCGGGTAAATTCAGCAATAGAATTGTTTTGGAAGGATCATTAGGAAAAGTTTGTATCAGCTTATCCATAATAGCAGCAGATGTTTTCCAATACCATACAGCCTTATGTGTATAATAAATATTGATGGATACATACAACAGCCACAAAGCAACAGCTACATACCGTATTGTTATATAGCTTACTAATACTGCGAGGTTCACGTATAAAAAAGCATCGAGTACATACGTATACCTGTCATAGGATATCAGGAAATAATCCTGCCACCACAGTGGTGTAATGAGTGCCATACATAACCATGTCCATACAAAGAACAAACTTGCTGCTTTTGCTTTCTTCCCCATTTTTTTGAACCACCACACTATAAAAACAAATGCCAGTAATACCAGCGAATAAAATACTTCAAGTGCCAGGGTAGAATCAAGAAAATTGTACATCCTTATTTTCCACCCATGAAAATATTTGCCAAAGAAAAGTATGTTGAAGAAATACTTTGCAGGTTTTTGTAAATACGATGTAGCAGGCTGAATTGCATTTTGTCCTATATGTGCAAAGGCGATGTGATATACATGCTGTAGTAGGATAAAATGGTTTGCAAAAAATAATAATTGTGGCAGTAAAAAATACAGCAGGCTTTTTCTGAACAATATTCTATCATAATGTAAACCAACTCTGTAATAAATAGCTAACGTAAATACGAACCATGGTGTGAGGTAAAATAATTCAAGCGAAAAAGTAGATAAGAAATATAAGATACCGGCGAACCATGCGTATTTTCCCTTACCGCTGTTATGAAATTTTTGTACCCACAATAATATAAGCAGTATCATTAAAAATCCCTGTAGATAATGATAAGCGGGTTCCCAAACAACAACTTCTGAAATATGCGGGCATATTGTATAAAGAAAAGCTCCGCCAAACGAAATAAGCCATGCCCGGCTTATGCCTGAATCTGTAAGAATACCTTTGCACAGTACAAACAGAAGAAAGCTATTTATTGATTGCAATGTGATGTACAGTAAATGCCAACCCCAATAACTGTTACCTATCATTTGATATAACAGGTAAGTAATAAATTGTGTGAATTGATAAAGACTGGGTATATGCGATTCTGTGCGATTGATATAGTCCCAGAATTTCATGGTAGTTACGTTATGTACCCAACCAATAAAATCCTCTATAAACCCTGCCTTTGCTGCGGGCAGATAAAGTAAGAATAGCACCACCCAAAACAGGAGAAAAACAAATACCCGTGACTGAATAAATGCCTTTAAGTTTGTTTGATTGCTTTTATGCAAGACGGAATGGTGATTTTATGAACAAATATAAACAAGAAAGCCATCCGTCGCTACGGATGGCTTTCCACACAATTAGAGTGAATTAACGTAAGAACAATAACTCGCGATACTTTGGTAATGGCCACATTTTATCATCTACAACCAATTCCAGTTTATCTGCATGGTAGCGTATCTTTTCAAAATATGGTTTTACATCATTACAATACATTTCAGCGCGTTTGTGAGAGTTTGCGGAATTATTGGCTTTTTTACGGGCTTCTATCATGGCTTCTACATTCTTATTGATCTCCTGTATGTGCCCGCTGATATTTTCAACAAGATTTAGTTGTGCTGCATAGCTCTTTTTATCCAGGCCTATTTCCTTCAAGCCCCTGATGTTGTGAATAAGCACATTTTGATATTCAACCGCAGTAGGTAGAATATGGTTAGTAGCCATATAGCCCAGTATGCGTGCTTCTATTTGTACTTTTTTTATATACTCTTCCAGCATGATCTCGTGGCGTGCGTCCAGTTCGCGCTCGCTAAAGATGCCATTGTTGAAGAATACTTGTTTGCCTTTTTCTGTT
>JABDFN010000012.1 GCA_013286485.1 Bacteroidota bacterium
GTCATATTTGTCATATTCTATTTGAGCTGTTGTAAGAAATATATCCACATACACACCCATCTTTCTAAGATTAGCAGCAGTTTCTTCCATCTGGCAGGTATCGCCGCCCGGAGAAGAAAATAAAGTAGCCCTGGATATAAAAGCAATCTTCATTGCGACAAAGAAACTATATTATTTGAACTTATTGTAAATAGCCCTTACCAATTTTTCAGGAAAGAAAGACAGAAAGTAAAGAAGATAAGGCTCATATTTGGTAGGTACTATAGAAATGGCTTTACGAAAATGTACCCTTGCCTTTTGTGGCTGATGTTGATTCCATAAATATTTCTTTCCTACCATTGCATGATAAGATGCTTGTTTATATGCGGAAAAATTTTGTTTCGAAATAATCTCTTTCAATTCTTTCGCATCATCATCACTTACACACGAATTCTCAATAGATCTTCTTCTTAATTCTATAAATCTGCGTCCACGCCATTTTTCATCAATAGTAACGGATTCAGGATTAAATCGCACTTTAAGCAAAATTTCTTTCAAATTGCAAACCTTGCCCCTACTCAATAGTTCTTTCCACAATAAATGATCTTCAAATGTAATCGCATTCGCAGGATAACCACCAACCATCAACACAGCCTCTTTTCTAAAAGTTACACAAGGATGAATAAACGGGCATTTTTCATTTATTCTATTCTGTATTTCTTCGTGTGTATAACCGATTGGTTCCAAATTAAAAAGGTAATTACCATCCTTATCGATCACTTCTGCTTCTGAACCTACCAATACATAATCAGGGTGATTATTTAAAAAATACATTTGTTCTTCCAATCTTTGTGATAAGCATATATCATCAGCATCCATGCGTGCTATATACATGCCTTGTGATGCTTCTAATCCTTCATTAAGACTTTTAATAAGTCCTTTGTTCTCGCGACTGATAAGTCTGATTCTTGAGTCTGAATAGGAGCAGATAATAGTTAAACTATCATCTTCTGACCCATCATTGATAATAAGCAATTCAAAATCTGTAAATGTTTGCTGTAAAACGCTGTCAATAGCTTCTTTTATGTAAGAACCGGCATTATATGCTGGCATTAATACTGTTACTTGGGGTGGATGTAGCATTTGTGTTATGAGGTGCAAAAATATCCAATAACATCAACAACTCAAATATGACTGTAATTGAAATCATTTCAAACCAGTATTCTAAACCAAATAATAATAGTATCAATATTAGCAGATACAACCCATAACTATATTTTTTCCTATACTTCCAAAAGTACCCTATATACAGGAATATAAATGCAATTATGCCTAGTAATCCATATTCACCCGCTATTTGATTATAAACAGTATCAGGAAAATTAATGATAGAATGCAACGAAATATCCTGCGAAAGAAAATATAGAAGTGAATATAAATGATATTGGAAGAACTCCGGGCTTGCGTACACATAATTAGACGGGTAATTTCCCTGCAAACCTAATCCGGTCATTTTTATCGCTTGTTTAGAGCTAAAGCGTGCAGTACCTGCACCAAATGCCAGGTTCTTATAATCTTTACCGAGGAATGCAGCTGTTAAATAAAGAGAGTATATCTTACCCGACCTGGAATATCCTGCCAGTTGCGCATCTTTAGGCTGTATTCCGTAAAGGAGATAAAAATAATTTTTTATCAAATTCGGGTCTAACTTAAGATTAGGGTTTTTCGTTTTGGAATGGTCGCTCGAAAACTTAAGCTTTTTAAGCAATAATATATGATACTTACCAAAAGCTTCACTTGAATGAAAAATGTAGCTATAGTCTTCATTCATAGATACTGGTGCTGGGTGTATCTCTTTTTTATTCAATGAGTCCTTTGAAACAAATTTATTATAAACTGTACCTATATACTTAATATTGGTTGGCGATAATAAGGGATAAAGAAGAAGGCATAGTGTAACAAAAAATACGTTTTTCCTCAATACTTTATTCGAAAATATAAATATTAAGGCAAGTAAAAATAGAGATATAAATACCAAAAAATTGCTGGTTGATAATAGCAATATCAGCGTACAAGCAATCGCATAATTTCGTTTGTTGTTAAATAAGAAATAAACAATTCCAATTACTGATATTGCTGAATTCGTTATGCTATTATTCCAGCTTATACCATATAAATTATCTCCTGTAGATGTACCAAATTTTTCTGCACTATCCCATACCCAATATGGCATTATACTATGCGCCATGAACATAATAATGACAAGCTGAATAATGGATACAAGTATATTAAGAGCAAAAAATAAGTCTACGGTATTTAATATTTTTCGTCTCTCTGAATTAACAACTGTCGTATAGATCAAATAAAACGCAATACCGGCAATAATCCATGATGCCATGCCCCAAAAGTATCCTAGCCAATAAACCGAGTCAATACTCGTATATTTTAATAGGGGTGCGATCACACCTATTACCGGCATAATAAAATAAAATAAAATAACTCCATTTCTATTTTTAGGAAGTTTATATTTTTTATACGCTATATAACACAGGTAAAAAAGAAGAAAAAATACTTTTACATATAGCTTAACATTAATTATACCAACTAAAAAAATAAGAAAGGGCAAGTCTGTATTAGACAATTTCCTGTAAGTTCTGTTTATTACATTTTTCACGTTGCTAATATAAACTTATCGGATTTACAAACAATTTAATTAATTAGTACGAAATAGCTCCTTTAACCATCTCAAATGAATTAGCTTGATTTGCCCGGTCAATACACATAATATAGAATAAATAAAAACACAGCAAAATAGCTCCATCAAAACATTATCTGTAATCCATTTTGAACAAAAGTAGGCACAAATTGCATATGATATAAAGATGAAAAAAGACTTTATGGAAACATTGAAAATTGTCTTGCGAAAATAAAAGTAAAATATAGTAGCCTGCCCCAGCATTGCAAAAAGATATGAATAGGCTGCGCCTATTTTATTATACTGCGGAATGAGAATAATGTTTAGAATAAGGTTAAATATAGTTGATATAGCAAGAGCTACTGAAATAACTTTATATCGTTTTAGTGCAATTAAAGATGTCCACATAAAATTAATGGCAAAATTTATAGTAATGCACGAGGAAAGAATAAAAAAACAATAATTATTAGTACTTCCATATTTGTTATCTGTAATAGCATCAACTAATGTTCCCCATACGATATTTAGGCATAATGGCAAAAGGACTGCAATAAACATTTCCATTGTAAATAAATACTGTATATCTTTTTTTCTATTTTCATCTAAATATCTTTTGCCGGCTGCTCTTGAAAATTTAGTCAACAGTAAGGGACTAATGATAAAAATAGGCAATCGCGACAGCTCATACATTTTATACGCAAAGCTATAATCTGCCAATGCAATTTTTGTACTGACAAACCCTAATATTATCCAGTCTATTCTGCCTAATAATGCATCAAACAATACAGATACATATTGCGGAAAGGACACTTTTATTAAACTAAAATAGGCACGTCTTCTAAAGAATAAACTGAATTGTTGGTATACTTTTACATAAAGAAAAATAGAAATAAACTCAAAAAAAGATGTAGCAACAAATATTATTACAACATTGTTTAGTGTTATTTTTCTAAAATAACTTAATATAAGCGCTAGTATTATTTTAAAAAGATTACTGCTTAAACTTACTATCGCATAGGGAGCAAATTTTTCTCTCGCATTCAAAGACTGTTTTAAAGGCAATGCAATAAAAATAAATGCTTGTGAAATAAATAACCAGGGTAATATTCTTAAGTCTATTTTTCCTACAGTAAATAGGCCAACAAGAATTAGTGTTATTAATGCTAATATTGAAAAAACAATATTATGAAGAAAATAGACAGAAGTAACCCAACCGGATGCGTTGTTAGACGCAATTTTTCGAATCACAATTGGTTCCAATCCAAAACTCAAAAACAATATTATTGTTAGTGCTATAGCATTAGCCCAACCAAGTATAGCAAAATCAACTTTTGATAAATACAATGAGGTCATATAAAAAAAAATACCCCCAAGTAATTGGGTTGCTATGGCTTGAATACCAGAGGAGAATATTTTTTTTGAGAGATTACTCATTATTAAAAGAAAAATAATGTTAGGTTTCAAAAATAGTATTTAAACGGCTACTTTTATACCATGATAAAGTCAAAATGGATTCAAATATCTTTTATCTACTCGATATTCATTTTGGCGTTTGCAATACCATTACCTTATATATATGGTTCGGCAGCGGCTATTTTGATGGGGGTTATCTGGCTATTACAGGTAAACTTTAAACACTCATTAAAAAATTTATTACAAAGAAAAGCGTTGTGGACTTGGCTTGTCTTCTTTATTCTTCACGTATTCGGGTATTTCTATAGCACCAATAAAGCAGATGCATCGTGGGACCTCGGATCTAAGCTATGCTTTTTTCTGCTACCCATTATTTTAGGATGCAGTGACAACATCACCGAAAAAAGCCTTGAATCGCTATTATTATTTTTTATAGCAGGCGTTACGTTTACGGGCATTTATTGCATTGGACATGCAACAATAATATACATGCATACCAAAGCAACCGGCCAGTTTTTCTATAATAATCTTATTGAGGGCTTAGATGCAAATGCCGTAGCAGAATCGTGGTATACCATATTTGCACTCATTATATTGTTTTTCAATAAATGGAAATACCATTTTGCAAATCGCAGTTTTATTAAAATGGCGTTGATCTTATTCAATGTATTGTTCCTTATTTTATTAGCATCAAAAACTTTGCTGATTTTTCTCTTTGTCATTCTAATGCCCATATACATATATCAAATATATTGGAACCAAAAGATACCATTATTTGCCACGTGCTTTACAATATGTTGTTTTCTGGCAGCTTTTTTACTTGTGTTTTACACGCAAAACCCTATAAAAAAACGTTTTTCAGACGTTATTGATAATAATCCAAAATTTGGCTGGCAATATAGCACTATCGACAGCGCCGGTACCAGTCATTTTAATAACCTCACACTCCGGCTTTTTCTTTGGAGGGTTGGCTATGACAATGTAAAAGCAAATAATTTATGGTGGTATGGAGCTGGGATCGGGGATGTACACAAACTTCAAAACAAAAGAATGTCTGATTACGGTATAAAAGACATTTACAATACCAATCAGCCTTCAGCGCTGCACAACATTAACCTGCATAACATGTATTTAGAAACATTGATAATGCTGGGCATACCAGGATTGATATGTCTGTTGATCATATTTTTTCAACCCCTATTAAATACCAACGGGCTGCAATCAAAACTGGTATTTGCACTATTTTTTGTGGTCTCTATATTATTTATGATGCAGGAGTCTGCCTTGCAAAGCCAGGATGGGAGAATATTCTATTGCTTTTTTAATGTAGTGTTCTGGAGTTTGTATTATACGCGAAAGCGAGAACAACAGGGACAACCATTATTATAACAACTCAATTTCACCTTTAAATACAAAACTGGCAGGACCACTTAATACTACATTTTTTGCACTAAAGGCTGTATTTTTTATAAAACTCACTTTCAACTCTCCGCCGGGTGTATGTATTGGAATAGTAAATGTTCCTGTTGCTTCTTTTATACTGGCTATTGCGCTGGCAACAACCCCTGTCCCACAGCTTAATGTTTCATCTTCCACACCCCTCTCATACGTACGCACATGCAATATGTCATTCACAAGCTTTGCGAAATTAACATTGACACCATTAGGTTCAAACATTTTCTCATTTCTTATAGCCCTACCTCTCTCAAATACCTTTGTTGCGGCAACATCTTCTACCCATAATACATAATGCGGAGAGCCGGTATTAAGTATCGCATGATCTTCATATTGCTCTATCCTTCCTACATCCTGCATCTCCAGGTGAATAACTCCCTTCTCAATACTCGCACGATGGGGGCCATCTATCGCTAGAAAACTTGCTTTATTTTCTATTAACCCCAGTGTATGGGCCAAAGCCACAATACAGCGTCCTCCATTACCACACATGGTACTTTCCCTGCCATCAGAATTATAGTATATCATCTTGAAATCATACCCCTTCTCCTCTTGTAAATACATTAATCCATCCGCTCCAATTCCAAAATGCCTGTTACATAAATGGGACACTTGTGCATTTGATAATTTCACAAGTTCTTCCCGATTATCTATCAGAATGAAATCATTACCTGTACCATGATATTTATAAAAATTGATTCGCATACGTTGCAAATTTAGCGATTACCGATGTATTGTTCAGCCCTTGAATTTAGATCTCCGCTGCTTGCCCCATTAATATAAAGCATATTTCTCCATGCTGTATTGCGCATCTCTGTTGAAACAGTTGAATGTAATAATCTAAAACCTGTGATCATTTCTGTTGACCTGTAAAAAAGGAAGACTGCATTTTTATATTGATTGTTTATATTATTATACTGCCATATTTCGTATGGCAATGCCCCTCTTTCATTCTCTACAGTCACTATCTCATCAGGCGCGCCATATTTTAAATATATATACCCCCTATCCGTCTCATAACCAGCTTGTGACACAGTGCCAAATTGTTTATTTACTTCACGCACTCTGTTTGAAAAAATTTTCCAGGCAGCATCAGGAGCTTTCTTATTAATATCAGCAAAATAATTGTAGATAAAATAGCGCATATACCCCTCATCCGGATTCTTCAAAAAACTTTTGATAGTTTGCACATTCATTGGCGTAGACATTGGAAGTAACATTTTTAAAATAGCCTTTAACTCAGTCAGATTGTATCGCATTACAAACGACTTGCTAATATCTATCACATTTATTTGTTGAAACGCACTATCAGATTTAGCAGAAGCTTTTTCAATACCCCTATCCTTCGGCTTACTCTTATAACGTTGAAAAAATAGGGTTTTGGTTGCAATAACAACATTGTCTTTATCGATAAGATTATAATTCACATTATAATTACCCGAGCCCAACTCCGATATATCAAAATCACCTGTTAACAGTTGCATATCAGCATTATGAATAGTATCAGTTTTCAGAAGGTTTAGTACAGGACCCCCATTCTCTTGCTTGTTTATAAATACTTTTTGGATCAATGGGTAACTTTCTTTTGCAACTATATTTACATTATACAGTTCACCATAATAGTGTAATAATGTTCTGTTTTCATCCAAGAAATTTGCGCATAATGGTATTTGTTGTCTATTATTTTTTTTAAAAACTCCACCGGCAGCAGAATAATAAGAAGTATCCAATAGTTGTATATCGCTGTAAAAAACACCATTTTGTTCAGGCACTGAAAAGCTATCAATAAATACAAAGTGTTGATTCGTATCTGCAACATCTGTTAATTTCAATACAAATACAATTTTTCCCGAAGGCAATGCATACTTACGCATATCAATAATAGATGCAGCCTCGGCAATTGCAATTGAACCGGATGCAGGTGTTTTTAATAAGTATTGTTCAGTTGTAATGATACCTGTTTCATTCTTTATTTTCATTTCGGTTTTTATCTCGGTTTGCCAGGTATTGTTTTTAGTTTTTGTAAAGTGTAAAGAAAGAGGATCTATCTGCCAATATATCTCTGCATAAGCATTCATACCACCATTTGAAAAAACCGCGTGCGAAACTACCGCCTGTATAGCGCTTGCCTGTATTGCAAAACAGAACATCATCAATCCAATCCAAAAACCTCTGACCATTTTTATTATTTTTCGCAAACCTATAAGAAAAACCCCATTAAACACTTAACAAAACAGTTAAATTGCCTCCAAATTCAAACCTCTAAATCATGATAGTTAGCTCATACATGCCATTCCCAGCTATTAGTTGGTGGACAACGATCATTGATACAGACGTATTGATACTTGATAAGGCCGAGCATTTTGAGAAAATGAGTTTCAGGAACAGGTATGAAATAGCAGGTGCAAATGGCAAAATAATGCTTAGTATCCCAATAGAAAAAGGCCGCAATAACAGGGCTTCAATGAAAGATATAAAAATAGCACCCGGGAATTGGCAAACACAACATTGGCGAACGATCATGTCGGCATATGGACGCGCGCCATTTTTTGAATATTATTCTCCTTACCTGCAAAAATTGTTTGAAACCAATTTCACCTTTTTAATAGATTTTAACGTGGCAAGTGTACAGTATGTAGAGAAGAGTCTGAAAATACAGCTAAAAAAAACATTTACGGAAGAATACGTCGATAGATATGATAGTGCATTGGACCTGCGTATTGCACCACAACGCACTACCTCTTCATTCCCTCAATATTTTCAGCCCTTTGCTAATAAAACAGGCTTCCTTCCCAACCTGAGTATACTCGACTTATTATTTTCAGAAGGCCCTGCAATAATAGCTTGGATAAAAGAAAACAAAGAGTTTATTGTGTAAGTATTATTTGTTGCGTTCTTTATTAAATTGCTTCATCCGCCATACACCATACATAGCTTCCTTTACTATGCCCTTGGTCATTTTAGAAGCACCCTCTACGCGGTCAATAAAAATAATGGGCACTTCTTTTACTTTAAATCCCAGTTTCCATGCGCGGTATTTCATTTCTATCTGGAACGCGTAACCGACAAATTGTACTTTGTCGAGCGGGATCGTTTCAAGCACACTGCGTTTATAACATACAAAACCTGCGGTAGGATCGTCCACAGGCATCCATGTAATCATTTTTGTGTAAAATGCACCGCCTTTCGAAATAAATATTCTTTCCCAAGGCCAATTCTTCACCTTGCCTCCCTTTACATACCTTGAACCTACTGCTACATCAGCACCATCTTCACATGCTTTATATAGTCTGTTCAGATCATCCGGGTTGTGCGAAAAATCCGCATCCATCTCAAATATATATTGGTAACCCCTGTCCAGCGACCATTTAAAACCAAAAATATAAGCTGTTCCAAGTCCTTGCTTCCCGGTTCTTTCTATCAGATGCAACCTTCCCGCAAACTCAGTTTGCAGGCCCATTACAATATTGGCGGTACCGTCAGGTGAACCATCATCTACAATAAGTATATGATAGTTGCCGGGCAATGAAAAAACCTTGCGGATGATCTTTTCCGCATTCTCTTTTTCATTGTAGGTAGGTATGATAACAATCTTGTCCAACAGGGCTATTTTTAAAAGAAGGGGCAAAATAAGAAAATATAGCAATACAGGCTTGTTAAATAGCTATCATAATTTCAAACCCGACTTTTGCAGTTTCATTTTATTTAATATTTCGGATATCTTTTGTTTGGTATGCAATGCAAAATCAGCCTGCATCATCCAGTCATAGTATTGCGGCTCTGCAGTAAATACATCTTCCACTTTTTTGCCTTTATATTTGCCAAAATTAAATACAGGGCTTCCGTCCTTCATTACAATCCTGCGGGCATAATCTACATACTGCTCGGTATTTGAAAAATCACTCAGGTTCTTTACATCTTTAGACATATCAGCATACTTATCCAGCTGAGCTTCCAACACCTCAATAGTAGCCTGTATATCTGCCTCAGCACTATGTGCTTTCTCCAACTGCTTGTTGCAATAAAAATTATAGGCAGCACTAAGTGTGCGGCTTTCCATTTTAAAAAATATCTGCTGCACATCAATCATATGCCTTTCTGTAAAATCTATGTTTACACCCGCACGCAAAAATTCTTCTGCTAACAGTGGCAGGTCAAATCTGCTCGAATTATAGCCGGCAAAATCGCTGTTCTTCATCCAATCATATAAATGGTGTGCGATCTGTTTAAAAACCGGACAATCTTTTACATCCTCATCCCTTATACCATGTATAGCCGTTGCTTCCGCAGGTATAGGCATACCCGGGTTCAGGCGTTTTATATAGCTGTCTTTTTTACCGTCCGGGCTAAGTTTTATCATTGCCAGTTCCACTATCCTATCCTTTGCATGATCTACACCTGTGGTTTCAAGATCAAAAAAAACGATAGGGCGTTTTAATACAAGTTGTGCCATTTGAAAGTACTGTTTCTTACTGCGAACTTACACCATTCCAATCAATTCCATCAAAAGTGCCTGAGCTCATCAGCAAAAGGCATATAGGCTTGTTAGTATGGGTAAGTAATTGTTTTATTGTTGCCTCTAGTTTTATTTTATCATCTATCACCAATAATCCTTTATTCTTAAAATAGCCCTGTACAGTAGCGGGGTCTAAACCCGGTAGTCTTTTAAGCTCAAGCGCATGATGGCTGAAATACACCAAAGCATGATCCGCAGCATCCATACTGTGCGCGTATTCACTTAAAAATTGTTCGTTTAGGCTGCTATAGGTATGTAGTTCAAAACAAGCGATAAGCATATGTTGCGGATATGCTTCACGCACTGCATCCAGCGTAACTTTCAACTTTGATGGGGCATGTGCAAAATCTCTGTATGCAACAAGATTTTCCTTTTCAATGATTTTTTCAAGTCTTTTGGCAGCGCCCGTAAATGAGGCAATAGCTATATAACAATCTTTTTTGCTAACCCCCAATGCTTCGCAAACAGACACAGCTGCTTCAAGGTTTAATAAGTTATGTCTTCCAAATACAGACATTTTCAGTGGCCCAAATGTGGTATCTAAAATTGCTTCTCCATTTTCGTAATGAAATGGCGGCATGGAATAAGATCGTGCAATAAGATGAGAAGCTGTTGTCGATACAAGTTTTTTTACTTCTTCATCCTCACTATTATAAAACAGGCTCGTAGCAGGTTTCATTCCCTTTAAATAGGTTTCAAATTGCTGCAGGTATATTTCATACGTTGGAAATACATTGATATGGTCCCAGGCAATACCACTTAATACACTTATATGCGGGTGGTAGAAAAATATTTTGGGGCGTTTTTCTTCTACCGATGCAGGATATTCATCACCTTCCAATATTATTATAGGCGCATCACTTAACTTCACAGACTGATCAAAACCTGCCACTTTAGCCCCAACCAAATAGTCAAAGTCCATTCCTCTATGCTTTAGTATGTGCATCACCATAGAAGTAATGGTGGTTTTTCCATGGCTGCCCGCTATTACAATTCTTTGCTTCTCTTTGCTTATCTCATATACATATTCAGGAAAAGAATAAATTGGCAATCCTATTTTTTTAGCCTCCAGCAATTCGGGATTATCAGCTTTTGCATGCATTCCCAATACTATGGCATGTATTTTGGTATCTATTTTCTCAGGATACCATCCTGTACTGGCAGGCAATAGCCCTGCCATTGCGAGATTGATTCTTGCCGGGTCGTTGATCTCATCGTCACTACCCGTCACCTCATAACCCTGCCTTTGGAGGGCCAAAGCAAGCTGGTGCATGATAGCTCCCCCTATGGCAATAAAATGTATATGCTTCATGAAAAATTATTATCTTCGTACAAAAGTAAAAGAGGTTTTTACACCAAAGACAAAAATTATTATGAAATTACGATCTAATTCCAGGCTCCTCGTTGCTGCAGTAGCTATATTGGCTTTGTCGTTCATGGCTTCATGCGCAGCTTCTAACAACCAAAAATACGGCTGCCCTAACCACTTGCATATTAGCGCCTTTTTTATCCGCTAATATCTTCTCTACGTTTTGCTAATAAAACTGTTTACCGACAGATATATACCTGTCACCTATTGTTATTTACAGAATTGTAACTGTTGTAACCGCCTGCTATAGAATAGCATAGCCGACATGCACTTGCAACTGTTTTGCCTGCCATGCCCCCGATACATCCGTATTATTTATGCTGGCAAACCCTATCACATACCGGGCTCCGAAATTGAGATGCAATGGCAATTTCAATTCTAACCCTATTACCCCTGAAGTATAGCCCGACTTGAAAAGATTTTTGGAGTCTTTTACCAGTGAATTCACATCATTTACTGATACTACACCACTGTATTGTGGCCCTACCTGCAACCACAATAAAGGGATCAATTTATATTGGAACAACACAGGTATATTCATATAGGTCACTTTGAAAGAACCATTTTTAGCAGAGTCAGCTGCGTTATTGTATAGACCGCTGAAGGCATCATAAAAGCTATGGCCGCTTACCCCATAATTCGATTGGCTAAAGAAAAATTCTATTTGTACACCCACTTTATGGGCCCTAAGACCTGCAAACGCACCCCCTAAAAAACTGGCTTTATATCCATTATCCCAATTATTGCCTGAAAGCTGTGCCAAGTTAGCGCCCAGTTTTAAACCCAGATCTAATTTAGGTATACTCACTTTTATAGGTTCTTGGGCTGAGGAAATTATCGGTAACAGCCATATAGCAATTAACAAAGCAATTCCTTTCTTTTTCATGATGCGATTTTTAACAAATTTAAGGCATTACTATTTATACTCTAAAAAGTGTGCCAAAAATTAGTACTCCTGCTCTACAACAAGGAATTCAGATTGGAATAGTAATATCCCCTCTTTTATAACATCAAAAAAACCAGGACCTTGCAATAAAAAATAAGGTGAAAAATTTTCAACTCTTTCCTGCAAGCTATTAGAAGGGAATAGTTGCTTCTTCAACCTGGAGACACGGGCTAATTGTTCCAGCATCTTTCTTTTTTCAGCCCGCATCATTTTCTTTTCAAGCGAGGCCAGTTGATTCTTCATTTTTGTAAGGGTGGCCTCTGCAGATTTTTTCAATGTTACATCTACATTTTCCGCTTTCAGTTGTAATTCTTTAAGTATAGCTTCAATAGCCAATGTTTCTTTATTAGTTTGCCAGTCAGTTTCGCTGTTTTTTCTAGCATAGCTTTTTACCAGTTCGTCTTCGGACTTAAAAATATCATGTATGCTATATCCAAGTTTATGTATCAGGCGCGCGTGTTCAGGTAATATCCACAAAACAGACTGTCTTAAAAATATCGCGGGATAAAAAACCTTATAGTGTTCAAATAATGTTTTCAATTGCAGCCAATAGGCTACCTCTGACCCGCCACCTATAAATGCTACGTCGGGTAATATACTCTCCTGTAACAATCCCCGCAAAATTACATTTGGGCTAAACCTCTCAGGGTGTTCATCCAGCTCTTGCAGTAATTCTCGTTCTGTCCAACTAATATCTGTGTTCAACACTACCCAGTGCTTTTCCTTTCTCTCTATCCTTTCCCGTAATCCGTCTGTTAAATAGAAAAGATTTATTTCCCTTGGCTGCGCTTGCGCTTTATAATGCGCAGATAATTTTTCAATTTCTTTATTAACTATTGCATTTGATCGTTGATGTAACAGTTCATCTTTAAGTATAGGCAATATGCTTCTTTTAAATTCCTGTTCATCGGGGTTTATTACAATAAGGCCATATCGCCCAAACAATTCATTTACCAGGTACTGTGTAGCGCTCGCTATATTATCATGTTCCAGGTAAGTTTTATGTATAATATCTTTCAGTTGGTCAAAATTCGCACCGGGAGGGCCTAATAATTTAAAAAGTTCATTAAATAATTGCTTCAGCCCCTTGGTCCTCATACGCCCCACTGCTCCTTTTTGTCCGTTCCCATCCCAAACATAGGTATCATCTTTATAGCGAAATTTTCCCAATTCTTCCAGGTCATTATCCTCACTACCCATATAATAAACGGGGACAAAATACTTATCAGGATATTCTTTTTTCAGCTCTTCGGATAATTTGATGGCATGCAATATTTTATAAACAAAATATAAATAGCCGGTAAGCAGGTTGGGTTGATGCGCAGCGCAAACAGTAAATGTATTTTTATTCGCAAGTAGCTTTATATTTTCTGCTACCAGTTCGGATTTTTCCAGCCCCTCATATTGTTTATGGAGCATACTTACCAGCTTTACCCTGTCAATAGGGAAAGCAGCTCTTTGTTCAATAGCCTGCTTTATGCCTTGATCGTTAGTATTGTAACTATAATAACCATCTAAGCGTTTATCACCTGCAAGATAATCGGTTACAAGGCCTGAAAAATAACCTGTTTCTTTATATGGAAGGTACCTGTATTGAAAGGGCACGCAATGAATTTGGCTGCTAAGTTAACAGTAGCTTCCCATAATTCCGATATATAGGGATAGGCTAACTTTATATGCATCAATTTTCATACCTTTCATTCACTACTATTATACAATGGCTATTTCCATAAAAAACTGGGCAGAAGATGAGCGTCCACGTGAGAAAATGCTGCAAAAAACTGCTGCTGCGCTTACTGATGCAGAGCTTTTGGCAATACTCATATCCAGCGGTACAAAAGAAAAATCTGCTCTAGACCTCGCGCGTGAAATATTGGAAAAAGCAGGTAATAACCTGCAAGAACTGGGAAGATTAAGCGTATCGGAATTGCAAAAAACAAAAGGCATTGGTAAAGCACGTGCCATAACTATAGCTGCAGCATTAGAGCTTGGCAGGCGCAGACAAACCGGCGAGGCATTACAACGACCTTCTATAACAAAGAGTGCCGATGCTGCCGGAATTGTAATACCACTATTAAAAGATCTCAATCATGAAGCTTTCATAGTGCTATATCTGAATCAATCCAACCGTGTTATCAAACATGAGATGGTGAGTAATGGCGGGCTTACCGGCACAGTTGCTGATACCCGCATTATTTTAAAAAATGCCTTGCTGTATAATTCAAATCAAATAATAGTAGCCCACAACCATCCTTCTGGAAATAAAAATCCTAGTGCTGCTGACAAAGAACTGACCCGTAAACTAAAAGAAGCTGCTTCATTAATGGATATAAAACTCCTTGACCACATTATTGTTTCAGGTACAGGATTTACTAGTTTAGCAGACGAGGGCTTAATGTAAATATTTTATATATCTACCGTCTTTTCAGAAGTCTTAGAGTGCTGTTTTTTTATTTATCTTGCAAGGCAATATGCTTAAAATCGGGATATTTGGAGCCGGCCACCTCGGCAAGATTCACATGCAGCAGTGGCAGGAGATAAATGGTGTGCAACTGGTTGGTTTTTACGACCCTGATAATACCCAGGCAGCAACCGCGATAGCCCAATACCAGGTGCCCCGATATACAGATATTAATAGCCTCATAAATGCTGTAGATGCTGTTGATATTGTATCTATTACTACCACCCATTACGAAATAGCCAAACAGTGCATATTAAGTGGCAAACATGTTTTCATTGAGAAACCCCTTGCACATACCATAGAAGAAGGGCAAGAACTTGTACAATTGGTGCATGAAGCTAATATAAAATGTCAGGTAGGCCACGTAGAGCGTTACAATCCCGCTTTCCTGGCCCTTGGCGATCTGCCTTTACAGCCCATGTTCATAGAAGGTCACAGGCTGGCCCAGTTCAATCCACGGGGAACAGATGTAGCAGTGATACTGGACCTGATGATACACGATATAGATATCGTATTGCATTTGGTGAAGTCCCCGGTTAAACGCATTTCTGCCAGCGGCGTGAATGTACTAAGTGAAAATGCCGACATAGCGAATGCCCGAATAGAATTTGATAACGGCTGCGTGGCTAACCTTACTTCCAGCCGTATATCATTGAAGAAAATGCGCAAATTGCGCCTCTTTCAACGCGATGCCTATATTGGTATTGACTTCCTGGAAAAGAAAACCGAAGTCATTCGTATGAAAGAGCCCGGCATGCAAACAGGTATGATGGATTTCCCTATTGAAATAGGCAATGGCAATACCAAGATACTATCTGTGCAAATGCCTGATGTAAAGCCCTCTAATGCTATTCGCATGGAATTACAGGATTTTGCAGACGCCATTTTACAGGACAGGGATGTTAGAGTAAGTGTATATGATGGTTTCCAGGCTATGGATGTAGCCCACCAGGTAATGAAAAAAATGAGTTTGCATAACGAGTTGCACAATGTTTAATAGGTTATATCGTTATAATTTTAGATGAAGAATTAAATGAAAAACATTTACATACTTTTTACTTTTTTTGCGGTTTTATTTGCAATTGAGTCCTGCACTATTATCAACCCCAAGGAGCCTACTCCTACTTATGTACATATAGATTCTTTTAAGTTTGTACCAGGTAATCTTTTAGTACAGGGTTCTTCTTCACACAAGATCACGAGCATATGGGTGTACTATAACAATGGCCCGGTAGGAGTTTTTGATCTGCCTGTAACATTTCCGGTTATAACAAGCGGCAACAGTGGCTTATTAACGATCGTGCCGGGCATATCTACAGACGGCATCACCGAATTCCAGGAGCAATACCCTTTTTATTACGGAGATACGTCTACCCTTACTACCAATGCGGGCCAAATAACAACATATATACCCAAAACAGGGTATACATCAGCTACTCATTTTAGAATTATTGAAGATTTTGAGAATGGCAATAATTTTCAAAAGATAGCGGGAGATGATAGTATTGTTACCACTTCAGATAAAAGCCTTGTTATTGAAGGCGGGCACTCCGGCTATATTAATCTGCCTACAGCCGGTGATAGTTCAGAAAACATTAACGGCAAATTTTATCCCTTTGTTTCCGGCAATTCCTTTATTGAAATAAGTTATCGGAATTCTGCGCAATTTGCTGTAGGTGTGTTAGTCTCTACCGATTCAAGCGGAAGCCAGCTTGTATCAACTTCACCCGAATACCTGATCGGTGTAAACCCCAGTGCTTCGATAAATAAAATGTACATATCACTTTCAACAGAAGCTTCTAAATATCTTTCATTATTTCCGTCAGCCCAGTTTCGACTGGCAATAAAATCTGTTTTGCCCAATGGGCAAAGCAGTGGCTTTGTTATTGTAGACAACATAAAATACCTCACTAACTAACCGCATGTTACTGAACCCGGTAAAAAGAAAAGCCATCAGGCAACTGGCATTATTAGATTATGCTTCAGCTGCTATTGCCTGGATGTCTTTTTGGGTATATCGTCATCACATACTGGAAAACAGAACTTTTTTAGAATCGTTACAATTATTTCGCGGGAAAGATTACGCATTAGGGTTACTATTTCTTCCTATTTGCTGGTTGTTCCTTTATCTTTTATCCGGCACCTATTTCGATCTCTATCGTAAATCCAGATTGAATGAAATCAACCGCACACTTATTTCCTGCATCATCGGCACTATCATAGTTTCGCTGATAGTGTTTTCCAATGACGAGAACGACTATTCCTATTTTATCAGGATGACAGGCAGGTACTTATTGATACATACTGCTTATACACTTTTATTCAGAATATGGATACTGAACCATATCAAGAATAATATTATTAAAGGGAAAGTAGGATTTAAAACACTTATTATCGGGGGCAACGAACAAGCTATCAATATATATAAACAGGTAAATAACAGCCGAAAAGTATTAGGCAATATTTTTGAAGGCTTTATATACTCCAATAATGAGAAGGCAAATGGCATGAATGAATACCTGCCGCAACTGGGCCATATCTCTGAATTAGAAAACATCATAGATAAACATGAAATTGAAGAAGTGATCATTGCTATAGACTCATCTGAACACCATTTACTAGAAAACATTATTACCAGGCTTTGTTATCGGCCTGTTGTTGTTAAAGTGTTGCCTGACTATTATGATATCATATCGGGATCTGTAAAAACAAGCAATGTATATGACGCCATACTCATCCATATTCATCCTGACCTAATGCCCGACTGGCAAAGGGTTTGTAAACGCTTCCTGGACATTACCATATCATTATTGTCTCTTATTATTTCATCTCCGTTTTTAATCTTTGCTGCTATAAGAGTAAAGTTCTCTTCTCCCGGACCTATCATCTATAAGCAAGACCGTATAGGGCAATTTGGTAAACCATTTTGCATTTACAAATTCAGGTCTATGTATGTGAACGCAGAAGTGCATGGGCCCGCACTATCCAGCGAAACAGATGCCAGGATAACACCCTGGGGAAAATTTATGCGCAAATGGCGTATTGATGAACTGCCCCAATTTGTGAATATACTGAAAGGTGAAATGTCTCTGGTAGGCCCGCGCCCTGAAAGAAAACATTTTATTGACATCATCATTACTTCTCATAATCATTACAAGTACCTGCATAAAGTAAAGCCGGGATTAACATCGTGGGGTATGGTGCAATATGGATATGCTGAAAATGTAGACGAGATGATAGACCGTATGAAGTATGACCTGCTCTATATTGAGAACTGCTCACTGGCGCTTGATGTTAAGATCATGCTATACACACTTAAAGTTATCTTCCAGGGAAGGGGAAAATAAAAAATCATCCTGTGACTATAGATGGCGTTTGCTCCATAGCTTCTCCCACTACAAAAAAACTTCCGGTTACCAACAATGCATCCTTATCTGTCATTACAGCTTTGGCTGCTTCAACAGCGGTTTGTACGCTATCGTAAGTAGCTCCTTGTAAATTTAACGCGCCTGCTATCTTCTGCAACTCTGCTGCAGGCAAAGCTCTTGGCAGTTTAGCATTGCAGAAATAATACTGTGCATCTTTTGGAAAAAACTGTAAGGAAGCTGTTATATCCTTATCCTTTACAAAACCCACAACGATGTGTTTTTTTTCTGCCTTCACAAATTTCCATTGCTGCATTACTTCCTGCATACCTGCTGCATTATGGCCTACATCTACTATTATGAGGGGAGATTGTTGTATCACTTCCCATCTTCCGCGAAGCCCAGTAAGCTGTTTAACTTTCGATAATGCAGATTTCACTATAGGCATAGAGATGTTCACCCCCTGATTAGCAATAAGCACTTCTACCGCAGCTAATACTGTTCTTATGTTCTGTCGCTGATAATTGCCCAGCATGTCTGTAGCTATATCGTATAGTTCTCTCCTGCCCCTGTGCACTGCTTTGAAATACTGATGCAAGCCATCCTGCCCGGTACGTACCATATCCCAAAGCGCCTCAGCATAGTATATGGTACTCTTGTTATGTATGGCATGATCTACGAAGACTCTTTCTGTTTCTTCATGTTCTTCTCCTATCAACACAGGTACATTCGGTTTTATAATCCCTGCTTTTTCTGAAGCAATTTTTGGCAATGTGTCTCCCAATAAGTCCTGGTGATCGTAACTGATATTGGTAATGATGCTAAGTACCGGTGTGATCACATTCGTACTGTCTACCCTACCGCCAAGGCCAGTTTCTATTACAGCAACATCTACTTTCAGCTCCTCAAAAAACTTAAACGCCATTACCACCGTTACTTCAAAGAAAGACGGCTGTATCTTATCGATCGCATCTTTTATACTGTCTACAAAATCTACCACCCATTCTTTACTTACCATTATACCATTTATACGAATACGCTCCCTAAAGTCTACCAAATGAGGAGAAGTATATAGCCCTGTTTTATAACCTGACTCCTGCAAAATAGCAGCCAGCATATGACTTACACTGCCTTTACCATTAGTACCTGCTATATGTATGGATTTAAATTTCGTATGCGGATTGCCTACTGCTTCGCATAACAGCAAAGTGTTTGTAAGATCATGTTTAATAGCTGCTTTGCCCAGCCTGGAGAACATGGGCAGCTTCTCATATAAATAGTTGAGTGTTTGATCGTATCGGGTATTAATATCGGGCATGTAGAAATGACTATGACTTCGTCTTGAACACAAAGGTAATATTGCCAAACTGTTCTTCGGGGGCTGATTCGCTTTTATTGAAACGCACTTTGTCTGTTTTATGTAATGCAATAGCTCTCAGGTCGGCACTGCTGGCAGATATGATCTGCTTATTTACAATAAGGCCTTCCCTGTTTACTGTAACGCGCACCACTACTACACCCTGTTCTTTAAAATTGGCATCTTTAGGCGGGAATGCGACAATGGTTCTGCCTGTCAATGTATGGCTGATACCTCCGTTTCCATTACCAGGGCTGCCGGTATAATTGGTAGATCCGGGCGTTCCATTCGGCACACCTTTATCACCTGTACCGTTATCATTACCTTCATTCGTTCCCTGGTTGTTTTGCATAGCACTGTTACCACCTTTGCCAGTGCTATTATTATATACATAACGGGGATGCTGCTGCGTTTGGCTATTATTAGCTTCCTGCTGTGCATTATGTTTACGCCTGCTATTATCCTGCTGTGTGCTGTTACGGTTAATGTCTTTAGAATTAGCGGCATTTACTGCGGGCGCATTTTCATCTGTTGTCTGCAGCATACTTTTCGCTTCGTTCTCCTGTTGCTGCGCAGTTTTATACTTAACAGAAGGCGCATCAGCGGAAGGATCTTCTACAGACATGGGCTGATCAAAACCACTGCCATGATCGCTTGTACCCAAATTAACTTCCATGCCCATTTCGGGTATGGACTCTACTGTGGGTATTGCATATTTATACAACCAGAAAAACAAAAACAAGAGCACATGTACCCCAATGGTCCATGCTAAGGCTTTTGTTTGTGTATGTTGTTCAGTTGCTATCATGTAAGATAAAATTATGCAAATGTGTGCAGAAAAAAATGTTAATGTGCAAAATCATTATCAAAATTCAGCATGCGCTCTACAGGCGGATTAAAATACCCAAATTTCAGATTCGGAAACTCGCGGTGAATGAGCGCTATTAACTGGCTCACGCCTATCAGTTGTCCTACATCTGTGATACCCATTTTGCCCAAATACCAGTCAGGGTCAATATTGAAATTGCGCCATTGTATCATGCTCAGATCTGTTTCGATAATGAGTTGGCGAAGTGCCTCGTATTCTTCTACACTATCTGTCATGCCGGGGAATACAAAATAATTGATAGATGCCCAGCCGCCATGTTTACGAACCACTTTTATACTCTCTACAATATCTTCAAACTGATAATTATTAGGTTGATAATATTTCATGTACACATCTGCCCTTGCAGAGTTGGTACTTACACGGATGCTATTCAAGCCTGCTTCCATTAGTTTTTCTACCGCATCGGGGCGGCTACCATTGGTATTGATATTGATACTGCCTTTGGAAGTATGTTTGCGTATCTCAATAATTGAATCCCTGATGGTTTCCCACATGAGCAGCGGCTCACCTTCGCAGCCTTGCCCGAAACTAACAATAGGATAAGGAGCAGTTTCTAAATGAGGAACGGTGTACTCCACAATCTCTGCAGCCGTTGGCTGAAACGTAAGCCTGTCCTGTGTAGAAGTGATAGCTTCTTCAGCGGGCTGAAAAGAAATGCAACCAATACAGTTAGCATTGCATGCGGGTGATGATGGAATAGGACATTCCCAACGGCCGAGAAAATAATTTCTTGCTGCGGGGCAATGATAAGTAAGTGCGCAATTTTCGGCAATATGTTTTACTAATCTATTGTGCGGATATGCCTGCAAGGCATGTGTAACTCCTTCTTTTACTTTGTTATCGTCATATCCTTTACTCTCCTGCCTGATATCGCGCTCTATGCGTATAGCTGTGACATAAAACGTATCGTTTTGCCAGCCTGCTGCAGTATAACAAAACAAGGGCAATGTAGGTGCGCCGGGTTCTGTTTCGTATGCAGCTATATACAAACCGGTATGTGCAGGCGGAATGAAAGCCGCTACTGCCCAGCCTTTTTCGCAAAGGCGCATTTCGCCAGTCTCTACATCTATGCCAATACCATGGCGACCGGGTAATTCGTATAAAGAACCACCTTCGGGCAATTCTATCCATTCATGCTCGGGAACAGGAAATGCTTCCCAGCCTTCGCGGCCCGTGGCATAGAGCGAAGTATCTTCGAAGATATTCCCCTGCCCGTCTGAGTATAGTATGTATGGTGTTATCATGCCCCTACCCCTAAAAGGGGGTTTTTTATTATTTAAAAAATGTAAAATTAAAAAACTGTTCACTAACACTACCATTCTTCATGTCTTTTCTTCTTCCCCTCTTCTATTTTAGTATCACAATATTGTTCAAAATTATCGCTATTAAAAACAGGTGCTTTCACATCCAGTTGCAATAGTTTTTTATCCAGGCAATCTATTGTTAACACATTATATCTCAATAATACTTTTTCAATTTCAGGCCAGGCTATCAAGCGCGTACGTACTGCTACGGGTAGTTTTATTCCTTCCTCATTTATAGCTACTAACTGAGCGCCGCCGGTATTTTCCCATATCAATGCCAATACTACCGTAACAGCTAATATACCATAAGTAAAAGCAGGGATGATGATGTGCTCTGTAATGGAGAACAGCGTAAAGAAAAGCATCCATGCTAATTCAACTATGCGTATGATGGCGTTTACTTTTTTCTTTAGCAGCCATTTATTTTTGAAAATAATAAGCGCCAGTAACACCAGTCCTGTCAAGACTATCAGTAAGCCTGCCCATTTTAATTGTTCTAACGCGGTATTCATATTTCCTGCTATTTGCACTTTGAACAGTTTGTAAAGAAAAAAAGTAATAGCGCCGCTCATCATAATGGCAAGCGCTACCAGCAGGTGCAGACCTGTGCTTTGATGTGGTTTTACTCTCTCTCCTTTTAATATCAGTTCAAAATTCATTTTCTATTTCAAATTTGTTCCCGCAGATCCGCCACGGCGGACAGGTACTCGCAGACCCCCGAATGTTCGGGGCGCAGACTTTTCGCAGATACTTATACTTTATCTTTTGCTACTTGTCCATCTACAGTTTCCTGTTCGTTTTCTATATCGCCGGGTAATTTTACTTCATAGTCTTTTAATGTTTTGCTTACATCTCCCTGTAATTGTATTATTCCGTTCTCCGCCATTTTTCTGAGCCTCCAACCGAGATAGGTATCGCCTGTGGGCACACTGTATTTATTCAGCGACTGGCTAATGATGCGTGATGCTTTGATGAACTGGTGCGAACAAAAACTTGCGAGTATATTATCGTAATGGTCCTCTGACCTAGAAGCTAATTTCTTGCCGCCTTCATGCGTGCGGATACCGCCATTCTCTTCTACCAGTTTTGTCCATGTTTCACCGTCCATTTCTACTTCGGCTATAGTTACAGCGCGTGCCAGCCTTCTCGCCTTCACCAATTCTTTGGGTAATATCTCGCTAATGTTTTTAGGATAAAATACTTTGCCATTCTCGTCGAGAAAAGGCAGGCCTGCAATACTCAATACAAAATACCTGTCAATGGTATTATTAAAGAATCCGAGCAACCAATGATAAGCGCAGACATCGGCAGGCCAGGGCGCCATCCAGAACCAAACTTTTACGTCTGTATCTTCCATCAGCTTTTCTGAAAGCTGCTGCATGTGTTCTGCATCCTGAACATGAACGGGTTCTTTTTCATTGAGCATCATGCTGTTCCAGAAAGCAGAACGCATGGCGCTGAAATCTGTGCCTTCGTCGTTGCGGAGCGGGCCCACATTTAATATATCTTTTAAAACTATTACTTCGCCCTGCATAGAGGGCTCCATAGATATGGCTTCTTTTAATGAATCTGCAGCAGAATCGCCGACAACTAAATGATAGATCATGGGTGCAAAAATAGGTTGATTGGTTGATAGGTTAATTGGTTGATTAGTATAATGTGAGATATGTGAGGATTACAACCCGGTTCCTCTTGTTTCACTTTGCTTCACTTTTGTTTCACCTTTGCTTCACCTTTATTTCACCTTTGTTTCACCTTTGTTTCACCTTTGTTTCACCTTTGTTTCACCTTTTCGTTCCGCATTTTTTAATAATATGGTTGTCTGTAAAGGGTTTGGCTGTCGCGACGTTCGGATGATTTCACCTTTTGGGAAATAATTTAGGGAAGAGGGGGTATTATTTCCCGCAGATACTCGCTGACCCCCGAATATCCGAACGTTCGGATCGGGGCGCTGAAAAACCGCAGACCGATAAAAAGTATTTGCCGGAGTTTTGAATTGGCGTTCGTTGCTACTGAGCTGCCTGGCATAGAATATAGATGCTTATAATGGATTATTGCTTGTATTTCGTGAGGTTGCCTGCCCATTAATGTTCGGGACTTGCAATGACGGGAATGAATGTATTAAATATCATAATAATATAGGTTTTAGGTTTAATCCGTCTGACCCTATAAAAGGGTACTGACGGATGCAAAGGTACGATTTGGGAGGAGGGGTAAACAAATATTTGTTTCGTTAATTAATTTTTATCAATGGCATATATTTTTCCGTTTACATCCCGAAGTTTTGGGACGGCTTTTATTACTATTACGAGATGCCAGGTCTCGATTTGTTTTTACTTAAGTATATTTCTCTCAATTGCTCCTTGTAATAATGAACAATATTTATTGATAGATCAAATATTCTACGCAATCTCAATTTAAATTCTTCTTTATTTAAGTTAGAAATATTATAAGAATCAATTTCCTTCTTAAATTTTTCCTTATTAAATAATGGCAACTTGGTATATATTTTATAGGTATTTATCTCATAACCATTTGCTCTTGCTGTAAGAGTTCCATTTTTCTTATCATAATAATCTTGCAAATTTGTTATTAGTATAATACTCTTTAAAGTCGTTTGTTCTTCAAACTTCTCTTTTATATAATAAAGTGATATTTCAGCATAACGAATGTTATCCATACATATAAGTAACTTTGTATAAACTACAAGTTATGAATAAAATAGAACACATGGTATTGCAACTTAATGATGCATATTCCAAGCTAAATAAAAAATATAATAGACCAGAAAATGAAACTTTAGGTAAAATTTGTTCCTTCAAACCTTCTGTTGAAGAAATTGAAAGCCTTGATTGTACGTTAAGTAATAATTGTACAGGACAATTTAGAGATGCACTTATTTTCAATATAGCAAGAATTACAATGGCTCATGGTTTCAATTTGGTAACATTCCTATAATCCCAATTTTCGTCACGGACTATTCGTTACAATAGTTGCCGTTATGTTTAAAGAGGTTTTATGTTTTACTAATAGCTAAATGTCAGCAGAAATGAACAATCACTAATAGCCTAATTTGTTCTATGATCCAACCAGTTCGAGGTAAATCTCATGGATCTTTTTAGATCTTGGATCTTTAACGCCTTCATCATACCATGTGCACCAATAATTACCTCTAAAAACACCATTTTTAATATCTTTTGTGCTTGGCTCTATATAAGGTTTACAGGTCATATTGGGGCTGCCAGATCTTAACTTGACAATATCACCGGCATCGAACTTCGGTTCCATAAATACTATTTCTTATAAAGATAGGCCTAATATACTTAGTGCAGGTGTTAATTTAATTACAGCCGGGCTACCACTTTCTGAATATGCGGTAAACTAAAAAAATAATAATGATAATTGCCGTAAGCAATTTCCAAAAAGGGAACCCACGGTTAGGTTCGCTCGCATAATTGA
Source organism: Bacteroidota bacterium (assembly GCA_013286485.1). Classification (GTDB taxonomy): domain Bacteria; phylum Bacteroidota; class Bacteroidia; order Chitinophagales; family Chitinophagaceae; genus JABDFN01. Next base: position 25,209 of record JABDFN010000012.1, read on the forward strand.
TCTTCAAAAACGGGTATAATTTTAACCGTGTAAAGTTAATACGTATATACCAAGTATTATATGCCTCTAATACTTAAAAAATCATTAATTAGCCCGGTAAAACTTACTGCTTGTAATTAAACACGCCATTGATAATGCTGAAACTATCGGCAGTGAGCGTGAACTTGCCTTGTACAAAACTATCGGATACAGCAACCACCTGCAAGGTGCCCGAAGACACATGATGGAGCACGCCGAGGTTTGTGTAACTAGCAGTGTCGGTACCTGTACCTGCAATGGTATATGTGCGTGCGCCTGTAGTATAATCATTGATGTAGATGCCAATAGTTTTTGCACCTGAGCTATCTGTGCCTTCCAACACTAATGTGCCGTTGCTGCCTAATGTGAACAGTGAAAAAGAATGGTTAAAGGATATCCACACATTGCTATTGACGGTGGCTGCCATAGTATCACGGACGGTTTGCATGAAAGCAGTGCCGTTATTGTTGCTGCTACTGTCTGATTTTTTGCATGAAACTGCAATAGCTGTAATAAACAGGAGGATGCAGGTGATGAGTTGTGTGTTTTTCATAATTCAAATATAATAATATAATTCAAAGTCTTATGCATCTTATAGGTTATTCCGGGTTGTCATTGTAATGTAATAAGTAACATATAACTATTTAAAACTATTGTATTTAATTATTTTGGCGCGATGCAAAGTAGAAAGTTAAAAGTAAAAAGTAAAAAGCAGGGAGTAGCGTGTATGATGTTTGGGATTTGCTGTGTTTTAAGCATATATGCAAAAGGGCAGACGGATACTTTAAAATATCCTGATGAAAAGCATTTTAAAAACATGCGCCAGCTAACCTGGGGCGGCGATAATGCGGAAGCCTATTTTGGTTTTGATAATGAGCATATCACTTTTCAGCGCAGAAACCCGAAAGAAGGCATTAACTGCGACCAGATATTTTATGGCAGCATACCCAAGGGCGAAAAAAAGTTTACTTACAAATTGGTGAGCACGGGAAAAGGCCGCACTACCTGCGCCTACCTGATGCCGGATCACAAACATTTTTTATACGCGTCTACCCATGCAACTGCAGATACCTGCCCGCCAGAGCCGGACAGGAAAGTGATAAAGAAGTATGTGTGGCCGGTGTATAGCAGCTATGATATTTATGTGGCGGACTTTAATGGTAAAATTGTAAAGCAACTGACCAACACAGCAGGATATGATGCGGAAGCTACCATATCGCCAAAAGGTGATAAAATTGTTTTCACATCTATGCGCAATGGTGATATTGATATATATACGATGAACATTGATGGCAGCCATGTGAAACAAATAACCAATACACTGGGGTATGATGGTGGTGCATGCTTTTCGCCAGACGGCAAAAAAATAATATGGCGTGCATCAAGACCGCAGACCGAAGAAGAAGTAAAAGAGTATAAAGACCTGCTGGCACAAGGGCTGGTAATGCCAACACATATGGAGCTGTTCATTGCCAATGCAGACGGCACAGATGCTCACCAAATAACACATTTGGGTAAAGCCAACTGGGCGCCCGCGTTTACACCTGACGGAAAGAAAATAGTTTTTGCGAGTGACTATGAATATGAAAGAGGGTTCCCGTTCAATTTATATCTTATCAATTTAGATGGTACGGGATTAGAACGTATATCGCATGATGGCAGTTTTGACGCATTCCCAATGTTCTCGCCTGACGGGAAAAAGTTTATTTTCAGCAGCAACCGACATAACGGGGGCGGGCATGATACGAATGTGTTTATCTGTGATTGGGTGGAATAACAGTGAGCAGTGTATAGTAAGCAGTGAAATATCTTCTTTTTTGACTTTTTACTTTTTACTTTTGACTTATTATGTTTCGTTCGTTTTTAATGGTGGGTATTGGCGGTGCTATTGGCAGTATGGCGAGGTATGGTGTAACCTATATTACCACAAGAATAACTCCTCATACTACATTTCCTTTAGGCACACTTGCAGTTAACCTGTCGGGCTGCCTTTTGATAGGGATATTGTTTGGCATTAGTATGCGTAATCTCTGGCTGGAGGATGCGGGCTGGTTATTACTGGCAACCGGGTTTTGCGGGGGCTTTACCACTTTTTCAACTTTTGCGCTGGAAAACATACAAATGTCGGGCAGGCAGGAAAATATATCTGCACTATTATATACTGCTCTGAGCCTTGTTTTGGGGCTATTATTATGCCGTGTGGGCGTGTGGATGGCAAAGTGAAAAGTCCGAAATATGGGCTGTTTTTGCTAAATTAGCGCCTCAAATTTGCTGGTTTTTCCATGATAGAAATAAAAGTTCCGACCGTAGGCGAATCTATAACTGAAGTAACGCTTGTAAAGTGGCTGAAAAAAGACGGAGAATATGTGAACCGTGATGAATTGCTTTGCGAACTGGAATCAGAAAAAGCAACCTTTGAACTGAACGCCGAACAGGCGGGCATACTACATATTGTAGCAAAGGAAGACAGCACATTGAAGATAGGTGATGTAGCCTGTACGATAGATGAAACTGCTGCCAAGCCAGCAGGAGCGCCAGAAGCAGCCAAACCGAAAAAGGAAACAGCTGCTGCACCAAAAGCGGAGGAAAAGCCTACTGCAAAATCAGAAGAAAAACCTACAACAAAAACTCCCGCTTCTGCAAGCGCAGATTCGGGCAAGGATACAAAAGCCACACCCGTAGCTCAGGCAATAATGAGCGATAAGCAAGTGAAAGCAAGTGATGTGAAGGGAACAGGTAGCCAGGGCCGTATCATGAAACAGGATGTGCTGGAAGCACTTTCTCACCCGGGACGTAAGGGCGGCGATGCTGCATTTAGCCGCGAACAGAAACGCGAAAAGATGAGCAACCTGCGCAAGACCTTAAGCCGCAGGCTGGTAGAAGCAAAGAACAGTACCGCCATGCTCACCACTTTTAATGAAGTGGACATGAGCAAAATAATGGAGATACGCAAGCAGTATAAAGACATCTTTAAAGAAACCTACGGCGTGAACCTGGGCTTTATGTCGTTCTTTGCAAAAGCTTGTTGTATTGCACTCTCCGAATGGCCTGCAGTGAATGCTTATATAGATGGTGAAGAATTAGTGTACCATGAGTATTGCGATATATCTATAGCCGTATCTGCACCCAAAGGATTGGTAGTGCCTGTGATTCGGAATGCTGAAAGCCTGAGCATGGCAGAGATAGAACAAAAAGTATTGGAGCTTGCTACCAAAGCAAGAGATAATAAATTAACCATTGAAGAAATGACCGGCGGCACATTTACCATTACAAACGGTGGCGTGTTTGGTTCGCTGATGTCAACACCTATTATCAATATTCCGCAGAGTGCTATACTGGGCATGCATAAGATACAGGAACGCCCTGTAGCTATAAATGGTAAGGTGGAAGTGCGCCCAATGATGTATATAGCTGTAAGTTATGATCACCGTATTATTGACGGGCGTGAGTCGGTAAGCTTTTTAGTAAGAGTAAAAGAATTGCTGGAGAACCCCGAACTGTTGCTGATAGGTAAAGACCCAATAAAGGCGTTGTTGGAGATATAAGGACCTCACCCCAACCCTCTCCAAGGGAGAGGGGGATAATACTCGCTCAAAAATTACTTGCCGGCAGGCAGGTTTTGAATTTTAACTTAACACTTTTGACTTTCCATGAGATACATCTGGCAACATATAGAGAACATCATTAAAGGCTATGATGGCAGTTTGCCATTGTCTCATTTTTTGAAGAGTTATTTTAAGAATCATCCTAAGCTGGGCAGCAGGGACAGAAAACTGCTGAGCGAGATGGTGTACTGTTCGTACAGAGTGAGCCTTTCCCTAACACTACCTAAAGGGAGGGAACATGAACTTGAAGAAGCAATAAAAGCTTGTTTGTTTTTGTGCAGTACCCAGCAAACCATAGCAGCATATGTTTTAGATGAAACCTGGGATTTTGATGCTAACAGGGACATAAGTGAAAGAGTGCAAATGCTGCAGGAGAAAGGCATAGCGTTTGATGCAGGGAAATTATTCCCACACGCTATTGAATTATCGGCAGGTATAGAAAAAGAAGAATGGCTTTTTTCTATGCTGCAGAAGCCGAAACTATTTATAAGAATCAGAAAGAACAAAGACAAGATCATTGAACTGTTGCACCAAAATGATATACCGTTTGAAGAAATAAAAGAAAATTGTTTTTCATTACCTATAGGTGCTGCTATAGACCAGTTATTGTCGCAGGATGCCTATGTAGTGCAGGATGCTTCATCGCAGGAGACAGGAAATTATTTTCATCCGCAGAAAAATGAAACATGGTATGATTGTTGTTCGGGAGCTGGCGGAAAAGCCTTATTGCTGAAGGATATGGAGCCGTCTGTGAAGCTTACAGTATCTGATACCAGGGAAAGCATATTGCAAAATTTAAAAAGCCGTTTTCAATTATATGGCCTTGAGCTGCCGTCGGTATATAATATTGACCTTACAAAAAAAGAGACATTGCAGCAAAGGCTTAAAGACAAGCAGTTTGATGCTATCATCTGCGATGCGCCTTGCAGCGGTAGCGGCACATGGGCACGCACCCCTGAACAATTATATTTCTTCAAACCTGAGACCACACAAACATTTTCTTCATTACAAAAAAGTATTGCAGCAAATGCTGCTACTTGTTTAAAGCCAGGGGGTAGGCTCATTTATATTACCTGCTCCATATTTAAAGAAGAAAATGAAGATGTAGTAGCTGAATTAACCAACAATGGATTGCAGATAGAAAGTATGCAGATCATTAACGGCATTAACAAGAGAGCTGACAGCATGTTTGTTGCAATGCTCAAAAAATAAGATCAGTTCTTGAATAATTTGATCGCAGCAGTCTGTTGGGTACCGCTTACTTTCAATATATATATACCCTTTGATATTCCAGTGCCAGCAGGCAATACGACGTTAGGATTGTTCCAGGTATCTACCAGGCGATCATATTTATAAACTGCCCTGCCAGTCATATCATATAGTGTAAAGTAAACGCGCTGAACACTTGGCAGATTCATTTTCACGAATATATTTGATGTAAAAGGGTTGGGAGAAACAGTAACCCAATAAGCAGTATCAACAGGAGTATCTTTTACAGATAAATATTGAGAGGCCTTACTAAAATCAGGTACCCCATAGCCCAACTGATCATCAGGAATTGTATAATGATCAGCACTTTTAATGATCGCATTCCGTATCATGAACGGAGTAGCATGCAGGCTACCCTGCCATAAACAAGCTGCCCAGCCTGCAATTTGAGGGGTAGAAAAAGAAGTGCCGTCTTCACTTACAATAACACCGTTTTCAGCATATACAGTAACCTGATAACCGAGATCACAAACATCCGGTTTTAAACGCCCACCCGCATTAGGCCCATAACCGCTAAAACCAACTGCTGTTTTATCTATATACACCGCACCTACTGTCAATGCACTATCAGCATCGCCCGGCGTAAGCACATAATGCCATGGAGTACCTCCGTCATTGCCGGCAGATGCAACAAACAATATACCTTTTTGTGTAGCAATATTTGCAGCTTTTGCAGCAACAGTAGACTTGCCATCAATATCTGAATAGGTGAGTGAAAAATTGTAATCCATTATATCATAACCTAAGGACACAGAAACAACATCAGTACCCAAACTATCTGCACGCTCTGTGGCAGCCAACATGTTGTCCATTTCTACAGGCTGTTCCGAGTTATTATCTTCTGTTATGTATAATGCATATTGTGCCATAGGTGCAGTACCTACAAACGTACCCGGTACATAGGCTGCCATAGTAGACAGCACAGATGTACCATGCCCGTCGTAATCGAAAACAGTATCCAGGTCAAGTACAAAATTATGTTTGTCCAATAATCGTGAAGACAAAAAAAGGCTATCAAAATCAGCGTAATCATTTACTCCTAAAAAGCCGGCGTCTAATACCGCTATCAACATGCCCGTGCCTTTATATCCCCCATCGTGTAAAAAATCTCCATGCACCAATGTTGTTTGACCATAGGTTTGCCCATAATATAAAGCTGTACCAGTAGGTTTATGCGATGCAGTAATTGTTTTTTGTTCTGCGGAGAATTTGGTATTTCCGGCAGCGGGTTTATGCAAACCCGAAGGATAGTATGCAATAAAAACCGCGCTTTTAATAAACGATTTTGATCGTAAGATCTCTGCCTGTGATGAATCTGTAAGTAATACTACACAATCATTCAGCCAACGTGATGTGACATGTATCTCACTACCCGGCATTGTTAACACGCTGTCTAAATATGCGGGAGAAACAGGCAAGTCGGAACTATCAACGGGAATACTTAAACGCGACCTGCGAGCCATGCTGCGGGACGAAAGAAAAACCAAAGGATTGCTAATGGATACTGTACCTTTTTTGTCAGTGAAGCTAACGCGAAAAGCGTATTGGGGAGCGGGGGGGTGGGCTGTTACCGTCTCACTTAAAAACACTATTACACACACACTCCATATAAGACGTTTATAGCACATTTATACTAATTATGATCTACGGCACGCATAATAACCGAGTACCCTTTCTTACAAGACGCAGTATTCGGGTTATATGTCCAATGTATGGCCTCACTATATACCAGACCAACGTTCTCAGCGTATATCTCTTTAAATAAGGTTCTGGTAGCTACAGAATCAGGTTGCGAAACAATATCATTCAACGATTGATCTGCTTCATTTACAGTAATTGTATTCTGAAAATCAAAATTACCGTTAAAATAAGGTGAGCCCACATCCTGGTAACTGTATGTCCAATTGCTGAAATAAGAATAATCAACATCGCGGGTATCTATTAAGCTATTGCCCTTCCATGTTGTGCCTGCACTTACCGGGAATCCGAATTTTCTAAACATCAACTGGTCCTTACTTACAACTATACCTGTATCTGTTACCGTTGCGTAAAAAACATCGTTGGGCATCCACTGGTTATTTGTTTTGCTGGAATTGATATAAGAATAGAATACGTATTGAATATTTTTCTGGGCATCGGTAAATGTATCTTTTATCACGTATTGCAACTGGTAAGTAAAGTCTATTTGCAAACAACTCGTATCTATCCAGTAGATAGAATCTACTGTATATGTTACATATTTATCTTTTACAAGCGGAAAATAGGAAGTACCTATCACTACTGTCTTGTCATTACTGCTTTTTTTGCAGGAGAATACAGCAAAACACAACATCACGGCAAGTAATAGTAAAAAGAGACGATTTCTTTGCATAAGGACCAAATGGCTATTCTATCACGTAAATATAGTTAAAGAAATGAAAAAGAAGCATAATGAAAAGCAGAAAATAAAGCGATTTTGACATAAATATGATTAAAATGTTACTATGTTAAAAACTGTTTGGCTTTAGAAAAACCGATACGGCTGGCACAATCTTTTTCAAAATAAGGTCGAACCAAATGTTAATCGTATGAAGAAGTTAGTATTAATAGCTGCGGTATTGGTTATAGCCAAATCGGCATTTGCACAAAGCAAAGTTGTGGAATACGCCTCATTAGGACCAGTGATAGGATTTGGGAATAATTGGGTGAGTAATATGCCGGGGACTAA
>JABDFN010000013.1 GCA_013286485.1 Bacteroidota bacterium
ACTATTGCAAATTCCAAACTTGTAGAACCTGCAAAAGCATCCGGCTCGCCCTTTTCCCCAGTTAGGTCAACCATATTTTTTGCTGCTTTTCTTATTGGAATAATAGTGCCTTCAGTAATCATTTACCTGAAGAATTTACTGAATACACGTATCAGGGGCCGTATGGATATAAGCGGAGTAAGCAACCTTGGTATAGCGGGTGAGATAGGACATAATGATGGTGAGGATACACTTACCGTAGTACCCGGATCAAGAAGTGTAATTGCTGAACAATTCAGGGCTTTAAGAACAAATATTGAATTTTTATTAGGAGGCAGTCATGAAAAAGTGATCATGATCACTTCGAGTATGAGTGGTGAAGGTAAATCTTTTGTTTCACTAAATTTATCAAGCACATTGGCACTTTCCGGTAAGCGTGTTGTGTTGATGGAGCTTGATCTTAGGAAACCAAAGATATCTAAGTACCTGGGATTGGATAATTCTATTGGCTTTTCCAATTTTGCTATTGGACAGATAGAGTATGAAAAGATAATAATTCCATCAGGAGTACAGGATAATTTCTTTGTTATCCCATCCGGTCCTGTACCCCCTAACCCATCGGAATTGATCACTATGCAAAGTATTGCTGATCTGTTTGCGAAATTGCGTAACGATTTTGATTACGTTGTTATTGATACAGCACCTATAGGATTTGTTACAGATGCACGTTAATAGCAATTCTGAGCGATGCTGCAGCAATTGATTATATTGACTAATGAGGTTAGCAAACGTAGCGGATTGTATAACCAATAGCGCAGGTATAATTTTTTTGTCATGCCCATTCTTCTTTATATTCTCATCAAGTGCATCCAAAACACCTAATTCTACTTTTTCCTTTGCTATTTGTTCATAATAGCTACTGGCACCTTGCAATGCTATGCTTGCATCCTGGTTTATATTTACTATACCATTGGCTTTTTTATAATTTTCTATCTCTTCTTCAAGATTTCCAAGCGATTGGTTAATAACACTTAACCTCTCGTCAATAAACATCATTGTAGAATCTGCTACCGCATTTTTTTCATTTACATTAGTACGTTGATATTCATCAATTAGGGTATTTAATACTACCTCCCCACGTTTAGGAATTTCATCTTTTAACGTCAACAATAATATACTCGATTGGCGGTTGGGGTTAGTAACTGCTATTGCCTTTACATATTTATTTGTTGCTTTTTCAATACTTGTTATTGTAATAGAATACTCAGCATCTCCAATGCTGTTTTGCGTTCTGTTTATAACGACGGGGCCAATTGGCAATTGCAGTGTATCTCCCCAAATACCAGTTATTCCTTTTCTTTTTTTAGCCTCTTTATCGTTGTATATTATAAACCCATTATTCCCATTCTTTTTCAACTTATAGATATACTTGCTTCTTATTGAATCCTCTATATTTTCAGGTATCCAAAAATTTATTGGCGATTCATCAAAAAGCTCAGAAGCAACCACTCTGCCTGGTTCAGAATAATGTATGTTTAAATGCAATCGCTTTATTACGCCTGTCATTAGCTTATGACTGCTAAGCATCCGCATTTCATTATTTATATTCTTTGATGCGCCTTGCAAGCCCAGATCCTGTAATACACTTTCACTAGATATACCCTGTTCGCCGTTCTTTTCATCTCTTATCAATATTTCAGCATTAACCTGGTATATCGGTGTAATATATCGTAAATAGAGAAATGCTATAATAAAGGTCACGATAATGCTACCCACAAACCATGGCAGGTTAGAAATAATAACACCTAAAATTCTACCAATACTTATCGAATTCTCCGATTCTCTCCACTGGCTTTCGTTATCCATATTATACGCTGAAGATTGTTATACTTAGTTTTAAAGTCTGCTCGAAATTGCTAATAATATTGTAATGATTGAGACCGCGTATGTGATATATCGGTCTTGTGTCAGATCAACAGTGGCCGATCTTTTCTTAGCTCTGTTCGGTTCAATATATATTTTATCACCTGACTTCAGATAATAATTTGGGTTATTGAATAGTGCTGTAGAAGTAAGGTCAAGCCTGCTTGCAATAACTTCATTACCTTCTTCATGTAATAAAAGTACATTCTGCCTTTTACCCGAGATATTCAAATCTCCTGCGAGGCTTATAGCATCTAAAACAGATACCTTATCATTTGGTATGGTAAACGTTCCGGGGCGTAATACATCGCCGAATACACTGATCACAAAATTATTTCTCACATTTACTATGGGGTTTGTATAATATTGCTTGGCCTTTTCATGTAATACATCTTTTGTCTCTGTTATAGTCAACCCAGCTACTTTTACTCTTCCTACTATAGCTAATTCAATATACCCATTTTGGTCTACCAAATAAGTGTTATTTACACCAACACTTTGTGTTGAAGAAGTTACAAGCCCATTTGAAGCATTAGAACCACTTATCATTTCTACTGCTCTCGGATCTATTGTTTGTATAGAAATATTTAATACATCCCCGCTATTTATTTTTGGTTCATCAAATTTAGTATGTTGTAACACCATCGGAGCCGATAATGAATCAGGTATATCTCTGAAATAAGCAACATGCCTGGTTGTTTTGCAACCATATATAAAAAAATTAAAGCATAATATAATTAATAATATGCTATATCTTTTTGCTTTTATATAGTTTATACGACCCATCAAAAAAATTTTTCAAAAATAGCATAAAAAGCGTTCATCTAAAGAAAATAAAGTGAATTAATCTTTGCTTAATAACGCATTCTTCTGTTTTATTATCAATACTTTAAAACTATTTATTGCAACTATCGTTCGCTAAATTCATTATATATACTCATGAACATATTGAGTATTGATATTTTATTTCTCATTGACGCGATATATGTATGTAATGTTGGTACTTAATAAAAAAATTATTTTTATCTATTTTTCAGAAATTAGGCTCAGTTACAAATGTTCTTTACATTACTTTACTAAGTAGTAAGCTTAATAAGATAAGGCTGGAATTAATTAGATTAAATCAATTTAATGCAGCATTAGCCTGTTTTAATGTGCTCTTCTTGATTTTCGCTTCGGGTTAACTTTTTTGTAAACCTGAATGGATAACCACATTGTAGCAATCAAGGTAAAAAACACTACAACACCATATAATACTGACTTAATAACAAGTGTAGAAATGGAAAGACTGCCCCTCATATCATCTTGTTTTAAAAGATACAACATACTGCCTAACACAGAAAATAAATAATAACCAAGGAGGTATTTATTGTCAAAATACTTTTTTAATCTTTTATTACTTGCCATAGAGATAATCAATATATTTAACCCGATAAAATTAACCACAAAATAAAAATTATTTATAAATATTCTATTATGTTTATGATAATGCCTGAATTGGCACCTCAGCAACTAAATTAAGACCTAATGATTTTATAAATAATATTGCCTTTTTCCCTAGGATTTTTATCACTTTTCCCTTATTATCTTTTAAAGGCCCGTCTTGTATTGTTACTTCCTGACCTTTTTTTAACTCTAATACTATTGCTGACCCCCTATACCTATTTAAAAAATCTTTTATAAGTTGTATCTCTTTATCTCTTACAACTCCCGGTTTACCCAACCACCATAAAAACCGAACCGCCCCTGCCGTCATCAATACCTTTACACTTTCAGTTTCGTAGTTATCTAATTGAACAAAAACATACGATCTGAATACGGGCTCCTGTATTTTTTTCTTGCGATCGCTCCATTGTTTTACGACTTCCTGAATAGGGCAAAAAACCACAATACCTTTGTCGGACAATAGACGGGCTACCTTTTTTTCATTCCTCGATTTGGTGTATAAAACATACCATGCCATACAATCTCTTATTATTGTGTCAACAAAAACTCTATGGTACGGGGATAGTAATAATGCTCTAGTGCATGTATGCGACCGGCAAGTGTATCTGATGTATCATTTGGTTGTACGGTGCATCTTGCCTGTAAGATGATATTGCCATCATCATATTTCTCATTTACATAGTGCACAGTTATGCCCGACTCTTTCTCTTTCCCGGTAAGCACTGCGTTATGTACATGATGACCATACATGCCTTTACCACCATGTAATGGTAATAGCGCAGGATGAATATTAATGATCTTACCGGGGAAGGTGTGCAACAGGCTGTCGGGAATCTTCCATAGAAAACCGGCAAGCACTATAAGCGAAGGTTTGCATTCTGTAAGCTGGTCTATCAATAATGTTTCCTTAATGCTTTGCTTATCTACTATGAGAAAAGGAATGTGTTCATTGCGGGCAATATCGAGCACAGCTGCATCGGCTTTATTGCTAACTATAAGTGCAACTTTTGCTTGTCCAGACCTTTTAAAATACTGTATAATAGCATTTGCATTAGAACCTTTACCCGAAGCAAAAATGACGATTGAATGCATAAAATGATATGCCAAAGCTACAAAACTGTAAATGGAGTTTTACATGCTTTTAAGATCAGTAAACTGAGTAGTAATTACCCAATCTAACCGGTATCCAGTTCTGGCCCAGGTCCTGGCTGCGGAAAATACCTTTGTTGGTAGCCATGTACACAAATTGCACAGACACACCATTTACATAAATATTCTCCTTAGCTACAATACTGCGTACCGTGGTACCTATATCGAGCCCGCCATTAGCGCTGACAAAGCCACTGCCTTGTAAAGCAAAGACACCATTAGAATCTGTGCCTACCAATAAAGTAGATCCAAAAGGAGCGAAAGCAACATTTAGCGGCACCTTTGGTAACCCCGTACTGTATGGAAACCAATCTACACCACTATTCTGGCTATACCAGGCACCATTTAAGCCAGTACGGTCGACAAGTACAATGGTATTATTATAATGACCTAATGCAAACTGCCCACCTGCCGGTAAAGGGTTTATTGTTGATTGTATTTGCTGTATCCACGGAGCGGTTGCACTGGCCTTAGTAAATAGTCTTTGTGTAGTCCAGTCGAAAGCTACAATTGTGTTGTTGTTCAATTCTGTAAAAGATGTGATCATTGTGCCAGGGACTATGGGCATTTTAATATCATCAACCCACTGATTAGGTATGCCCCCCATGGTATTGTATTTTACTCCATTATATATACCATCTCCAGTAGCTATATATACCCTCTGTTCATCGCTTGAGTAGAGTGCAATTGTCTGATCAAATGATAAAGGATTGAGTGGCGAATATGTAGGATTAAAGTTCTTACCGTTATCGGTACTGATGTGCGCTGTTACTTTACCTACAGGTACACCACTTTTTATCCATAAAAGATTAGTATCTGCCGTGAGTATAGCAAGAGAGGGCACACCGTCTGATGGAAACACTGATGTCTTAAAGAATATACCATCATTTGTGTTCCATAATGAACCGGAAGAATCGCAGAAATACAGGGAATAGGGTGTGGCTATTACCGTTGTATTATTAATGCTATTATCCTTACTGCAGCTTTGTGTTCCCAAAGCAGCCAACAGAACAATAGCAAGTTTATAGTACAGGTAACTTTTCCGCATTGAACAAATTTTTACCAAGTTTATAAAAAAAGGTCTGGAAACCAAAAATAAGTAAATAATAACATGATTCATAGCACTTTTAAGGATAAACATATTGTGCTATTTTATCATTTTTGTGCCCTGGCAGAGTCCGGCTCCCTATCATTCAGCTTCATAGCAAAATCCAAAAGCTGTGTAAGGCCATTTTCGTCTTTATTTACAAAATTCACCTCCATATGGTAGGTAAAGTTATCCTTGTTAAAATCTGCACCACTCATGACCATGTCCTGGTAGGTATTTTTACAAATTACTATCATTGCGGAATCTGGCCCGGAATGTGATCTTGAGGATATGGAAGCTAATACCTGTTGAAAATCTACAAACATACCTGCCGGATGCCCGTATACCATTGCAGCACCTCCCTGCTTTTTTTCTCCATTACTATTTAAGCATGCTACCGCATCCGCCGCAGTTTTACTTACAACAGCATATTTATCATTATAAGCGAGGCAAACAGAATCCATAGCATATGAGAAGGAATACAAATTATTACCCAACTGGTGCATAGCAGGTTTTGCAAGACCCAGCAATTTTTCAAAATTTTGTTTCTTGTTTATTTTTAAGAGCATAGTATAATTGGTAGACATAGATAAAGGGTTATGTTCTTCCATTATACTGTTCATACCTGTATCGGCTGCAGCAACTGACATTTTAAAATCGTTCAAAGAAAATGCCATATCACCTGTAAATGCATCGAGTATATAATCAACATCCATGTCCTGCTGGCTGAGGCTGAGATTTGCAATGCCTAGCACACCCAATTTATCAAGCAGGTCGTGCGTGCCTTTTGTTGGTAAGTGAAATGTAGCCAACACATCTAAGTTTTGCGCAGGTAGTTTATTTATTATTTCATCATCCACCTTTACACCTCCAAGCTCTTTGCCTAATTGTGCCATATCGTCTGCAATGTAATAATGCATATCTCCTGTTACTTTGCCTTTCACAAAATCAAAACCGGTAGTAAGGGCAGCATTCTTCCAAAAGCTATTGATCATGGCCATTCCGCCCAATTTTTCGGACATATTTGTTCCCATGTATTCATTCATCAACTGCTCATAATTCATCCATAAAAAAATATCATGGCCTTCTTTTTCAAGAGTCGCATAGCGCTTATTATTTATGATCGAATTGCTTTTTTTGGTATTGAACACAGCCTGTATGTTGGCGAGCATAGTAGCTTCATCGGGCTCTGTTTTAGTACTTGCGGCAGATGATATTTCACTCATGGTATTGTTATACCCGTCTTTCATATTCATCAGCACCAAGGTTTCTTTATTCCAGCCCGCGTACATGCCAACACCTAATGAAGCAGTTTGTATGCCGCCGTTTTGCTTAATACTTACAGCAGGAAAAGTATTCTTCAAATATGCTTCGAGTTTGCCTGCATCTTTTAAAGGTATGAGGCCAACAATTTTTATTTTGTCAGCATCTTTATCACGATCAACGTATACATATATCGTGTTCAATACATCAATACCCGCGTCTTCAAAACTTTTATTATTTGCTTTTACCTGCAAACGTTTTTGTATATCCTGAAACAGTTTGCTGTTGGTAATAGCATTCAACGCCACTTTTTTGGTGAGCGCTTTCATATCAATACCTATTACCACTACTGCATCTTTGGGAATATATTTTGCCTGGTTGGACGTGTTATTACAAGCGCCCAGCATAAGCGCAATAGCACAAATAAAAAGAAAGCCCGTGTATCGTGATCGTAACATATGTTTTGATGTAGTGACGTTGTTATGTAAAAATTAAAATGGAAGGTCGTCTGCGTTTTCGGGAGACGGATTATAAAAGCTATTGCTTGCAGGAGCCTGCTGTGTATTGCCATAGCCTTGCGCCTGCGCATTGCTCATGCCTGCAGATACAGCACCCGCAGCTTCTATACGCCATGCATCGAGATTGGTAATGTAATTGACTTTACCATCCTTTTCCCATTTATTACCTTTTATATTGAAATTCACTTTAATCATATCCCCCTCATTAAAGCGGTCTATGATATCGCATTTATTTTGCACCAATTGCATTTTTGCAAAATTGGTATAGCTATTACCGTTTATTTCTTCTGTCAATTCTATTACAAATTCACGTTTTTTAAACTTGTCGCTAACTTGTTGAGCCGGAGATTTTACTATCAATTTGCCTGTTACTTCTAAATTCATTTTTTCTAAAATTTAAATTATTAATACTAAGAATAAGCTTACAAATATAAAGATTTACCAACAGCTTAAATTCTTCCTTATTTTCAAATTCACCTGTTTTTCACTCCGTCTTCACCTTTGTTTCACTTTTGTTTCACCCATCTTCACTTTTGTTTCACCTTTGTTTCACCGATAGGAAGCAAAAATAATGGTTTGTAAAAAATAGTTGGTTGATTATCAATTATTTAGGAAAAATACATTTTCACCATTTTCACCAAATAAAAAACCAAGCCCTTACCTTCAAATTAGCCCTATACAGGAGGGTGCAAGATACAATTAGCAGGCAGGCGTTTCCAAATTTTTATATCCACAAAAAAAGGATAGTAATTACTATCCTTTTTTTAAATATTATATCGCTTTTTCTATTTCTTCGTCTTTTGCATTTGGGCTTTCTGGATCTCTTCCATTTTTGCCGCCCATTTGGAAGGGGTTGCGGGTTTGCTTTTATTTTCCTGGATCTGCGCGTGAATAGCTTTTTCGTTGATGAAATATTTTTGGATAACTATCTGCTGCAAAATACCTGCTGTGTTGGATACAAAATAATAGAAGGTAAGGGCTGCTGCCATTTTATTGAACATGCCGAGGAATATGATCGGCATGATATAGGGTAAGTATTTCATCATGGCCATATTCGGGTCTGAGGTATTGGTCATGTTGCGATTATAGAGCGCCAGTATTAAACTGGTAGCTGTCATGAGCAATGTAAACAAACTGATATGATCGCCATAGGCGGGTATGCTAAAAGGTAAGTGCGCAATGCTGTCGTAACTACTCAAGTCGTGCGCCCATAAGAATGTTTTTTGCCTGAACTCTATGAGCTGCGGGAACAAATAATACAAAGCAAACAATATGGGTAACTGGAACAACATGGGCAAGCAACCACCGAGCGGATTTACACCTGCACTCTTCCACAATTTCATTTGTTCCACACCAAATTTTTGCTGATCGCTGCCATATTTCGCGCGCAGTTCGTCCAGCTCCGGTTTCAATACACGCATTTTTGCAGAAGAGAGATAACTCTTGTATGTAAAGAAAGAAAGTATGAGACGTATAAATACAGTAAGCAAAATGATGATGACACCATAGTTACCCACTACGCTTGTCAAAAAGAAGAACAATGGCAACAAGGCCCATTTGTTGATATATTTTACAAAAGCCATAATGCCATTACCCATTGGCACCATTTCTTCCATATCCGCTTTATAAGTCTTGAGTATCCTGTAATCGTTAGGGCCGATGTACCATTTCAATGCTACAGAGCCATCGCCTTTCACAGGTGCTTCCATCATGCCATTTACCTGTGCAGCCACCAGGCTGTCGTTCGTATTCATATGCCATGCGATGTCGGTTTTTGAAAAACCATCGGGGCATAAGAGTACAGTATTAAAATATTGTTTACGCAGGCCTATCCATACCAGGTTGGCAGGTAATGTTTTTTTATCATCGCCACGAACAGTATTATAATCGAGGTCACCGTTCTTGCTGTCGTAATACACTTGTGTATTGGCACGCTCCATAGTTGGCTCTCTCTCGGTGCGCAAGGCAGTGGTCTTCCACAATAAAGACAAACTATTTGTGCGCATGCCGGTAAGGCGTATGTTGCAATCGAGCATATAATCATCTGCATGCATTGTATAGATGATATCCACTTTTTTGCCATCACCCATATCAGCAGTCATATCAATGATCTTGTCGCCGTTGGGTCCGTCCTTTATATCTTTTGTATAATAGAGATCGGATGTTGCATTCTTACCATCGGGCAGAATAGCACTGAGCTCATTGCCGGCACCATTGAAAAGAAACAATGGCTTATTTTCAAAGGTGGTATAGTCTTTTATTTGCGCTGCAACCGGGAAACCACCTTTTGTGGTGAATTGTACAGACAATTTTTTGTTCTCTACTGTAAATGTTTGGGCAGTGCCACCAAATGCAGGTGGTAAAGACCTTTTTACAGAATCGTTCTTGGCAGAATCTGCTGATTTGGTAAGCGCCAGTTGAGTAGCGTTGACACTGTCTGCAACATGACGATGCGCCGCATTTACACGCGCCACAGAATCTTCTATACGTTGCTTCTCTTTAAGAAATATAGCCTGCTCGTGATTGTTGTAAGTAATATAGCCAATAACCAATAGTACCAACAAGCCAAAGCCAATAAGTGAATTACGATCCATGAATGGAAAAAATGAGGGGCAAAGGTATGTATTTTAATGTGCTGATGTGTTAATATACTGGTGCGTTTACCTATTTTATAATTTGATAATGTGAGGGGTTTATAATTTTATCAGTTCATCTGTCTTAGCATCGTAAAAATCGTACTGAACAACTGATGCATTATTATCTACAACTACAGTGAGTTTTACTTTATGTTGCTTCATCCAGTTTTTAATAATGGACGGTTTGAAAAAGGTTCCTTTGGTTAGATACGCTTCTACAATAGGATTGACATGCAATTTTAAATTGCGATGGCCCTGGCTAACGAGGTAGCGCAGGTTGTTTTCTATTTCGTCACTTATTAATATGCTTGGGCCTATTTTACCCGTGCCGTGACATGCAGGACATTCTTCTGCAGTAGATATATTCAATTCGGGGCGCAGGCGCTGACGCGTGATCTGCATGAGCCCGAATTTGGACATAGGCAAAATAGTATGTCTTGCACGATCGCTTGTCATTTGCTGCTCGAGAGCATCGTATACTTTTTTACGATTCTCCGGCAACTTCATGTCAATGAAATCGATAATGATAATACCGCCTAAATCGCGCAGGCGCATTTGCCTAGCTATTTCTGCAACTGCTTCGAGATTGGTAGCTACTGCATTTTGTTCCTGGCCGGCATCTGCACTGCGTGTACCGCTGTTCACATCTATAACATGCAAGGCTTCGGTATGCTCTATAATAAGATAGGCACCGCTTGACATGTTCACCGTTTTTCCAAACGAAGCCTTTACCTGCTTGCTTACACCAAACGTATCGAAAATATGCTGCCCGCCATTATGATAACTTACGATCTCTTCTTTTTCAGGAGCGATGTGTGATATGTATTCTTTGGTTTCGGTAAGCAGTTTTTTATCGTTGACCACTACGCGCTGAAAACTTTCGCTGAGCAGATCGCGGAGAATAGAATTTGTTTTTGTCTTTTCGCTTTGGATGATCTGCGGAGCTTTAGCACCCTTCAATGTCTCCTGTGTTTTTTGCCAAATGGCTTCGAGCTCACTGATATCCTGGTGCAATTCTGCCGTATTTTTATTTTCTGCAGCAGTGCGTACTATAACGCCAAAATTTTTAGGTTTTATACTTTCTACGATACGTTGCAGGCGTTTGCGCTCTTCAGCAGAATGTATCTTACGAGATACGGCAACTACATCATTAAAAGGAGTGAGTACTACAAACCTGCCGGGTAATGATATTTCGCAACTGAGCCTTGGGCCTTTGGATGATATTGGTTCTTTTAAAATCTGCACCAATATCTCGGGCTTGCCTTGTATCACCTCATTGATCTTGCCTGTTTTTACGATCTCTTTCTCGTTATGGAATTTACCCATATCGGTGCCCCATGGGGTATTACCATCAACAGATAGTTTACTGAATTTAACAAGAGAGCGGAAATAAGGGCTGAGGTCGGTATAATGCAAAAATGCATCTTTTTCATAGCCTACATCTATAAATACTGCATTGAGACCGGGCATCAACTTTTTTACTTTACCGAGGTAGAGATCGCCTACGGCAAAATTATCGTGTCCTCTTTCATAATGAAGCTCAACCAGTTTCTTGTCTTCGAGCAAGGCTATTTCCACGCCTTCGTCCGAAGCATTAATAATAAGTTCTTTAGTCATACAACCGTCTTTTCTTTTACACTGTTAACATTCCTTCGTGTTATTTCCTGCACCGGCAAGAATGGTATCCGAATAGCGGATATCCCACACCTTTTGTAAGTACACGGCTGCACTGATTACAAAAGATGTTAGGATTTTACCGGGGAAAGATAAACTGTAGCGGGAATGCGCCTTACTATTTGTTCTTCTTATGACGGTTTTTTCTCAAACGCTTTTTGCGTTTGTGGGTTGCGATCTTATGTCTTTTTCTTTTTTTACCGCAAGGCATAGTTCAAGTAAATTTAAAATGTTTTTAATTTTATTTCAATTCGTTTATATGCTTATCAATGTTGGCCTTGAGGGCTTCATTGTCAACTACCTGTTTTGTCTTTTCATACCATTCAGCCGCTTTTGCTTTATCTCCTTTCTTTTCATACGTCTCTGCCAGGTATAGCATAGCGTCTGCATTCTTAGGGTCATTCTGTACTATGGTCTCAAATCTTCCTATTGCTTTATCCAACTGCCCCGATTGAATCGACAATTGTCCCAGCAGCATATTTGCCGGTATATTGTTCGGTTCTTTTTGGGTTATTTCCCTAAGCATCCCCACTCCTTTCATGGTTTCGCCCATTGCTATGGTGCAGGTGGCGAGGCCTATTTTAGGAGTGTCGTTGTCAGGAGCCAGTGCCAGAGCACGCTGAAAACAATCTTCCGCTTCTGTTAATTCCCATTGCTGCACAGAGGCAACATCTGTTTCTCCTGTCCTATCTAAAAAGAATTGGCCGGCAAAGGTCAGCATTTTTTCGGAATTATCCAATTTAGCTGCCAATGCGCTGTAATAGCCTGCAGCAGGTAATAGTTTATTTTGTTCATATATTTTAGCTATGCCCAAAAAAGAAGAAGCCATCCCCGACGAATCGCGGACGGCTTTAAGCTTATTTTCTATGGTTGTTATAGATGCTACATCTTTTGCATGCAATTGCATTCTTGACGCAGCTAAAATAGAGTCAACAGAGGCAGGCTTCATGGTTATAGAGCCGGAGGAGGGCATTCCGTTTGCCATATTCGCCGCTGCCTGCGTTTTCCTGGGCGGCGTAGTATTTCCCCACCGATATATAATAGCTATTAGTAGTATTGCTACTGCTATGCTAATGTAATGTATACTGCGCAAGTTTTAAAATTTCTGCGCAAAGGTAGCAAAAGATCAGCCCTATAGAAACTAATCTTCTACCAGGTCTTTTTCTGAGTGTTCTACCAGCTCGTGCTTAGAGTCCTTAACAGCCTGCACAAATTCTTTTGCAGGTTTAAAAGCAGGAATAAAATGCTCGGGTATTTCTACAGCTACATTCTTTTTAATGTTGCGGCCAATTTTTGCAGCGCGTTTTTTCAGTATAAAACTACCAAAGCCACGCACGTATACCGGCTCACCCTCTACCAAAGAAGTTCTTACTTCTTTAAAAAATGCTTCTAGCGCAACAAGAATGTCTACTTTAGGTATCCCTGTTTTTTCAGCAATACTGCTTACGATGTCAGCTTTCCTCATAACAAAATCATTTTTATAATTAACAAATTTTCTTTAATATGTAGTAATAACTGCTTATTACTGTGTCAATATATTTGCAACAACCAAGCCAAGCATATCGTTGGTTTTCAGTTTTATGAACATTTTTTAAAACATGCATGCTATAGTTATTAGCAAAACCTAATGAAATTCAAAACTGGCAAGTCGTACACAAATAAAAATAATGTGTAAAAGAGTTTTGATTTCTTTTATTCACAAGGTGTTGTAATACAACAATTTCACTCATATTTTTTTCTATATGTAAAATTGGGGTTTTTTTTCCACATATTCATTATCAACGTGATATAAATTTGTGGAATTTTTATATATATTTTCCTATTATATCCCCATATAAATATGGGGGCTTATTTTATACTCAATTGCGTGTAGTACTATGCTTTATAGATTGTTTAATATTTCAGCATTCAATCATCACTGTATCTGCTGTTTAGAAAAAAACATCTATGATATGGTCTTCCATCCTTCTTGTTGATATGCTCGTTGTACACTCAGTCTTACTTAGTTTTGCAACAAATTTTTACAATTGGAAGATGCCCGAAAAAGAAAGGCTGTTGCTTATTGGCTATTATTAGGTGTAATAATGATCATAGTGCAGGTATTATTGGGGGGCATCACCCGTCTTACAGGTTCGGGATTATCTATTACAGAATGGAAACCTATTATGGGTGCCCTACCACCCATGAATGATAAAGAATGGAACGAGGCATTTAATGGATACAAGCAAATAGGACAGTATAAACTGCAGAATAATTACTTCACACTTGCTGATTTTAAATTCATTTTTTTCTGGGAATGGTTTCATCGTGTTTGGGCGCGTTCGCTTGGGGTAGTGTTTGCAATAGGCTTTGTTTATTTTTTACTGAAGAAATATTTCAGTAAAGAAATGATCATGCCCTTTATCATTCTCTTTTTATTGGGTGGTTTGCAAGGGCTGGTAGGATGGAAAATGGTAGCCAGCGGGCTCGACAACGAACATCTTGCAGTAGATCATATTTATCTTGCGGCGCACTTTATATCTGCCATGTTGCTGGCTGTTTATACATTGTGGTTTGCATTGCAATTGCTGATACCTGCTGAAAAAAGGACGATCAACAAATCACTGCATAATTTTACAATACTCATTATTGCAATGTTATCGGTGCAATTGATATATGGTGCATTTATGGCAGGACTAAAAGCTGCTATGTCGGCACCAACATGGCCAACTATTAATGGCATGTGGATGCCGGATGGTTTTTTGCAACATAGTTTTATCAGCGATAAGCTGAATGTGCATTTCATTCATCGCACACTGGCATATATCATTTTCGTGTTCATTATTTTTTGGTTATTGGCTGCTTTGCGCTCGGCGAAAAAAGAGCCTGCTTCTTTGCTTCGTAGTGCTGCAAGATGGCCCGTGATACTGGTATGCCTGCAAGTAGTGCTGGGTATCGTTACAGTACTGAGTGCGCCAACAATCGTTTTCGGTAAGTTCACACAATTTCAATCACTTGCTTTACTGCACCAGTTAGTTGCTATGTTCCTGTTAATGAGCCTGGTAGTGAATTTGTATG
The DNA here is from genome assembly GCA_013286485.1 of Bacteroidota bacterium. GTDB lineage: Bacteria > Bacteroidota > Bacteroidia > Chitinophagales > Chitinophagaceae > JABDFN01. Next base: position 14,733 of record JABDFN010000013.1, read on the forward strand.
TTATCAGGAAAGCGGCGTAAAGATTTTTTCAATTTTTGTCCAATTCTGTTGTTCTCGTTTGTTATAGGTATATGATTTGTAACATTAACTAACATTTTAAAACAAAAAAAAATGGACGAATTCGCATTAATTATGAGACATGAAGACGGCAAAAAAGTCGCTTCACCCGAACAAATACAGGCATGGATGAAGCAAACCATGGACTGGATAGGCGGTATTGCAGCACAAAACAAATTTGTAAGTGGTACCGGCTTGCCTTTTGACGATGCCTGGGTTATAACAACAAAGAACTCCAAAAGCATTGTCACCAACGGGCCTTTTGGTGAAATAAAAGAAACAATTGGCGGGTTCATTATTGTTAAAGCAGATTCAGTTGATGAAGCAGTTGAATTTGCAAAAAATTGTCCTGTGCTGCAAGGCGAAGGCAATAGTATGGAAGTACGTAAAATTGCAAGAAAAGACTAAACCTTATAAAAGCCTCTGTAAAATATGCAGAGGCTTTTTTGTCTATGGATAACCGGGAATTAATACCGCACCTGTTCCGTACAGAATTCAGAAAAATAACTTCTGTTCTCTGTAAGATATTCGGTATTGACCATATTGAAATTGCAGAAGATATTGCAAGTGAGACTTTTTTATCAGCTCTAGAAACATGGACTTTCAACGGTATTCCCGCAAACCCTACTGCATGGCTGTATAATGTTGCAAAGAACAAAGCAAAAACATATTTACAACGTAATCATGTTTTTAAAAATAAGATCGCTTCTCAATTAAAGCAAAGTGCTACTGAAGCATATGAAATTGAGATAGACCTCTCTGACAAGAACATTACCGATAGCCAGTTGCAAATGTTATTTGCTATTTGCCATCCATCCATACCTAAAGAAGCACAAGTAGGGCTTGCACTCCGTATTCTATGCGGGTTTGGTATTAATGAGATCGCCGATGCATTTCTAACTAATAAAGAAACCATAAACAAACGTCTTTTCCGGGCCCGGGAAAAATTGCGAACTGAAAAAGTAAAAATTGAATTCCCCGGTGAAACAGAGATCAATAAGCGCCTGGAAACAGTGCTCACAACTATATATTTACTTTTTAGTGAGGGTTATTATTCTGAAAGCCAGGATACGGTATTACGGACAGATCTCTGTGTGGAAGCCATGCGATTGACCCAGTTGCTTATTGATAATGAACAAACGAATCTACCCAGTGTGAACGCTTTGCTTTCTTTAATGTGCTTTCATGCATCACGTTTTGATGCAAGAAAAAATGAAAATGGAGAAATTGTTTTATACCAGGACCAGGATGAATCACTTTGGAATGCTGAATTGATAACAAAAGGAATGTTTTATCTACATAGAGCATCGTATGGCAATATACTTTCTACATATCATTTAGAAGCCAGCATTGCATACTGGCATACTATTAAAGAAGATTCTCATGAAAAATGGGAAAATATTCTGCAATTATATAACCAGTTGCTCCAGGTAGCATACTCCCCTATAGCTGCGCTCAACAGAACTTATGTATTGTCAAAAGCAAATAGTAAACAGGAAGCTATTATAGAGGCAGAAAAATTAAGCCTGCCTGACAATCATTTTTATTTTACACTATTAGGTGAGCTTTATACGGGTATTGACAATAACAAAGCAAAACAAAATTTTCAAAAGGCGCTGTCACTTGCAAAAACACAAACTGATAGAAATACCATACAAAAGAAAATTGATACAATCTGATCGTCATGGTTGAGGTATTTAAAACAAATGTGCCCCATATAATAGCAGCAGATAAATTAAGTTCTGAATTACTGACACATATACCTAACTCAAGAATAAGCTTTGACCTGGAAGACTGTGACAGGATATTGCGTATTGAAAATACTCATGTAAATTCCCTGCTGGTAGTAAGCACCTTACACAAAAGGGGTTTTAGTTGCGAAGTATTAGAATAAATAACCGGTCAGACCCAAGAAGTGTGCGCTTCTTTATTTATTTTTATACTACCATACATGTTCAACATCATAAGACGTATATATTATTTTATGCCGGTGCAACTCATTTTGTTGCACTTTCGCAAATACCAGATGTTGCTTATATTCTGGCTAATATTGATAAGTACCATATTGGGCAATTTTGCACATCATTTTGGTGCAGATAGCCTTTTCCTTGCACCGGAATATTTAGGCAGGGTAGATTTCATCAGTATGTTTTTATTGGGTGGCGCGCTGGGCATATTTATTATGGGCTGGCATATCACCACATTCATTGTGCATGCACAACGCATACCTGCACTGGGGGCCATTCGCCAATCTTTTCTTACTTATTGCATCAACAATTCTGCTATTCCTATCGCCTTTTTAATATTCTTTACTTACAGGGACATTAAGTACCAGTGGATAAATGAGCATGCAGATCTTCATACTGTTTTCAATTTATTTTCCGGGTTTTACCTGGGCCTTGTATTTGTTATCTTCCTTTCATTCATTTATTTTTTTCGTACCGGCAGAGACCTTGTAAAACTCGTGCTCTCCAAAATAGCTAACCCTGCGCGCATAAAAGATATTGTTCCTTATGATGCACTGGACTATGACGAAGAAATGATACGTATTGACAATTATATCTCAGATACGTTCAAGGTTAACCGCTGTGATACACTCGAACGCTATCCGCAACGTGTACTCAATACTATTTTACGCAGGCATCACCGTAATGCCATACTGGCTACATCCATTTCTTATTTGCTCTTATTAGTGCTGGGTGCGTTTATGGATCAACCATTGTTGCGTATACCGGCCGGCTCTGGCTTTTTATTGTTTTTTGCTACGTTGATGAGCCTGGTTGGGGGTATGAAATATTTTCTTCGCAGCTGGGAGATCATGGGCTGGGTGATCATTGGCGTGTTTATCAGCTGGTTAGTATTTCACCGTACTTTTGACCTTCGCAGCATAGCCTATGGTATGGACTATCATACTTCTGAAGAGAATGAACCCAAATACTATTACGATTCTCTTCGCCATATTTTTACTACAGCACGCTGGCAACAGGATAAAACAACAGAAGAAAAACGCCTGGATGTGTGGAAAAGCAAAACAGGCTCTGAAGAACAACCACCACTTATCGTAGTAGCCGTAAGCGGCGGCGGATTACGCGCTGCATATTGGACATTCCGTACCCTGCAATATGTAGACAGTATCACGAAGGGGAAGTTATTCAAAAATACAGTTCTCATTTCGGGAGCGTCAGGAGGTATGATCGGGGCTACTTATTGGCGCGATGTACAGATCGCCCACCAAAATGGTTTGATACAACAACCTAACGATACTAAATACCTGAATAATCTAAGCAAAGACTTGCTGAATGCTATTATCTTTTCTTTTGTGAGTGTTGATCTTATATCACCCTTTAATAAGATCACTGTGTCAGGAAATACATATACAAAAGACAGGGGCTACGCCATGGAAGAAGAACTGACCAGCAACACGGACGGGCTGATGAGTAAGAAACTGGGGGATTATAAAAAAGACGAAGCCAATGGCACCATTCCAGAACTTATTATTAACGGTACCATTACCAATGACGGGCGAAAACTGATGATAGGCGCACAGCCTATCAGCTATTTATCAAGAGCAGAGTTTTCACTGGCAGATACCACACCACCCATAGATGCAATAGATTTTACTGAATTTTTCGCTAAACAAAAACCATATGACCTGCGCATGACATCTGCCCTGCGTATGAATGCAACGTTCCCCTATATATTACCCGTAGTGCGCCTGCCATCGCAACCTGAAATGAATATTATGGATGCAGGGCTGCGGGATAATTTTGGTATGGAAATAACCAGCAGGTATTTATATGTGCTGCGGGACTGGATGAAAAAAAACACACGCAAGGTGATTGTACTGCAAGTACGCGACACACGCGAGGCTGAAATATTGTCACAGTCTGCACAAACAGACCTTACGAGTATGCTATCGGATCCGATATTTACTATACAGGAGAAGTGGGAAACCTTCCAATCGTATTATCACAATTACCTTAAAGATTATGCTCCCTATTTTCTTGATAACAAAATGCAGTTCTTAACGCTGGAGTACATTCCGCAACAGGACACAAAAACCGCCGAACTGAATTTTCATTTAACAGGCCAGGAAAGAGAAGACCTGTACAATTCTATTTACAATCCGAGGAACCAGGCAGTAGTAGATACTTTATTACAATTGCTGAACCATTAAGTTCCAGTCGGGAATAACAGGCTCCCAGTCTGATTTGGAGAGCTTTCCAAACGTGCCACGGTTTTGCAAGTAGCTTATTTTTTCCTGCATCAATACATGCACTTGTATCAATTTGCTGCAAGCAACCAGGTCATCCCAGGTTTTATTTTTAAAATGCTCAAAGAAAGAAGCAAGCAATATGCGTAACTCCTTCACGTTCCAGTAATGAAGTATATAAGGTGCGGCAGCATGTATATCAGTAGTACGTTGAAAATATAAAGAGAATGCAAATTGCTCTACTATATGCTTTGGAAATTCAGGATATACCATATCTGTAAAGAATAAAATATCATCCAGCAATGCATGGTATTGGGTGTCAAAACCAAGCACACCGGCATTCCACATAGCGTTTTCATAGAGTGGCTTTCCTGATAATTGTATTGTTTTTTGTTCGCGTAAGTAAAAACACAATTTCTTCATGATAGGATTACCCTCATCACTCACTACTCCTTCCATTACATGCATAAATATTTTCCCCTGCCCTACTGCATCCAGCAATGTATCAATACGACGCAAAAAAACGACGTCTGTGTCCAGGTACAATATATTACCGGCTTTGGTCTGCAGCAGATCACGCAACACTTCTATCTTCACTCGATGCACAAAATCAATTTCACCCTTCCAGGTTTTTATAACCTGTTCGTTTATTTTTTTCAATGTGATCGGTAACCAACAATCTCTGAATGATAAGAACCATTCGGGCCTATCGGTATATATCCAGATCTGTATATGCGCTAATTCTTCAGGCTTGTATAATTGTGATAATGTAAGCAATGCAAAAGTACATTCATGAAATATGGCGTCATTCCCATAGCATTGTAATACAATATAAGAGGTCTGTTGTTTGCTCATAGATTTAAGCTGTTAACCATTGATTGGGGTCGTTATCTAAAAATCTTTCCGCCTTTACCATATCATCATGCAATACTCTATCATGCTCCATAAAAGGCACTTCTTTACGAAAGGCTGTCCACAATTTTTCAAGTGTTACAGATGTAGTATGCGGACGACGAAGATCGAGCGCCTGTGAAGCATTCAGTAATTCTATGGCTAATACACGCTGCACGTTCTCTACTACTTTATACAATTTAGTAGCAGCATTGGCACCCATGCTTACATGGTCTTCCTGCCCGTTGCTACTTACTATGCTATCAACAGAAGCAGGTGTGCAGAGTTGTTTGTTTTGACTAACAATAGCCGCAGCAGTATATTGAGCTATCATAAAACCACTGTTCAAACCTGCATCAGGAGCGAGAAAAGCGGGGAGCCCCCGTTGACCGCTAACCAATAAATACGTTCTGCGTTCAGATATACTTGCTATCTCAGATAATGCGATCGCCAAAAAATCGAGTTGTAAAGCAAGCGGCTGCCCATGAAAATTACCACCGCTCATAATAGCGTTTTCATCATCGAAAACAATAGGATTGTCAGTAACACTATTAATTTCTGTTTCTACGATCCCGCTTGCTGCAGCTACCACATCTTTACTTGCCCCATGCACCTGTGGCATGCAACGGAAAGAATACGGATCCTGTACTTGTTCTTTTCCAAGCTTCTGCAACCCACTACCCTGTAATAAATTCAAAATATTTTTCGCGGTATTTATTTGTCCTGCATGTGGCCTTACTTTATGTATGGGAGATTTAAACGGTTCATCTTTAGCCATAAACACATCAGCAGACAAAGCGCCGATCACGTCTGCCCATGCTAATAAACGTTTGGCAGCTGCCAGGCACCATACTGCATAACCGCTCATAAATTGCGTGCCGTTCAGCAATGCTAATCCTTCTTTTGCTGCCAGCGATATAGGTTTCAACCCCTCCTGCCTGAGTGCTTCTGCTGCTTGTATTCTATTCCCTTTATATGTCACCAACCCTTTTCCTAACAACGGCAGCGATAAATGAGCCAAAGGAGCCAGGTCGCCACTGGCGCCTAAAGAACCTTGCTGGTAAATAACAGGCAGTATGTTGCGATTATACATCTCTACCAGGCGTTGCACTAATTCAAACCGTACACCACTATAACCCCTGCTAAGGCCATGTATCTTGAGCAACAAAATCAATTTTACAATATCCTGAGGCACTTCATCACCCATACCACAGGCATGACTACAAACCAGATTCTCCTGTAATTGCACCAGCTCGTTTGGCTCTATACGCACATTGCATAAAGCTCCAAAACCGGTATTGATACCATAATAAGTTTCGCCTTTGCTGAGTATTTGATCGAGATAAGAACGGTTTTGTGTGATGCGTTTTTTATTATCAGCACTTAATTCCAATGCACCTTGCAGGGCAGTAAGCTGATCTAAAGATATATGTTCGGGTAAAAGCATGCTGCTAAGTATGCAGCAAATGTAATTATTCAGCCTAACAGATGAAAGCCTATTTGTTCTGCATCTGTACCTTACGTATCTCTTCTTTAGTGATATCGTTGTCTATAAGCTTAGCAATATCAGCCTCTACGCTTTTTTTCAGTGTTTCTGTTATTCTCCCAATTTCTACGTGATCTCTTATAACTATTATAGTAGGTACATCCTCTATCTTATATATTTTGTGCTCTACATATTTTGTTGCTTTTGTCCTGTCAACCCCGTACATGGTATATGAAGACATGGGATAGCCTGTCATCTGCAATACCTTATACAATTTGGGAAGTATATTATAGGTATCATCGCACCAGGTGCCCATAAATACTACCAACTCATAATCTTTAATATGCCTTTTCAGGTATGACAATTTAGCAGTATCTGGATTATAGTTTATAGAACCACGGGATAACCAGCCAAAAGAAGGCTGCCTGAGCATGTCATCGAAAGTACACTCGCCCTTAAAAACAACAGCCCCTGTTTTTTTATCCTTTAATATATCATACTTATCCTGTGCAAACGCATGTACAGACAATATTACCAACAAGCTTACCAATAACTTCTTCATACTTATTAAATAAATTATTTAAGATTATTTCGCATTGTTACCAGCTTGTTTCTAAGCTGCAATAATGCTTTTTTAAGATCTACACTTTCAATAGACACCTTTTTTTGTGCTTTTAGTTTGGTTTTGGCCCCATTTATTGTAAAACCCAATTCTTTTACCAGATGATATATAGCACGCAATTCCTTTATTTGTGCAGGGTTGTACAACCTGTCGCCCTTGCGGGTAGTACGCACCTTCAGTGCAAATTCATTGGTCCAGAAACGGATATGAGAAGTGTTTACCTTAAACAGGGCTGCAACTTCGCCAATAGAATAGTATTGTTTATCTCCTTCCCAGCCTGCCAAAAAACCTTCTTCATATTTAGTTTTGGTTGCTTTCTTTTTTTTATTTGTCCCTGTTTTGCCAACCTCTTTATCCTGTTTCTTATCACCCTCTTCTTTTTCTTTTTTTACAGCACGGCTTTTACCCACAGCTTTTATTGCTTCGGGCTGCACTTCTTCACCAAATAAGGTTAAAACACGACCTTTCATCGCATCTAAATTAATAAAATTGCATGCTCGGTACTATAAATACTTCTTTTTTAACAAATACCTGAACAAGTCAGACATAGCAGTAACATCATTATATGGTAGTGTTTGTCGTTTCTGATCTACTATTGTTACTATTTTCCATTCTTTATCTCCGCTCTCATGAATTACTTCTGCCACCCTGTTCTTATTAACACTGTATACCAATACTGAAACAAGGTCTGTATCAATATCGGATTGTTTGAAAGTACCGATTATCTGTTGTTCATAATATATAAAGCCATCCTTTGTACTAATATTACCATTTAAAGAATCAGTATCACTATGCGGTATGGCAGAATCGCTTAAAGCGCTGGTGGTATCCGCTTTATCAGGTGTCGTAAACCCGCTATTATTGCTCACAAACTTTTTAACTGCTTCTTCATTTATTTTATCATCCTTTATAAGGTTGGCTTTTACTACAACCATGGCTAAAGATTTAATAATGGAATTGCTATTCTTCATATAATCGCGCACATCGCAATGCGCTCCGTTATTAAATGTTACCTTATAATACTCCACCTCCTGGTGGCTTTTTATATTATTGGCATAGCGATAGCCTTTTGCCAACTTAAAATACGCTACCTGTTGATGCTGTAAATTTTCAACTGCATAATCACTCTCCCACGGCACTGAACTTTTAGATATCATATAAAAAGCCTTCTTACCATTCACTGTCACCATGCCTTTTTTATCAACATCAACGCCACGTTTAGCAACCGGCTTTGTTTGTGCAGATACACAAAAAGGGAACAATAATAAAATGATCAAAAATCTCATCTTGTAAAATTAATCAGTGGTCTTTGAAAAATAATCCAGTTCATCTAACAAATTCAAAAAAGGATAGCGATTCATGAGTTCTAAGGTCTTGGCGGCATATGATTGTTTGAATTTCTGGTGTGCTTCGGTTTGCGGAAAGCGCGGGCGATGCTCGCGGGCAGTAGTTATTTCACATACCTGCTGCATAATGGTTTGTGTTTCCTCATCTATGCAGGTTTTTACAAACTGTTCCCATACAAAAGTAGTAGCGAGATAATTGGGATGCACAAAATCAATATCGTAATAGCGATAATCACGGAGAATATCTATCACGAGTTCATATGCCGGGAAATAAGTGGTTCGTTCAAAATGCTCGCATACTTCGTGTACTGCCTCTATTAACCTTGCTTTGCTGCGATTGTTATCTATCACACCGTCGCGTATATGGCGCACAGGGCTGATGGTAAAAATCACCTGCACTTTAGGGTTTGCTGCAAATAGCTTTTCAAGAGTTGCACTCAGCGCTTCAGTTATTTCGTCAATAGGCAATAATCTTTTTTCGAATAACTGTGCGGGCGCACGATGATTATTAGCTACGGGGCTGTTTGTTTCTTTGAGATAATATTGAAAAGCAGAACCTAAAGTAATAATTACACAATCTGCCTGCAGTATGAATTGCGATGCTTTTTCCTGTGACTGATTGATAGCTGCCAGAGTGGCTATGGGATTGATATTAGAAAACCTGGTATGATGGTCCCAACTATTCCATAATTCATTCAGAAAAAAAAGCTCGTCCTTAGTGTACACCTTATGGTATATATAACTATCCAGGCTGTACGCCACACTCAAAGGATTGAACAATATACCGTGCGGATTCGACAATACATTGAACTTATGATCGTCCAGCCGTTCAGCAATATGCTCGGTAAAGCATGACCCAATTAACAAAATGGAATCAGTATAACTAATCGGCTGAGCTAATGGCGGTATGTCGAGTGTCAGGCTAAGCTGCATAATTTATATCCATCCCATTTTTTTATAGCCTTCATATCCCACTTTCATGGCTGCTTTTATCTGCTTCATTAATTCAGGGTCTGTACTTTTTATATGAAAACAGGCTTTGCCTTTTAAATGTTTCAATAGTTCCGGCGCTATCTTTTCTTTAACGGGCTGCGAACAATATATTGGCATAAAATAAAAACCTACATAACTACTTTGCAGTATAACTGCTGTAAATGCTACCTCATTCCTTTTTTTGCCCATTATCATTAACCCTTTAGGCTTTTCTACCCACAGATCGTATTTGCCTTGTATATCAATGCGCGCTTTAATATCTCCTTTTTCGTATGGCTCAACCTCTTTTTTAACTGCATTAAAGATTTCAAGCAACTGTTCTTGTGTAAGTTTTGCCATAGATCAAATTATACAATAGCTTATGTGATAAAGTTATCCGTCTTTATTATTCAAATATAGCTCATTATAGCATTTACAAATTGCCGAATTGGCTATTTATATAGTCGAATATGACTTAATGGCATTATATTTAACATGGATTGAAAATTGCTTTATACTCAAACAACATAACAAACAAAACATTGAAACATGAATCCAAATGAATTTAGAAAATATGCCATAAAGCATCAAGGCATCAGCAGCATAACGCTGGACAACTATACTTCATCATTCACAAGGGTACCCAATAGCTTAACTCCATATATCATTGAAGAACGCCCGTTGAACGTTGCTTCTATGGACGTATTCAGCCGCCTGATGATGGACCGTATTATCTTTTTAGGCGAGGCCGTAAATGACTATGTAGCTAATATTGTTACTGCACAGTTATTATTCCTTGAAAGCACAGACCGTACACGTGATGTGCAGATGTATATTAACAGCCCGGGTGGCAGTGTATATGCAGGGCTCGGCATTTATGATACTATGCAGATCATTAACCCCGATGTATCTACTATATGCACAGGTATAGCAGCTTCTATGTCGGCAGTATTGATGTGCGCGGGTACAAAAGGCAAGCGCACTGCTTTAAAGCATAGCCGCATAATGATACACCAGCCTATGGGTGGTGCAGAAGGACAGGCAAGCGATATTGAAATAACCGCTAAAGAAATTGCCAAGCTGAAGAAAGAACTGTATGATATCATTGCCTTGCATAGCGGGCAAAAATTCAACAAAGTGGAAAAGGACAGCGACCGCGATTACTGGATGACCGCGCAGGAAGCTAAGGACTATGGTATGGTGGATGAGGTGCTGGAAAAGAACCCGAGGAAGGGTGAAACGCCAAATCCGTAATAATTAAATTGATACGTAAAGAACGTCCCGATAAGATCGGGACGTTCTTTTATTTCCTTTTATATCGTAATACAGGCCTTTGTCGTTGGTGAAAAATTGAAGAAACAAAAATTTCGTGACTCTTCTTGTCAACCTCGAAAGTGATTATGTATGGAAAATCCGAAAGAACAGCACATCTATAATTTCTTTTGCGTTTAGCAAATGCTTCCGGATTGATAATTATTTCACTAAATCTTATGTCTAATGATGTAATAAATTTTTTACCTAATCCCGCTAATTTGCTTTCATACCAATTAAAAATCGCTTCAACATCTTTTGCAACTAATGGGTGTAATACTATACTATAACTCATTTTCTCTTTCTAGAAGACTTTAAAAGTTTCTTTTTAACATCTTCCCATGCAACGCCCTTTACTTTCCCGGTCTTATATTCTGTCGAGCGTTCTTCTAACTCAGAAATAAATTCTTTATCATGCCAGGGGTCGTATTCTTCGTTTATATCTGCCTGAACTATCGTATAAATAGCCTTGACTTTTTTTTCGTCAGCTACGCTAATATAATCGTGTAATTTTTCCCTTATTTCTGAAGTTTTCATAAACAAACCATTTATACAAATTTAATGATTTTATTGTGACTCTGTTTCAGAAGATAGCACCCATTTCTTCTCATTAAGATGAGTAACCTGTACGGGTATGTTGTACTTAACTTTCAAATATTCTGCTAATCTTTCTGCTGCATATACCGAGCGGTGCTGGCCACCGGTGCAACCAAATGCAACTGTCAATTGATCAAACCCTCTTGCGAGGTAATCATCTACATTTAATGAAACCAGGTTAAAAGCATGCTCTATAAACTCAGGCATACGTGTTTCTTTTTCTAAAAACGCTGCAACCGGTTCGTCTAAGCCTGTAAGATGTTTGTATGCTGCATAGCGGCCGGGGTTCAGCAAACCACGGCAATCAAATACATAGCCACCGCCATGTGTGCCCTTATCTTTCGGTATACCGTTCTTATAAGAGAAGCTGTATATCTGCACCTGGAGTTTTACATCTTCCTGTTTTTTTGGTGCAGCATAGCGCTGCTGCATTTCAGGCGAAGATATTTTCTCGAGCAAGCTGCGAAACTCAGGATAGGAAGGTAAATGCGGATGCGTAGCCAGGAAATTTTCTATGTTCTTTAAAGCCGGGCCTATGCTGCTTATGAAATGTGGTTTATGCTGCAGCAAGCCCCTGAAACCATATGCACCTAATACCTGCAATAACCTTACTAATACAAATTGTGAATACCCTTTACGGAAATGTATCTCATCCATACGGGGTGCATGTATCTCTTTCAGGTAAGCGATGTATGTATTCAGCAACTCTTCTTTCCATGCATCAGGTAATTGCGCCCTGGCCTGCCATAATAAAGAAGCAATATCGTATTGCGGGGGGCCCTGCATGCAACCCTGGTAATCTATAAAATACACTTCATCATTATGCACCATAATATTGCGGCTCTGAAAGTCGCGATACATCAGCATCAATGGTTGCACACGTCCCAGGTCTTTACTCATCTCTTCCATTTCACTGATGAGTAAAATACGGTCGTAAGGTATTTGCTGCAGATCAGCGAAATAGTATTTAAAATACAGCAGGTCTGACATGATGGCCTTCTCGTTGAACCGATCTGATGCAAAGCATTGTTTATAATCTGCCTCACGACCCGCCAGCCATTGCGCACGTGCTAATTGTGTAATACTTTTTTTATAATTCTCCAGCACACCTTTAGTGTATCCCTCTTTCATCAATTGCCCAAAGAGGGTTGTAGTGCCGAGATCTTGTTGCAAATAAGCTTTGCGGTCTTTGCTCATGCTATACACTTCAGGCACATGTATACCATGCTTGCGGAATAATTCTGTGAAATAGAAAAAAGTATTGTTCTCTGATACATTGGCATTGTAGGTGCCGATTGCTGAAACAGTACCTGCAGATATTCTGTAATAACGCCTGTCTGAACCGGATACTGGCAGCAATTCTCTTTTTAAAGGCTTTTTATTGAAATGCGCTTCAAATAACTTTTCGAGTACTGTTGTTGCTTGTTCGGGTATTTTTGATGGTGTCATATTTCTTTCTTCGGATACTCAAATAAATAAACCTTTTTGTCTACACTATTAAAATCTGACCAGTGCTTGGCTTCCATTTTAGCAACTACAATTCCGCAGGTAGGCATATTGTCTATAGAAAATGAAGATGATAATTGGTTAGCAAAAGAAGTGATGCCGGGATTATGCGCCACTATAAAAACAGAAGCTATTTTATCATCTACTTCGTACAATATCTCTTCAAAAACCTGGGGTATACAATGATACAATTTTTCCTCCCATTGTATTTTATCTTCATTATATCCAACTGCCTTCGCTATTTTTTTTGCTGTTAGCTTAGCACGTTTTGCGGTACTTGCAACAATCAGCTCCGGAACCACATTCAATTTCTTCAATCGTTCACCCATCATGGGTGCGTCTTTTTCACCACGTTCATTCAGCGGGCGCTCAAAATCACTCTGCAAAGGGTTTGCCCAGCTTGATTTTGCATGTCTTATTATTACTACAGTACGTTCCATTTTACTGCCGGCCTTTATAATATTTTAATTTCAATTCTTTGCCGTCAAATTCTGCATAGCTGTCAAACTTCAACCAATCACCCAGGTTTACATACAAGCTATTTTGAGGTAATGGATATTCAATAGCAATATGCCTGTGTCCGAAAATAAAATAGTCTACATGTTCCAGTTGCAATACATCTAAGCAATATTGCACCAGCCATTCTTTTTCCGGACCGCGAAATGGTTTGCTCTCTATTTCGTGTTTAGGCCCAAGTCGGCTGAGCCAACCGGCAACTCCGACACCAGTGTCAGGGTGTATGCGACGATACAACCATTGAGATACAGGACTACGCAATACTTTCTTTAATAATTTATATCCATGGTCCCCTGGGCCTAATCCGTCACCATGCCCGATAATAAATTTTTTACCATTAAATTCGCGCCTGATCACATTGTGATGAACAAGTATGTTCAATTCCTCTTCGAAATATCCACGCGTCCACAGATCATGATTACCCGTAAAAGCTTCTATATGCAAGCCACTGTCACTCAATTCTGCCAATTTGCCCAAAAAACGGGAATGGCCTTTGGGGATCACATTTTTATATTCAAACCAGGTGTCAAACAGATCACCTACCAAATACAGTTCATGTGCATCTTTTTTTATTTCATCCAGCCAGGCACATAAACGTTTTTCACGGGCAATGCTTGAAGCTTTGTCGGGGATACCGAGATGGAAATCTGAGGCGAAATATATTTTTTTACCTATAGGTAAGTCCATGAATCTAAGATAGAATGAGGTGTGCAAAGGTACATCTTAACACCATATTATTATGATTTAACAGCTTAATTAATATCAAAAAGCAAGCCAGGCTATAATCTGAAAGATTTAGGTTTTATTATTAATGATTATGACAAATTATGAGAGATGAATGATATTTTTATGATATCAAATAAGCTGTATAGGCAATGCGTCTGCATTTTACTGTTTCTCTATTCATTATGATGTTTTGTGTATCTCAATCACCTGCACAAAATATGCAGACTGTGATCGACTCTTTGCACAAAAAACTGAACCAAGCAAAAGATGATACCAATAAAGTAAAACTGTTATTAAGTATTGAGAGTAGATTTCTTGATGCAAGTAAAGATTCTGCTTTAAACTATGCTGAAAAAGCAGCCACCCTTTCTAAGACGCTGGAATGGCAAAAAGGCTTATTGGATGCTTACACAGCGCTGGGTACAGTATATTATTTTACTGCCAACTACACTAAAGCACACGATAATTTTTTATCAGCCCTTCGTGTTGCGAAAACATTACATGAAGAAGAAAAAATAGGGAATGCAAATATGAATGTGGGAATGGTGTATGAATACAGAAACGATTACTTTAATGCATTGGATTGTTATTTTAAAGCACTTAAAGTTTTTGATGATGTAAAGGATAGTTCACTAAAAGTTCCGGTACTGAATAATATTGGTAATGTTTACATGAGCCTGAAAAATTACGATAATGCATTGATATATTATAACAGGATGTCGCGTCTTTTAGAAGGCACCGGGTATATTACCATTCAGGCTAACGTGCTTAATAATATAGGAGATGTATACAACAGGAAAGGAGAGAAGGACACAGCGCTGGCCTATTATCAAAGAGCATTAGAGATAAATAAAAAATACAAAGATTCGGAAAACATTTGCACTAACCTGATCAATATTGGCAATATATACCAGCAAAAGAAAAATTATACTGTGGCTCTTGATAATTATTTCAATGCATATGGCATTAGTAAAAGGATTAAGTACGAGTATGTTTACCCAATGATCGTAATGAACATTGGCGAGGTATATTTTTGTATAGCAACGGACAACTCACGTAATAGTATTCAACCTGA
>JABDFN010000014.1 GCA_013286485.1 Bacteroidota bacterium
TTCTTCTTTACCAGTAACGGGATCAATTACCATAATAGTATCCGGAGGAGAAGGAAGTGTAAATTCAATTGTATTTCCCCTATAAGTGGCCGTATTCCCATGCTTTTCAATTTTGTTGGAGTATTGATTCTTTGAAAAACATACCGCACAAATGAAGATCAGCGGAATGAACAATAAACTCTTTGTTTTTCTTGCAAAAGATGAGCTCTTTGTAAGCATCTTCATACGTGTTTTTATGGGTGAACGATTGAGTGAATGTGCCAGCCTGGGTGCTGTGTGTAACAATGCCTGCTCTACAAGAAATTTGCCGTATGCTGCAGGTTGTTTACCACTTATCTTATCGGCCTGGTATTCGTGCAGCAGCATCAAACGATTGTTATAGACATACATGAGTGGATGAAACCAAAACACCACACGGCCCAATTGCATAATGAGCTGGTCAAATAAATGTTTCAAATGTGCGTGTTGCTCTTCGTGATCGAGAATAACATCCCATTCCTCAGTCGAATACTGCTCCCTGCTATCAACAAATAAAATATGGAATATAGAAAACGGTGCATGCCCTTTTATTGTTTCTACTACTGTCCATTTACCCTCTTTATATTTATTACCTACCTGGTAGAGCACTATTATTTTCGATATTTCAAATATCAGCAAGCATATACTCACTATCACACCCGCCATATATATGTACCACAGCATTTGCTGCCAACTGATAGCGAATGATGCATGTTCTGCAGTAGTTGCGATCGTTTGTTTTACAGCTACCAGTTTTTGTACCGGTTGTGTGGTTGAACTGGCGAATATGGTGGCATCTGCACTCCACGACCATAATGGCAGGAAAATACCCATGAGGAAAGTAGAAAGCAGGTAAATGCGATTGTATGCATGATAGGTTTCTTTTTTCAGAAACAATTCGAATACCAGCAGGCTGAGCAGCCAGGTTGCGGTGAGATTGAGCAGATATTGCAGCATACTATTTCTTTTTAGTACTGTTATCAATAGTCTTTAGTAATTCATTCAGTTCTTTCAGGTTCATATCTTCACTTTTCACGAGAAAGCTCACTAGTTTTTTGGGGGAGCCCTGGAAATATTTTTCCACCAGGTTCGTTACACCATGCTGCGCGTAGGCTTCTTTTGTAACGATGGGAAAGTATTCGTAGGTTTTACCATAGGCTTTATGATCTACAAATCCTTTCTTTTCCAATATTCTTACAACTGATGAAATGGTGCTGTGCGGCATATCGGGGTCGCCCAGCTTTTCTATTACGTCGCGCACTAGGCAATGGCCTAATTGCCAGATGACCTGCATTACTTCTTCTTCAGCTTTGGTAAGGGATTGCAACTGTTTATTTCGTTTCATAACGTAAAAATACGATATAATATTGAAAAAATAAAAAAAAATACCCCGTCTGAAAACGGGGTATTTTATAATAAATTGAACAACTTATTTCAAAGCAAAGTTCAGCACTTCATTCATTTCTGTTACATAATGAAATTTCATGCCCTTGATGTATTGCTTGTTTATTTCTTCTACGTCTTTTTCGTTTTGCTTGCACATGATGACGTCTTTAATACCTGCACGCTTGGCAGCCAGCACTTTTTCTTTGATGCCGCCGACAGGCAATACCATGCCGCGCAAGGTTATTTCTCCTGTCATAGCTAAGTATGGCCTTACGTGCCTGCCTGTGAATGCAGATGCCAATGAAGTAAGCATGGTGACACCCGCACTTGGTCCGTCTTTAGGTACGGCACCTTCAGGCACGTGTATATGAATGTCGTTCTGTTCAAATTTTTCAATAGGTATTTTATAATCAGCAGCGTGTGTCTTTAAATAAGTAAGTGCGGTGGAAGCACTTTCTTTCATCACATTGCCTAAATTGCCTGTAAGTATCAATGATCCCTTACCTTTAGAGAGGCCTGTTTCTATAAACAGTATATCACCTCCTACATAGGTCCAAGCCAAACCAACTACCACACCCGGAGGATGCCCTTTAGTATAAATATCATTGTTATAGCGGGGCTTGCCTAATACTTTTTCCACTTGCTCGGGACTCACCTGAGGTGCTACTTTTTCATCCATAGCATATTCTTTTGCCACAGAGCGCATAATAGATGCCAATTGCCTGTCCAGTTCACGCACGCCTGATTCGCGAGTATATTCCGATATCATTTTTTCAATTGCCTTGTCAGGAAATTTCAACGGCACTTTTGACAAACCATGCAATTCTTTTTGTTTGGGTACCAGGTGACGCTTGGCTATCTCAATTTTTTCCTCAACCGAATAGCCGGTAAGCTGTATCACTTCAAGGCGATCTCTGAGAGCAGGTTGTATATCACTCAGGCTATTGGCCGTAGCAATAAATAAAACCTTAGATAAATCAAATTCCAGCTCGAGATAATTATCGTAGAAGGTATTATTTTGTTCGGGATCGAGCACTTCTAATAATGCAGAGCTCGGGTCGCCACGAAAATCTTTTCCTACTTTATCCAGTTCATCCAATATAAATACAGGATTAGCAGATTTTATTTTGCGCAACGACTGTATGATACGGCCAGGCATGGCGCCAATATATGTTTTACGATGGCCACGCAATTCACTTTCATCATGCATACCACCTAAGCTGAGTCTTACATATTTACGTTGTATAGCGTTGGCAATGCTGCGACCCAGAGATGTTTTACCTATACCGGGAGGGCCCACAAAGCAGAGTATGGGTGATTTCATATCACCTTTTAGTTTCAGCACGGCCAAATATTCCAGTATGCGGTCCTTTATCTTATCCATACCATAGTGGTCGTTGTCCAGTATTTTTTTTGCCTGCTTCAGATCATATTTATCTTCTGTATAGGTGCTCCATGGCAGATCCAACATCAGGTCGAGATGATTATAAATGACTGAATAGTCAGGCGTACTTGGGTGCATACGTTCCAGCTTTTCTACATTCTTCTGAAAAAGTTCTTTGGCTGCTTCTGTCCACTTCATATTCTCAGCCTTTTTCTGCAGATCTTTTATTTCCCTATCGTTAGGCTCTCCCCCTAATTCTTCGCGAATGGATTTAAGTTGCTGCTGCAAAAAATATTCACGCTGCTGCTTATCTATATCAGCGCGGGTTTTATTGGTGATCTCATTTTTCAGTTCTACCAACGTCAATTCAGATTGCAATAATTGCAGCAACCGCTCTGCCCGCACTTTTATATCATTTTCTTCCAGCAAAGCCTGTTTATCCGGAAGCTTTGTATTCAGATTAGATGCTACAAAATGCAATAGAAAAGACTGGTGTTCAATATTTCGCAATACCATTGCAGTTTCCTGCGGTAGCTGTCCCGATTGTTGTGATATACGTTCTGCATGATCTTTAATGGCTGATATGAGCGCATCAAATTCAGCGTCTTTTTTAGGGAACTGATCATCGAGATACCTGATCTTAGCCGTATAATAGGGATCTACCTGCGTATATGATTCTACGTGAAAGCGCATACGCCCCATGATAAATACAGTTGTATTTTCGTCAGGTAGCTTGATAACTTTTACAATTTTCGCCAAAGTACCGGTCTTGTAAATATCCTCCGGCATGGGGTCATCGTTATTACTATCTTTTTGTGCTATTACACCTATCCATTTGCCATTTTTCTGCGCTTCTGTAATAGCTTTTACAGATTTATCGCGGGCTACAGTAATAGGTAATACTACGTTAGGAAAGAGTACGGTGTTACGCAATGCTATCAAAGGCACTTCATCAGGCAGATTACCTTTTTCATTTTCGTCCATTTCATCCTCGCCCAGGGGAACAATAGGCATAAATTCCATTTCCTGTTCAGGTTGGGAAAGAAGCATATTTAATCTTGATTTTGTTTCAGCCATTATGACAATACTTTCTAATTTGCTTTATATAAAAGCAACACCAAAGATACTTTCAATAGTCGTGCCATAGGAAAAAAACTGCAATTTTTGGCAGTGTCTCATTTTAAGAAAATAAATATTCTACTTCTATGTCAGATATGAATAAAAAAAGGGCTACTAATGCAGCCCCTTAAATTCACAATAGTAATATGGCAATTACTTTTGAGGTTTTCCCAATAACTTTGGCGTGAATGCCTGCACTCGCGGCAACATTAATGGGTCTTTTTTATACTTATTATATAAGTAGTCTGGCAAGTGCTCGACCCTATAAACATTTTTAAGCCATACTTTAAAATGTTCCAGTTCCAGATACTCATAGCAGGCAGCTAACTGATTACCCCTTTTGTCATTAAACTCATACCAATACTGTGATACTGTCTTAGCCCACGGCATGCCTGCTCTGAATTTAGACCAGTACTGACCAATAGAACCATCAACAAGGTCATATTCGCTTACGCTACCCACCTCCTTTTCTATTAGTAACATTATCTCATTAGCTTGGTCGAAAATACACCACCTGTTTGAAGGACAATTTTTTGCTGCCAAACTCAATATTCTCTTACTATAAGTAGGAACTAATGATGGTGTTGTTGCCTTGAATAAGGCATGTTCCATGCGGTTAAAGGCTTTTATAAACTCCTCCTTAAATTGGGCGGCTCTGGCGCCCGTATATCCCATAGCGAGAAATGAGAATCCGTCACGGGTAATAAAATAGAACGGATAATCCTTGCCCCGAACCGTGCGCTTTGACAGCTCAAAATTGAGCCGTGAAAACTCCTCACTGCATTCAAGGGTTTCGATGTCTCTAAGAACATTTTTATGTTCTTTGTCAAAGGCTTCCGCCACCTTCATCGAGGTGGTCGTGATTTTGTCATGATAGACCAATACAAGTTGTTGGGTCTGTGTCATTTGTTATCAATTTAATGGTTAAACAATATGACAAATGCACCCGCAGGTATAGGTTACCGTAATAGATAAGATTGTTTGCAAAGTCCAAAAAAGGATTTACCTTTGCAGTATCAATTTGACAACTTAATCTACTTACAGATGCCTCGCTCCAACGGGGCATTTGTCGTTTTACAAATTTACGAATATTACACGTTATAAAAGGCAGTCTATGTGGATAAGTGTAAAATATATCCGCATAACATAGCATTAATTTCAGGTGATTACTTACTTGTTTAACCCAAAACTAAAATATTTCAATAAATTTGAGTATGAAACGAAAAGTAAACAAAGAAGATTTTAATAATATTATTGCGGGAGATGTATTATACAAATACCCCATTTCTGTAAATGAAGAAGCATTATTTAATGATAGTGAAGAAGGTGAGTATGTTGCATATATTGTTGCAGAAATTGAGCCAACCAAATATATTTCTTTTCAAGAAAGTTCGAGTGTAAATTATATAAGTGGGTATTTAACAGTAATTCCAGCGAGAAGAAAGGACATAAATGAATTATTAGATGGTTTTTGGTGGGTTGATGACGAAGTTACTTCTTAGGCTTAGGTAATAGTTTTTGAGATTTACCGCCTGTTAGTAGCTTTTTCTTTTTTTCCTTTTTAATAGCCTCTTCAACGTTCTTAGCAGGAGTTGTAACTATCTTTTTCATGGCTTCTTCAAAAGATATATCTCCCTCTATTTTGATTGGTTCTTTATATTTACTCTTGCGCTTGCTCATTGTTCGGAAAATCTAAGCGTGATATATAATCACCATAATTAAAAGGGGCTATTATAGCCCCTAAGTTATTTTGGAAATAGTTGGTGTATCAGCAACACGTCACACATTGGAAGTGAAGTATCAGTAAAACCCCGAGCTATTACAAATCAAAATCCAGTTACCAGCTGGTCGCCCCGTCTCTACGGGGCGTTTTTGTTAGTACAAAAATAATAAATCTATTTCTTACCTGCAACCCTCAAAGCTTTCTTCTTTTTGGGCTTAGGCTTCTGCCCTGTAAGAATTTCTACAACATTTTTTGCAAGCTGGTTGGTATCCTTACGTACTGGCTTCTTAGTCATATGACAAAGTTATATAACTATACCGAAAAGAAAGTTTAAAAATCAAACTGAGACACTACCCAATTTTTGCAGGGCAGATATTACCTTTGCGGCCAAACTGCTCATAATATGAAATTTACCAGGCTGATATGCTTTTTATTAGTGATCTGTTGTTCTATACAAGCGAACACATATGCCGGAGAACATGATATGGACTCAACATATAATACACGCCACCGGCAACAGGGCACATGGTATTGGGGGAATTCGCTGGAAGGAGCTATTTTCTCAACAGCAACCGTACAAAACCCGATTAACAGTAGTAAAATGGGAACATTAAGATTCAGCTATTTTATTAACGCCGGAGCTACCTATAATTATGACATCACGAGTGACATCGGTTTTTTCACGGGGGTGAGTATAAAAAATGTAGGTTTTATTGAGAAAATGGGAGATAGCACCGTAAAGCATCGCACGTATAATCTTTGTATACCTATTGCTTTAAAATTTGGCAACCTGAGGGGGCGCAGGTATTTCTTTGCAGGCATGGATATTGAAATGCCGTTTAATTATAAAGAAAAAGGGTTCATTAAAAGAAGTGAAAAGCAAAAATTCAATTCATGGTTCAGCGCACGCACGCCTGCTTTTATGCCTACTATATTTGCAGGCTTCTCTGTAAAACCGGGTATTACTTTTAAGCTGGAATACTATTTGAACAATTTTATGAATCCTCAGTTCACAGACAAAGGCATTCAGCCCTATGCAGGATATGATGTACATCTTATTTTGCTAAGTATAGGAACTGATATACACTTCGGTAAAAGGCATTTGCACCGGCTTAAGGATAAATTGCAATCACATCATAACGACTAATGCAATAATTCAGCCAATTTCTGATCGAGGTCATCGCCACGCAGGTCGCGTGCTATTATTTTTCCGCTCGGATCTATCAGGAAGTTGGAAGGTATAGCCTGGATACTATATAGTTTTGCTGCAGAAGATTCCCAGCGTTTCAGGTCACTTACATGCGTCCATGAAAGCCCGTCGTCCTGAATGGCTTTTTGCCAATTTTCTTTTTTATCATCGAGCGATACGCTAAACACTGTAAAATTCTTGTCTTTGTATTTTGTATAGGCCGCTACTACATTCGGATTTTCAGCACGGCAGGGTCCACACCATGATGCCCAGAAATCGAGCAACACATATTTCCCTTTTAAGGAAGCAAGGGAAACCTGCTTCCCTTCCGGAGTGTTCATTGTAATATTCGGAGCCATCGTACCAATATCAGGTCCCGCATTTTGTGTAGGAGGTTGCTCCAGGTTAGTAAGTGTAGTCGTATAAAATGTTTCGAAATCCTTAGCCATTTTAGAATTTGGGAATCTCCTGTCTAAACCCTGCATAAATGCACGTAAAAAATCCTTTTCAGCTTTTACATTCAAAATGCGGGCGGCAAAAACTGCATTGGGCAGGTATTGAGTGGTATCTGCGTATTGTTCAACAAACCTGGTAAAAGATTCTCTCATGTCTTTAAAATCGGCCTGAGCCACACGCAATATGCTGTCATTCGCCCTTATGGTAAGGCTGTCCATAACAGTTTTCATGGTATTGAAATCGCGTAAATGCTCATCTATGGCAATTAGAAATTGGTGCAGGCCTTCGGACGAAGACGAACCTTCTACTTTGTAATTTTCAAGGTGATCCCAGTCTGATGTAACCTTTGCGGTACCCTTGTCAATAGAAAGCAAGATAAATTTTTGTTCTGCAAAATGAAGGCGATAAAGTCCCATTTCAGGGGCGTTGCCCGATAATTCAAAAGTGCCTTTATCTGTAGAAGTACCTGAGTCTATAAGCGTAATTACATCATTCACACCCAACTCTTCAAGCATTACTTTTTGACGCGGCATGTTTGTTATTTCTCCAATAACCGTAAACTTGTTGCCCTTGTTTTTGCAACCCGCCAATACCACCAATACAATAAGAAAAGGTAAAAGTTTCGATCTCATGCAGCTATTTGATTTCATTACAAACCTACTATAATATTATGCCTGTTATATACGCATCTGAAAAGATATACGCCTCCCTTAAGAAAACTTTAACATTTGGAAGAGATAGCTGTTTAATTAAGTGCTTTGCCCGGCGATGAGATAGAAGCTTTTTTCTGTTGAGTGCCTAACATATCTCTTACTGCTGCAGCAATGCCTTTTACATCAAAGCCGCATTCGCGATATAATTCGTCCGGTTTTCCGTGCTCTACTATACGGTCAGGCACACCCATTGTTTTTACTTCGGGATTGTAGTTATTGGCAGCCATAAATTCTAATACCGCGCTGCCAAAACCGCCTTTTACAGTACCATCTTCTACTGTTATTATTTTATTATAACGCTTAGCAACTTCATGCAACAGCTTTTCATCAAGCGGTTTTGCAAATCGCATATCATAGTGTGCAGGATGAATATCTTCTGTAGCCAATTCTTTGCAGGCGTTCACAACAAAATTTCCCGGATGGCCCAAACTGAGTATGGCTACTTCTTCTCCATCTTTTATTTTGCGCCCTGTTCCGATCACTATTTTTTCAAATGGTGTTTGCCACTCAGGCATTACACCTTGTCCGCGTGGATAGCGTATAGAAAAAGGCACATCTGTTTCAGGCAGTTGCGCTGTATACATCAGGTTGCGCAATTCAGATTCATTCATAGGTGCACTCACTACCATATTCGGCACACAGCGCATATAGGCAATATCATACAATCCATGATGTGTAGGGCCGTCTTCACCTACTAACCCTCCCCTGTCCAGGCAAAATATTACCGGCAGTTTTTGTATCGCCACATCATGTATTACCATGTCATAGGCACGCTGCATAAATGTGCTGTAAATATTGCAGAACACTTTCATACCCTGTGTGGCAAGACCAGCGCTCAGCGTTACTGCATGTTGTTCTGCTATGCCTACATCAAAGGCCCTGTCAGGCATAGCATCCATCATTATCTTCAATGAACAGCCCGAAGGCATGGCAGGTGTAATACCTAGTATCAATGGATTTTTTTCTGCCAGTTCTACGATGGTATGCCCGAATACATCCTGGTATTTGGGTGGCTCTATTACTACAGATATCTTTTTATTGATCTTACCTGTTACTTTATCAAATGTGCCGGGCGCATGCCACAAGGTTTGGTCTTTCTCTGCCAGATCGTAGCCCTTTCCTTTTACTGTTTTTATATGCAATACTTTAGGGCCCGAAATATCTTTCAGGTCGTTGAGTATCTCTACCAACTTGGTAATATTATGTCCATCTATAGGCCCGAAATAACGGAAGCCTAAGGATTCGAAAAGATTGCTTGACTTTAATATGGCGCCTTTTACAGCTGCTTCTATTTTTGATGCCAAGCTATGTTGAAAATCAGGATATGGAAGTTTACCTAACAGCTTCCATATATCATCGCGAA
Organism: Bacteroidota bacterium; assembly: GCA_013286485.1. Classification (GTDB taxonomy): domain Bacteria; phylum Bacteroidota; class Bacteroidia; order Chitinophagales; family Chitinophagaceae; genus JABDFN01. The sequence goes on from JABDFN010000014.1 coordinate 9,352, forward strand.
ATTTATTGTACTTATGGGATGTGGTAATGTCTGCAAGATATTCTTTCAGCGCGCCTACATTCGGATCGATAGACATGTTATTGTCGTTCAGTATCACTAATATATTCGCATTACTTACACCTGCGTGATTCAATGCTTCAAAAGGTAAACCTGCAGTCATTGCCCCATCGCCTATGACAGCTACATGCTGGCGTTGTGTTTCACCTTTGTATTTTGATGCAATAGCCATACCCAATGCTGCAGATATAGAAGTAGATGAATGGCCTACTCCAAATGCATCATATTTACTCTCGCTGCGTTTGGGGAAACCGCTGAGCCCGCCATATTTGCGATTCGTATAAAAATTATCTCTGCGGCCGGTAAGAATTTTATGTCCATATGCCTGGTGGCCTACGTCCCAAACCAATTGGTCATCGGGGGTGTTGAGAATATAATGCAATGCCACTGTTAATTCAACTACACCAAGGCTGGCGCCAAAATGACCGCCATGCACACTTACACAATCTATAATAAACTGGCGCAGCTCATTGCACACTTGTTGCAACTGCGACTTGTCTAGTTTCTTCAGATCGTCGGGTGAGTTGATTTTGCTTAATAAAGGCCCTGCAGATAATTCTTCCATTCACATGGTTTGAGCATTCAAAAATAACTAAAAAAACAATGCTTTTCAGATATGGTATATAAATTGATGTTAATGTTTCAATTGCTCTATTATATACTGTATGACGTTGTTTTGGCCTTAACTGTTAGTAAATAATACTCTATTACCTTTGCACGGAAAAATTAAAGTATGTTTACAAAATACTGGCGCACCTACCCTGCAAAAATTCAGGTTTTCCTTTTTATAGTTATGTTATTTGTAATTGGGATATTTGGATACCTGCTTGCTTTTAATATAGGTCGTTTAATCACTGGCGTTACTACTTATAATGAAATAAACAGCAATACAGGTACACGCTCGATACAAGCCGCTCGTATTATCGAATTAATTGGTAATCTCTTAACCTTTTGCGGCACTGCTTTAATTTTTGCCTATCTCACACACCCGAAACCATTAACTTATCTTGGTTTTAGAAAACCTTCCAAAATCTCTAATATCATTATCAGTATGATACTGATGGTCACGCTTATCCCATTGGCGCAGCAATTACTTTATTATTTAAAAATGATAGACCTCGGCTCCACTGTAAAGATGACACAAACCAAAACAGAAGAGGCATATAAAGCCATATTAAACATGCATTCTGTGTCTGAATTAATTATGTGTTTGCTGATGACAAGTGTTGTCGCGCCCATTGGTGAAGAATTATTATTCAGAGGCATTATTATGCGATTTGGTTATAAAGCAACACATAGGATACTTGCATCAGCATTAATATCGGGTATTTTCTTCGCTTTTTTTCATGCGCAGATTTATGCTTTTCTCCCTATCATGTTATCTGGCATGGTGCTCAGCTATATTTATTACTATAACGGCACCATTTGGGCGAATATCATCTCGCATTGCACATACAATACCATACAGGTGATGATAGTATATCTCACCTTAAATAAACTTGCACCAGGCATGTCAAATCTAAACGACATAGACCACTACCCTATCTATGTAGTTATTATTGCAGCATTCTTTTTTATTCTATGCTTCTACCTGCTATGGAAAAACCGCACACCATTACCAAATAACTGGGCCAATGATTTTACGCTGGAGGAATTAGCAGCAGAAAAACAGGTAAATTCTTAACTTTTAGCTTTTGACTTTTTACTTTTGATTTAAATATATGCCTTTAAACATTCCCACATTTCTCACCCGTACCGGCAGCGCAATAGTATTTGCAGCAATAATGCTAACAGGGTTGTTGTGGAATGAATGGACATATTTTGCACTTATTGTGCTAATTCATTTTTTTTGCATTAATGATTACTTCAGACTTGCAAAAAAAATAGAGCTAGAAGCCAACTGGTCTGTATGGTTTATTATCGCCAGCCAAATACTCGGTCTCCTATTTATTACCATTTTACTAATGGGCAATAATAGCCACTATTCATTTTTATTATTGTTTATTTCTCCTTTAATGGCATGTGTTCCTGCTACTATAATATTGCTAACGGCGGGCGGAAGCGAAAAAAACATCACACCTGTTTTATTTTCATTTGGTGCCGTGCTGTATATATCTCTTCCTTTAGGCTTGTTCATTTCGTTAAGAGCTATTGACCATTTTATACCATTGGGGTTGGTACTTCTAATATGGGTGAATGATACTATGGCATATATCAGCGGTTCATTCTTCGGGCGCACACCCTTTTCAGCTGCTTCTCCCAAAAAAACCTGGGAGGGAACAATTGGGGGCATAGTGTGTACAATGTTAATAGCAATCCTTTTTACTTATTTTAAAAAGGGTCTTCACATACAGGATTGGATCATACTGGCATTATGTGCTTCCGTAGCAGGCACTGCAGGAGATCTTTTTGAATCTAAATTGAAGCGCCTTGCGGGTGTAAAAGATTCAGGCAATTTAATGCCGGGACACGGTGGTGCATTGGACCGTTTTGATTCTTTATTGGTTGCGATACCATTTGCATTTTTTTATGCTTATTTCTTTATGGAAAAATTTACTTTTGCGCCATGACAATTCATCGCGAAGGCACAAAATATATTTTGATCGCAACCATTACATGGGCTATATTAGGATTTATATCTTATCATTTTCTAAATAGTATCATGTGGCTGTTTTATTCTTTAAATACCATTTTCTTCCTGCTTTGGTTTTGGATCATCTGGTTCTTCCGTATACCGACAAGAACATTCACTGCGGGTGAGCATATCATTACAGCTCCTGCAGACGGAAAAGTAGTGGTAATAGAGGAGACTTTTGAACCTGAATATTTTAAAGACAAGCGCCTGCAAGTGTCTATTTTTATGTCGCCACTCAATGTACATGTGAACCGTAATCCGATAAGCGGCATAGTAAAATACATGAAGTATCATCCCGGCAAATACCTGGTAGCATGGCATCCTAAATCGTCTACTGAAAATGAACGCACCACAGTGGTAATTGGCAATAACAAAACCACGCTTTTATTAAGACAGATAGCAGGTGCATTGGCAAGACGCATTTGCTATTATGTAAAAGAAGGAGATAATGTGAAGCAAAACGCTGAATTTGGTTTTATCCGCTTTGGCTCAAGGGTAGATATTTTCTTCCCCATTGGCACAGCGGTAAAAGTAAAGATCGGCGATGTGGTTAAGAATGGTATGACTATATTAGCCGAAATGTAGCCCTAATCCCCTCTTTTTGAGAGGGAACTTTAACAAAGTTTGAATTATATATTTCCTTATCTTTGATACTCATTCAAAAAAGATATTTCTAATGAAAAAACTCACTCTATTTCTCGGACTTCTGATGATAGCCAGCAGTGTAATGGCGCATGATGGTAAAAGCAGTTGCTGTAAAGACAAGAAAAATTGCAGCAAAAAAGAAGCAAGCTGCTGCAAAGACAAAAAACATTGCTCTAAAGATTGTAAAGACAAAGACAAGAAAGAAACTAAAGACACTAAAAAGTCTTAATGAACTAATAGTTTATAAAAAGCTCATCGCAATAGCGGTGAGCTTTTTTATTTTGACAATAATATCTTATCAACTATCTTCTCATCATCAGCACGCAACCAGGTAGTTTGTTTATCATTCTTAAACCAAGTCATTTGTCGCTTGGCATAATTACGCGTATGCTGCTTTATTTTTAATAGGGCATCCTCCAGTGAGTATTTACCATCCATATACTCAAACAGTTCTGAATAACCTACCGTTTGCAAGTTCTTCAACTGCTTTAAAGGGTACAATCTTTTTACTTCGTCCAATAAACCTTCCTGTACCATCATGTCTACACGCTTATTAATACGCTCATACAATATATCACGTGATAACTCCAAACCGATCTTGATGATGGTAAAAGGTCTTTGTTTTTTTACACCTGTACGATAATTAATAATGCTTTCACCTGTAGAACGCATAAATATCAATGCCCGCATCATTCGTGCAGGGTTTTGTATCTCGCCTTTTTCATAAAATACAGGGTCCTCTTTTTTAATAGTCTGTTGCAACCATTCCATTCCTTTTTCTTTGTATTGCCTATCTATACCTTCTGCAATTTCTTTATCTGTTTCCGGCATTTCATCCAAACCATTGCACAGCGCTTGTATATACATACCAGTGCCTCCGCAAACAACAGCAGCACTATTTGTCTTAAATATTCCTTCCAGGTAGCCTAATGATAATTTTTCATAGTCGGCAGCAGTAAGAGATTGCGTAACAGAAAATTCATCAATAAAATAGTGGTGTACTTCTTGTAATTCCTGTTGTGTTGGTTTAGCAGTGCCAATACTCATTTCTTGATAACATTGTCTGCTATCTGCAGAAATAATAGAAGTATGCAGGCGTTTTGCCAGATCAATAGCAATACGTGTTTTACCTACAGCTGTAGGGCCTGCAATAATGTAAACTGTATTTACAAAGGAATTCAAAGGTCAAAAATCATCCTGATAATTATTAGGACAAAATAGTGTTTCATTAAAGTTCTTCACCCCCAACTATTTCCTCGCCTGCACTTTCTTCCCCTCCACCACTTGCGGCTTCCTCACCCTCACTCCCAAAACCTTCTGCCATTTCATCAGCACCTAGATCATACTTCTCTTCTATCTCGATCATTTTATCGCTAGTGAGTCCTTTTATACCATATTGTGAAGGAGCTATACCTTCTTTTCTAAAAATATAAGGGTAAGTTCGCCTGGGGTCTTCCTCTTTATTCACCCCCAATAACTCTACAAGGAAAGTCCAATTCTTGGCCGGATCATATATATATAGAAATTTTTGATCAGGTATCGCAATCAATGCAGATACAGGTGTTTTGATCATTGATAAGGCCGGGGCATCTTTTTTGTTCACCAATACCTCAGAATTGATTTCTCTGCCGCTTTTCGTCCAACGCTCATTACTTTCAAAAAAAGAGGCGCTATGCTTGCTATCAAACTCAAAAGCAATAAGAATAGATTTATGAAACTCCAAAAAGCTCTGTCCTGCCTTTAGCTCTATGTCCCTGTATACCTGGTCGTCCTCTTCCCAGTATACCCTGAATCTTAATAATGCCATATATATTAATAGCTTGGCGTAAAAATAACGATAAAATCGGGACGATATATATTATATTAATGATAAAATAAATATAATATGTCTATTCTGGGGTACATTATTTTTTTGAGAGATGATTTTTTACTTTACAGTTTTTAGGCTACCTTTGCAGTCCCAAATTTGAGAACCAATGCCAAAGATGAAGACCCATTCCCGTGCCAAAAAGACCTTTAAAGTTACAGGTACAGGAAAGATACGCAGGTATAAAGCTTTTAAGAGCCACTTGTTAACAAAGAAATCAAAAACACGCAAGCGTCGCCTTCGCGAGGGTGCACTGGTAAGCTCTGCAAATGAGCGCCTGGTTAAGCGCATGCTTTGTATGTAATAAACAGATAAAAACGACATTAATTATTTAAGATATGCCACGTTCGGTAAATTCGGTAGCGTCACACGCAAGAAGAAAGAAAGTATTAAAGCAGGCTAAAGGTTTCTACGGCAAGCGTAAAAACGTATATACCGTTGCTAAAAACGTATTAGAGAAAGGCCTCGGTTATAAATATGTAGGCCGCAAGATCAAGAAGCGCGATTATCGTGCTTTGTGGATCGTACGTATTAACGCTGCATGCCGCGAAGAAGGCATGAGCTATTCACAATTCATAGGCAAATTAGCAGCTAAGGGTATAGACCTGAATCGTAAAGTGTTGGCTGATCTTGCTATGAATGAACCTACAGCATTCAAGAAATTAGTTGCTGAAATAAAGTAAAACAAATTCATTTCCATAGAGAAAGTCCCGCTAAAGGGGGCTTTTTTATTTTATATAATAGCTTTTGAACGAATGGACTCCTGTGATAGTAGCCTTCTCTCCTTTATTAAAAATTCCATACACAGCGCTGCCACTACCGGTCATAGAAGCATAGATGGCACCTTGCTGATATAGTTGGTCTGCTATTACTTTTATTTCAGGGTGCTTTGCAAATACAGGCAGTTCAAAATCGTTACTTATATATTCTTTCCAAAGTTCAATTGGCAATTCGTTTACCTTTCTTAGGTCAAAAGGTGCCGCCTGTGGTTCTATCATTTTAAATGCTTCTGCAGTTGATATATGTACCTCAGGGCATATCAACTGTATACTATATTTTGATAGGTCGAGATCAACCGAGTTCATTATTTCTCCCCTGCCTTTTGCAAATTGAGGTATGTTATAAATAAAGAACGGACAATCGCTCCCTAATTGCAATGCCAGCTCAGCTAATTGATTTTTGCTTAATCCCAGTTTATAATAATTATTCATCAATAACAACATATGCGCCCCGTCGCTTGAACCTCCCCCTAAGCCTGCGCCCGTAGGTATATTTTTTAGTAGATGTACATCTAGCGGTTTTATCTTATTCGGCAATTTCTCTTGTAATAAGCTATATGCCTTCCATACCAGGTTATTTTGTTCATCGCTTTTTATAAGTATACCATACGTTTTCAAACCAAACACTTCTGACCCTATAACTTCCAGTGCATCACAAATCTGTAAAGGGTAAAAGACTGTTTCAAGGTCATGAAACCCGTCAGCACGCTTATTGATAACATATAATCCAATATTGATCTTACAATTAGGAAAGCATATCATAACGAACGATAAAATTATACGTATTTTTGAAAATAGCAGCTCAAAATGAAAGAACTAATATTATTGAACGAACTTAAGAAGAGTTATTTTTTAGGTAAGCAGGAATTGCCTGTGCTAAAGGGTATCAATCTTACAATACATTCTAACGAATATGTGGCGTTAATGGGACCATCCGGATCGGGTAAATCTACTTTGATGAATATATTGGGTTGCCTTGATTCACCAACAGGCGGCAAGTATATTTTAAACGGGAAGAATGTTAGCAATATGCATGATGATGAGCTGGCTGATGTACGGAATATGGAAATAGGCTTTGTATTTCAGCAATTCAATTTATTACCAAGGCTTACAGCATGGGAAAATGTAGCACTTCCATTAATATATGCCGGGGTAAATAAAGCAGCCCGCGAAGAACGGGCACGTACTATGCTTGACAAAGTAGGGCTCGGTGACAGATCGCATCATAAACCAAATGAGCTTTCGGGCGGCCAAAGCCAGCGTGTGGCTATAGCCAGAGCGCTTGTAAATAACCCTTCTTTAATACTTGCTGACGAACCAACGGGTAATCTTGATACAAAAACCTCCATTGAGATCATGGAATTATTTGGTAAGATACATGATGGCGGTAATACAGTTGTACTGGTTACCCACGAAGAAGACATTGCAAAATATACACACCGCATAGTAAAAATAAGAGATGGTCAAATAGAAACAGACCTTGCTAATGCGAACCCTAATAAAGAATTTAATATAGCAGCTTCTATATCTAATTAGTACATGGCATTCAAAATATATACTAAAACAGGTGATAAAGGCAGCACCAGCTTGATTGGTGGAGTGCGTGTTCCTAAACACCATATACGCATAGAAAGTTATGGCACTGTAGATGAGCTCAATTCATTTTTGGGTATGGTAAATGATATGTGCGACAATAAAAAAATAAGTGATTGGATACGTGAGATTCAAGACCGCTTGTTTACTATTGGTTCGGTACTGGCAACCAACCCCGATAAAGATGTAAAAATGAAATTGCCCGACCTACATGACAGCGATGTGCAATGGCTGGAACAGCGTATTGACGAAATGAATGAATCACTTCCGGAAATGTATGCTTTTATTTTACCGGGTGGAAACCTTGCTGCTTCTACCTGCCATGTTGCCCGCTGTGTGTGCCGCAGAGCAGAACGCATTTGTGTGCATATGCAGGAAGAAAAAGAATATATCCCTGAACTCATAATCATGTACCTGAACCGCTTGTCTGATCTGCTATTTGTATTAGCACGGTATATTTCTCATATCAACGGAGTGCAGGAGATACCCTGGAGAGCAAGGATATAAAAAAGGTGCGCCAGAAGACGCACCTCATAATAAAAATTAACCCACCTATTCTTTTACCCATTTTATTACTGGGTACTTCCAACCATCTCCTTCTATTTGCACCATATACATTCCTGGTGCCAGTGAAGAAGAGGGGATAGCAATATTTTGTATGCCTGAGCGATAATTTCCGCTTAACGACCAAACAGTTTTACCAACAATATCTGTTATACTGAGTTGCAATGTCGCATCAGTTTCTAACGATAATTTTATTTGAGCAGATGTTGTAGATGGATTTGGCACCACCGCTGCAGATGCTATAATGTTACTTACATTAGGTATATCCGTTGTTACGGAAGATGTATCTGATAATACATTGAATAAACTATCAATGGGATTCCCGGCACTGTCTATAAACTTCATATTTGTAAAAGACAGTATGACCTGTGTACCGATTGCTGCTGTTGAAGGAACTGTTAAGCTGATAGTAGCAATAATACCTTGACCCGCTGCATTTACATGGTCTGTCTTTGCATATGCAAAATCAGTCTTATTAGCATTGATCGACTTATTTAAACTGAGCGTATTTGCAGAAGTTCCCATCCAGGTAGTTGCAGGACTTGCTATCGTAGCATCTGTAGAAGGTACAATGCCTGATACAAGCGCGCTACCGGCAACACCATATACTTTACTTACAGGTACAGTGCTGTTACCCAATACTATCGGTATCGTAACATTGGCCCTGGGTGTTAATTTTATTCCGGTCAGGTCAAAATACAGATCCGGTAGGCCAACCATCTTAGCGCCACTACTCCACCCTCCACGCGGATGTGTTAATCCATAATTACTAATAATAGCACCCAGGTCAGATAGATTTACTACGCCATCGCCATTACAATCCGCATTGTTCATATTGATGCCGGAGGAAAAAGTATAGCTCCAGGGAGCACAGTATTGAGACACCCATGTAGTGCTCGCACTAGGTCTGGATGGGCCTGTTTTACCATAAGCTACGGCTACAGCAAGGGCATCGTATACATTTACAATATGGTCAGCATTTGCGTCGCCCGGCCAAACAGAATCATTCGGATATACTACATGTATACACAATGGTATCCATGTTTCTGCAGCATATGGACATGAATGATCATATGCTCTTGCATAGATATAGAAGAATGGGTAAGTTGACGGACTAACTGTAGAAGGTGTGGTCCATTTTATTTTCCCCTCGCAAAAGCCTGTTGAAGGGCTCTTTGTTATAGTATAACTCCAGCTATTGGTAGTTGCAAAATCTACAAATATTGAATCTGTTGTTGTTGAATCTAAAAATTGAACAATAGCACTATCTGTTCTACCTGGCACTGCAGGGTATGTATATTCAGTATATAAATAAGGTGGTTTAGGTACAGGAGAGCTGGTAGTAATACTCATCCATTGACGAGTTGTATATCCTATTAAACTGTGATGCCTGTATTCTAATGTTTTCATGGCCAGTTCAAATTGACCGAGGGTTGAGTTTGTTGTAATGTACAACCAATGATCAATACCATAGATACTGGTACTTGTGCCTGTGCCTAAAGGATAAGTAAGCGAATAGCCTGATGCATACGGGATAGGAGACGAGCTTGTGCCAGAACCATCCCGAGGTTGTACCATTTGACAAACAACGCTGTCATCATCAGCATCAACAGGATCTAATGTAATGGTGTTGACTGTATTTCTTGATATAAAAAACGGTGGATTATTAGCTATCACTGCACTGTTGTTTTCAGCAGATGAGTTATCGAGTCCTGCAGATAAATATAAATTGTGGCTTCCAGGGGATGATAAATTAGCAATACTTGCTATTAGTGCTGCATTATTGGTCGAAATAATCCAATCAGATGCCGGGGGTAGTGTTATCGTGTCGGTATACGTGCATTTCAGATATAGCAGGTATCCGCTGGTGCCTGAACAATTTGCTCCTGCACCCGGGCAGTATATCCCGCTGAGTGTATCAACCCTTGTAAGCGACACTGCCCTTGAACTGGCACCATAAGCAGTTGATGCATAGTCAATTTCCATAGAAGAAGAAGGAGGAATACCCGCACAGTTCATATACATGATCATACTTACAGAATAGTTTGTGCCATTAAAATCGTAGCGCAGTTCTCCACCAATAAGGTGCGAAGCAAAAAGACGGCTTGCAAACAAAATAAATAAGAGCAATAAGTAATGTTTTTTCATAAGGGTATCATTTATAGTTAAAAGGTAATGTTTAAAGCAGACACAAATATTGTATAGAGTTTCTTTATTTTTTCAGGTATTTGACGAATGGACAGTTTTATTTGATAAAAGGAGCGTTTCATCCTATATAAGGCAAAATACAATTATGTAAAATCCAGCTTTATCGGTAATCTGCAGCAGTTTATTATATTATTTTACACAACCCTTTCTATCAGTCAAAGTTTTTTATTTCTTTGCACTGCAAAGTATATATATCCATGCTGCCAAAATTCAACAGAGTACTGCTTAAATTATCAGGTGAATCATTAATGGGTGACCGCAATTTTGGTATTGACCCCAAAATGCTTGACCAATATGCCAATGATATCAGGGCAATAACTGATATTGGTGTGCAGGTGGCAGTAGTAATAGGTGGTGGCAATATATATCGCGGTATGAACGAATCTGAAACTGGGATAGAACGTGCCCAGGGAGATTATATGGGCATGCTGGCTACTGTTATCAATGGTATGGCGCTGCAATCATCCCTTGAAAAAGTGGGCGTAAAAACCCGCCTGCAAAGCGCTATAAAAATGGAACAAGTAGCAGAGCCTTATATACGCCGTCGTGCCATACGGCACCTTGAAAAAGGACGTGTAGTGATATTCGGCGCAGGCACTGGTAATCCTTATTTTACTACAGATACAGCAGGTTCACTGCGAGCCATAGAGATCAACGCAGGTGTGATACTGAAAGGTACACGCGTTGACGGCATTTACACCTCTGATCCTGAGAAAGATAAGACAGCCAAACGTTTTGACAAACTAAGCTTTACAGACGTTATCAGTAAGGGACTGAAAGTGATGGATATGACCGCCTTCACACTTTGCCAGGAAAACAATCTTCCTATTATTGTGTTTGACATGAACACGCCGGGTAATTTACTGAGTGTGGTTACGGGTAAAGGCGTGGGAACATTAGTGAGTTAACCATCTCACTATCTTACCGTTTTTCTTTTGTTTCTCTCATAGTCTTCAAAGACAAAATGTCCCAAGCCATCTAAAGATGAATAGAATGCTTTGCCATTATTTACTTCAGTGAAATTCCGCACAAAAGCCTGCAGATAAGGATCGCGGGCGATCATAAATGTAATAACCGGTATTTTTATCCTGCGTAGTTGCCCTGCCAGATTAAGTGTGCGATTGAGTATTTTACTGTCTATACCAAAGCTGTTTTTATAGTATTTATTTCCCTGTTTCAGGCAAGTTGGTTTGCCGTCGGTTATCATAAATATTTGCTTGTTGGGATTTTTTCTACGTCGCAAAATTTCCATAGAGAGCTCCAAACCCGCCACTGTATTGGTGTGGAAAGGCCCCACTTGTAAATAAGGTAAGTCTTTCATTTCTATTTGCCATGCATCATTACCAAACACAACAATGTCTAATGTATCTTTAGGATAGCGGGTAGTTATCAATTCACTCAATGCCATAGCCACTTTCTTAGCAGGCGTTATCCTATCTTCTCCATACAATATCATGGAATGCGAAATATCAATCATCAGCACCGTGGATGTTTGAGATTTGAAATCCGTTTCATGTATCTCCAGGTCATCCTGCTGTAGGGATAGCTGTTCTATACCATGATTGACAAAAGCATTTTTGAGACTACCTGTATAATCTATTGTTTCAAGAGCATCTCCAAACTCATAGGGCTTAGTTTCAGGATTCATCTCATCTCCGACGCCGGTTTTAAACGTATGATGATTGCCCCGCTTGGCTTTCTTCAGCTTGCCAAATACTTCTTCTAAAGAGCGCTGACGAATGGTTTGCTCTGTTTTGGCAGTAATTTCAAAAGCACCTGTTTGCGAATTTTCTTCCAGGTACCCTTTATTCTTTAGGTCTTCAATAAAATCGCCAATGCCATATTCATCACCTGTAAGCTTATGTTCCCTGTCCATTTCTGTAAGCCAGTTCAACGCCTCTGCAGCATCGCCATTTGTATAATTCAGCATCTCCATAAACAGGTTCATTAACCTGTCGAATGGTGGCTTGCCCTTTTGAGGAGTGTATTTAGAGAAAAGAAAACCGTCCATAGTAATCGCTAACTGTTAGTCCTTAGTATAAAGTTACGGAATGTGTAAGGGTAAATAATACACAATATTATTATAGAGCGATTGGGATATCCTATAATGATAAGTGGTGAAAAGCCATTAGAAAGCATAAAAAAACCGCCCAAAAGGGCGGTTTCATATATTGTAACTGAGTATTAATGTGATTCTTCACCCGGGGCCAAAGGCCTTGTTTGCGGAATGAAGTCGTTACCATTACCATCATCTTTATAATCGTAAGGCCAGCGATGCACTTCGGGTATCTCACCATGCCAGTTGCCGTGTGGCGGCACAATAGTAGGTGTTGTCCATTCTAAAGTTGGTGAACTCCAAGGATTAGAATTTAACACTTTGCGACCGCGGAATATGCTGGCAACAAAATTGATAACGAACATGATCTGCGTTAAGAATACGATGAGCGCCACAATACTGATAAACGCATTTAAGCCCTGGAATGATTTGAATGATTCCCATGCGCTGTAATCGTAATAACGACGCGGCATACCCGCCAAACCTTCATAGTGCATAGGCCAGAAGATAAGGTAAGCACCAGCAAATGTGATGAAGAAGTGGATATAGCCCAAGGTATTATTCATAAAGCGGCCAAACATTTTAGGATACCAGTGGTATATGCCGGCAAACATACCGAAGAAGGCAGATACACCCATTACTATATGGAAGTGCGCTACAACGAAATAAGTATCGTGCAGGTGAATATCAAGTGCAGAGTTACCCAGGAACAAGCCTGTAAGACCACCTGATATAAATAACGATACAAAGCCCATAGCGAACAACATACCTACTGTGAAGCGGAGATTACCACGCCACATGGTTGTTATCCAGTTGAATACTTTTACCGCAGACGGTACAGCGATCAATAGGGTAAGTAATACAAAGATAGAACCGAGGAACGGACTCATACCTGTAACAAACATATGGTGCGCCCATACCACAAATGCAAGTACTGTGATACCAATTAATGATATGATCATAGCAAAGTATCCGAATATAGGTTTGCGACTGTTGCAAGACAATATTTCTGAAGCCATACCCATACCCGGCAACATGATAATGTATACCTCAGGGTGACCTAGGAACCAGAACAAGTGCTGATATAGGATAGCAGAACCACCAATATGTGGCAATGCTTTACCACCGATAAATATTTCAGAAAGGTAGAAGCTGGTGCCCATGTTGCGATCGAACAGCAACAGTATCAAACCGGAGAATAATACAGGGAATGACAATACACCTAATATAGCTGTAAAGAACAATGCCCACACAGTAAGCGGCATACGTGTCATGGTCATGCCACGCGTACGCATGTTTAATATAGTGGCAATATAGTTAAGACCACCCAGTAGTGACGAGACAACAAAGGTTGCCATACTTATGATCCAAAGGTCCATACCTATACCCGAACCAAGTGAGGCTTCTTTGAGTGCACTCAAAGGAGGATACGATGTCCAGCCACCGGCTGCAGGGCCTGTTTCTACAAACAAAGAAACAAACATAATACAACCTGAAAGGAAGAAGAACCAATAAGAAAGCATGTTGAGGAATGGCGAAGCCATGTCGCGGGCACCTATCTGCAAAGGAATAAGCAAGTTTGCAAACGTACCGCTCAAACCGGCTGTTAACACAAAGAACACAAGAATAGTTCCGTGCATGGTAACTAACGCATAATAAAATTCAGGTGATATTTTTCCACCCTTAGCCCAATCTCCGAGTACTTTCTCCATAATAGGGAAAGTAGAATCAGGGAAGCCTAACTGAAAGCGGAAAAACACGGAGAACATAGCACCCACAATAGCCCAAAATATACCTGTGAACAGGAATTGTTTTGAAATGATCTTATGATCCTGGCTAAATATATACTTCCAGATAAAGTGCTGTTCGTGATGCTCATGGCCATGATGATCGGTAGCTGCTTCTGCTCCGTGTGCTATGTTTGGCCCCTGTATGATAATTTCTTCGTTGCTCATTTTATTTCACTTTAAATGATCCACCACAGGCGGACCTGATTATTTCATCGTTACTACTTTAACAGTATCTGTTTTTACTTCTTTCTTTTGTTCTTCAGGCGCTGCGGGCTTATGAACACTTGAATAATAAGACTGCTGCATTAACATCCACGCATCATATTGCGCCTGGGTTTCGTGTACTATTATCGTACCGCGCATAGAATAGTGGCCTTTACCACACATCTGGTCGCATGATATTTCATAGACAAAATTAGGATTACCGGTGATCTGTTTCATTTTTTCAGTGCTTACCACAGGCGTGAACCAGAGTGTTGTAACAATACCCGGAACAGCATCCATCTTCATACGGAAATGCGCTAATCCAACATCATGTATCACGTCACGTGATCCAATGATCAGCTTAATCGGCTTACCCAACACGCAATGTAATTCACCATTTTGTACGATCACATCATCCATATTATCTTTATCAGTCCAATCCAGCCCTAATATGTTATCTGCATCACTTATTTTACGAAAATCTCTTTTACCTAAAACCCCGTCTCTACCGGGGTAGCGAACTAACCAGTTAAATTGTTTACCTACAATTTCTACTACCTGCGCATCTTTGGGTGCTTCTGAGGTCATATTGAACCAGGCGCGTAAACCAATAGCTACCAATATTGCCATAGCAATAGCTGGAATTGTTGTCCAGATGATCTCTAATTTATTATTGTGCGGGTAGAAGAATGAAGTGCGTTTTTCTGTTGACTGGTATTTAAAAGCAAACCAAAACAAAGCAGCTTGTGTAGCAAAGAATACCACGCCTGTAACCAGGAGTGTAAGGTTGAACATGCGGTCGTATTCAATACCCTGCTCAGAAGCAGATATATTCAATACCCTGCCTTTGAACATTTCGTTACATTCCCACAGGCCATACAAGCCGAGAATAAAGAACGCCAGTAACAGCCAGGCGATGGTGCGATTGGTCTGCACTTTTACTTTTTCTTCGCCGCGAAGTACGCCAGCGTATTCGCTTGCTTTACCGATCTGGTATATGATAATGAACACCAGGGCAACTAATGCTATTGATATAAATCCCGACATAGTCAGTTCAGCTTGTATTTACTTGTGTTTATGTTTAACCTTAATATTTTCCAATCACTTCAATTTCCTAATCTTATTAACTTAAATGCACTATTGATTCTTTCAGATATACATTATTCTTAGGAATCAGTGAATATTTTGCCAATGAGTGCGATACACAGATCATCATAATGCCTGAGAAGAGCGCGAGCACGCCTAATTCGTACCAACCCAGGCTCCAATGATCTCCCATTGGGCCGGGAACTACCATTTGATAAAAATCTAACCAGTGGCCGAATATAAGCACCATAGCCATGAACGTAGCCGTAAAATAATTACGTTTGCTAGGGCGTGTCATTAATATCAATATCGGCATTACAAAGTTGATAACGATATTCGAGTAAAAGAAAATAGCATACGGGCCATGTTGGCGTAATGTAAAGAATACTGTTTCTTCAGGAATGTTGCCATACCATATCAACATGTATTGATCGAACCAGGTATATGTCCAGAAGATACTGAATGCAAACATGAATTTACCCAGATCGTGCATATGCTCTTTAGTAACAAATATGAGGTTGCCCTGATTTTTCAGATACACTACCCACAATAATATAAGCGACATGCCACTTACAAAAGCACTTGCAAAAGTATACCAGCTAAACATAGTAGAGAACCAGTGCGGCTGCACGCTCATTAACCACATCCATGGTGTTGTGCTCATTTGCGTAAGTGCATATACCACCAGGAAAACACCTGCCCACCTTACTGTTTGCCAGTGAATACGGGGGCTGTTTTTAGGCGCATTTTCCTGCGCCAATGATAATGCGCGGAATTTATGACCAAAAAATGCCCACAAAGCAATTGTAACTACTGTAAACCCAACAAACATTTTTGAATTAAGGAATATAGATTTGCCTTCGAGTATTTTATCGCCATGCGGTGTTACCCATTCATATATCTTATTATGGCCATTGATATCAAATCCGAAAACGATTGCAAATAGAATAACCGCAGCAATGGTACCGAACACCCAAACATTTGCACCAATTGCCTCAGCCACACGGCGGTAAGCCACTATCCAACTACCTTGCGCCAGTGTAGATGCAGCCTGTATAAATATACTTACCAATGATATCATCAGGAAGAACACGCTGGTTTGCAATAACACTATCCAAAAACGTGTTTTATCAAATTCGTCACCTTTTAAAAGGAAGACACCACCACAAATCAACGTAAGCAAGCCAATAAGCATTAAGGCTGTACTGGTTCTTTTTAAACTCGCCGGTATCTGAAATTGATCGTTCATTGTAACCCTTTTATAGAAATACGTTTTATAATTAGTTTATCCTTTTTTCTTTTCTTCTGCTTTTTTAGTTGTATCAGTCGCAGCAGCTATAGGCGCTACGGGAGTTGTTCCATATATAAAAGCATCACCACCATTTTCTGATTGAATTTTCTTTATATACGCCAGTACCATCCAACGTTGTTTCTGATCTAACTGGCTTGCATAAGAGCCCATCATATTCTTACCATATTTAGCTGCTGCATACATTTGGCCTATAGGCATATGCAGGTATTTACCATCTTTAAAATTCGCAGGCATTGCAGCAAACTTACCGCTTGTATATAAAGGTCCCTGTCCGTCGAGATTAGATCCGTGACAAATAGCACAATATATATTAAAGAGGCGTTTACCTTCCGCCATTTCGTCGTCGTTGAAACGGAGTGAAGTTGTAAAAGTTTTATAAACAACTGTGTCCCCTTCTTTTAAATGATCAGGAAACATATGACCCATAGCTATTGTACCTTCTACAGGTAAGCGGCTTGTCTGGCTGTCTTCAAAATTCGGATTAGACGTATATGCATCATAAGCACGGGAATAGGTCATGTCGGGCGCATATATTTTGCCGGGATTACGGCGCATAGCGCCACTATTGCAGGCAGCCATACCCAACGCTATTGCCAGTATCACCACCACTATGCTTGTACGTTTGTTCATATTATAATTCAAAAGTCAAAAATTAAAAGTCAAAAAACTACGCGTTTAGTTTTTCGTATTCTTCCGTTCTGTCAAACCTTCCATACCACCAGCTGCTTTCTGCTATCTGCACAGATGTTTCTTTTGCACCTGTTGATTTCAAAAAGTCCACCACTTCATTCTCATTTATATGTTCGTTCAATTCCACGGTCATTACAAAATAGTCATCGCTCTGGCGCGGATGGAATACATGTTTTTTAACACCCGGCATTATCTGGTTAAGATAGCACCATGTCATTGTCATACCCACTGCTGAAAATAATACCGTCAACTCGAAAGTGATAGGTATCCAAGCCGGTAATGCGAAATGCGGTTTACCACCAAAATTGAGCGGCCAATTGGACGTTAATATCCATGATATAAAACCAATAGCTGTGCAAGTGCCGGTAAGGCCAAATATAAAACCGGCAATATGCAGATCTGAACCTTTCAGTCCCATTTCTTCATCCAGGCCGTGAACAGCAAAGGGCGTAAATATATCGTGCAGTTTGTAGCCGCTGCGACGTACTTTCCTTACCGCAGGAAACAGTACCTCTTCGTCATCGTAACAAGCAACTGCAAATTTTTTTATAGGCATATTAATTCAAAATTCAAAAAGTCAAAAATCTAAAAGCCTTTAGTGGCCAATTTTTTCTATTAAATGTTCATCATGTGAATGATGTGTTTCCACTTCATGCACAAATTCTTCGAGTGTTTGATCTTCTATTACCTTCATTTTGTTCTTATAATTTTCACCTGATGTTTTGAGGATGAATTTAATTTCAGCCACAGCAATAACAGGGAAGTATTTTGCAAACAAGAAGTAGCAGGTAAAGAACAATCCGAATGTACCGAGATAAAACCCAACCTCGGGCCACTGCGGCGAATAATATGACCAGCTACCCGGTATATAATCACGGTACAACGATGTAACAATGATCACAAAGCGTTCAAACCACATACCGATATTTACTACGATAGACATAATGAATGTGAACGGAATATTGCGGCGTATTCTCTGTTACCTGGGCAGTATATTGGGGCTTGGGTACCTGGGGTATTAACCGTACCATTGGTTGGGGTTGGGACATCACCAACTTTGTATGGTGGATCGGTATTGGTCACGCGGGTACATTGATCTCTGCTATCTTGTTATTGTTCCGTCAAGGCTGGCGCACGGGTGTGAACCGCGCAGCTGAGGCCATGACCATCTTTGCGGTTATGTGTGCAGGCCAGTTCCCTATCTTCCACATGGGACGTGTATGGGATGGTTTCTTTGTACTGCCTTATCCTAATACACGCGGCCCACTTTGGCCAAACTTCAACTCGGCTTTGTTGTGGGACGTATTTGCGATCTCTACTTACTTCACTGTGTCGTTATTATTTTGGTACTCCGGTTTAATACCTGATTTTGCAACGATTCGTGATCGCGCTAAAACTAAACTTCGTAAATTATTATATGGTATAGGTTCTTTTGGTTGGACAGGGTCTGCTAAAAACTGGCAGCGCCACGAAGCGCTGGCATTAGTATTAGCTGGCTTATCTACACCACTGGTACTTTCAGTGCACACTATAGTATCTTTTGACTTCGCTACATCGGTAATTCCCGGTTGGCATACTACTATCTTCCCGCCATACTTCGTTGCTGGTGCCATCTTCTCGGGTTTTGCAATGGTGCAAACACTACTAGTACTGACAAGAAAAATATTACACCTCGAAGAATACATCACACTCGGACACATCGAGGCTATGAATAAAGTTATTATCCTCACAGGTTCTATCGTAGGTTGCGCATATCTCAC
>JABDFN010000015.1 GCA_013286485.1 Bacteroidota bacterium
CAACAAGGTCATTGGAGCAGGTTATAAAGTTAAAATCAGACTTTGAGAAAAATGTAGTTACACAAAATCTCATTGTATGCGCTTATAGTTATTTCAATGCCGGTATTGTATCATTTAATGAAGCCTTAAAAGATAATAACGCTCAGAAATACAACAAGGCAGCCAGCGATATGAAAAAGGTAATTGAGATTCGCAATATAGAATCAGGTAAAAGATATGAGGGCAATAAATCGTTTGATACTGTTGCCTCTACAGCAAAATATGTAGAAGCGAATAGCTATTTCTACAGCAATCAATATAATGAAGCATTGCCTTTGTTGCAAGAGTTGAAAAATGATCCTATCAATAAAAAATCAAGTGTATATCAAATGCTGGCTGAGATATACAGCAAACAAAATAAGGACGCTGACTTTACAGAAGTTTTACAGGAAGGAAGAAAATTATATCCTGATGATCAGCAATTGAGGAACACAGAGTTGAACTATTATATCAAATCTGGCAAGCAGGATGAACTGGTGAAAAAATTGGAAGATGCTGTAACAAAAGACCCTAATAATGCTGAACTCTTATTTGCATTAGCAGTAGGGTATAACAACATAGCTTTCCCAAAAGATGATAAAGCTCCCAAGCCAACAAATTATAAAGACTATGCTGATAAAGCTGAGACAAATTATTTAAAAGCAATCCAGGTTTCCCCCGATAATGCAGTATATAATTTCAATTTAGGTGCCTTATATTTTAATGAGGCGGCAGATATAAACGGACAAATGAATAAAATACCCGACTCTGACACAAAAAAATATGATCTGTTGAAAGGAGACCGTGATAAACTGTTTGTGAAGGCAACACCGTATATAGAGAAGACATATAGTTTGCTTGACCCTAAAGCATCTACTTTAAGTGGAGAAGATAAATCTACTTATCGTTCTTCTATGATAGCGCTTAAAGAATTGTATGCAAGGCAAAACAAAGCCGATAAAGCTGCCGAGCTGAAAAAGAAGATCGAAACTTACAAATAAGTATTGCAACTTAGAATAAACTAAGTTGTGATAAGGCTGAGTTTTGTTTCTGAGATGGTCGTTTTGCTCTACCCATTACAGTTCTGCCGCCATATTTCCACGATTCGTTTCGTTCTTTAGCAACGAGCTCGTCATAATTATTATTAGGCTCAAAGCTTTTTTCAAGCAATTGCGCTGCTTTTGTTAAGTTTTTTAAAGCTGTCCTTTTATCATAATTACCAAGTTTAGCCCTGCTAACAACATGCTCCAGTGTTTGTATCGTTTCATCATATACTTTGGTCGGCACAGGGAAAGGGTGCCCATCTTTACCACCATGTGCAAAAGAATATCTTGCAGGGTCGCTGAACCGGGTAGGAGTACCATATATCATCTCACTTACCAATGCCAGTGATTGCAATGTTCTGGGTCCTACGCCTTCCAATAACAATAAAGATTCTATATCTAAACCCTCCTTTTCATGTGCCACAGCCAATATGCTTCCCAGGCGTTTCAGGTTTATATCCTCAGCTCTTACATCATGATGACGAGGCATTATTAGTTTCCTGGTCTCTGCTAGCATCTTATCCGGGTCTTCTTTCGTTATTTCAAGAATTCCTGCGCGGGTACTATCAGCTTTATGATCTGTTAGGTTCAGTATATCACCTTCGTTTTTGCCATAAATAAAGCTATGTGGTTCTTCAACAAATGATTTGATAGTAGGTGAATACCAATGATATCGCCTTGCCATACTGTGTTTATCACATAATCCTTGTTGTATTACAGCCCATTCACCGGTATCTGTAAGAATAAAAGAGTGAATATAAATCTGATAACCGTCTTGTATAGCTGTATTATCTACCTTAGCTGTCAATTTACTATTTCTAACTAACGAACTGGTATTCAATCCTATATCATTGCCTATTTTAATTAATTCAGAAGGTGTTTCTTTTGAATATTTACCCTTTCCGCCACAGATGTATATACCCAGTTCTTTAGATCTTTTATTGACTGACCTCTTTAATGCCCCTAATACTGATGTAGTAATACCCGAAGAATGCCAGTCCATACCTAATACACAGCCTAAAGATTGAAACCAAAAAGGATTGCTTAATCGCGCTAAAACAGCTTCTTTTCCATATTCTATGACAATTGACTCTATAATAGCTACCCCTAATTTATTCATGCGTTCATATAGCCAAGCAGGTACTTGCCCATAGTGGAGTGGAAGATCGGCATATAATCGCTGCATAATTAAAGATACTACTTTTCAATATGGGTAAGCCATACAAATAAATATTTTAAACTACTATTCATAACTTAATTACAATTATTTATCATGTTATTTTGTCAGGATCATTATATATAATACAAATATACATGTTTAATGTCAAAATAATAGGAATATTTGTATGAGCGCGTAAAAAAACACGCCTCGAAAAGAGGCGTGTCAGTACTTGATAAAAGTATTATTTATAGATTAAGAAATCTTCTTAACGCGAACAGCGTTAAGGCCTTTCTTACCGTTTTCTACTTCATAAGTTACTTTATCATTTTCACGGATATCAGACATAAGACCTGAAACGTGAACAAAGATGTCTTCCTGACCATTGTCAGGTTTAATGAAACCAAACCCTTTGGAAACATTAAAGAATTTTACTGTACCTTCTGGCATTGTAATAAAAATTAAAAATTAAGAAAGCGCCAAGTTAATAATTTCTTATGATAAATGCAATTATATTTTAAATCATAACATTTTTTTTATGTTTCCACCGTTTATGGCTCCATAACCATATTTCGGGTTGCCTTAATATATCTTGTTCTAATCTGCGTGTGTGCATCTCAGTTATCTCACCTTCTCTTGTATTTTCAGGATGCTCACAAAGCATCTCTATATTCATCTCATAGTAGCCACGTTTTATCCTATTTATAGACGTATAAACAACCGGGTATTTCATTTTTTTAGCAATAACCTCTGTGCCTTTATATACAGGGGTTTCCTGGTTTAGAAACTGCATCCAATAAGCGTTTTCGGGTGGGGGAGTTTGGTCAGCTATAAAAGCAGTTGTTGTAGCCTCGTTTTTATATGACAGCATTTTTCGAAAAGTGTCCTGCATAGCTAAAAGCTTGCTACCAAAACGCGACCGCATTTTATAGGTTAGGGCATCAAAATGTCTGTTCTGCAGCGGGTGGTAGATAACATATAACTGGTGCTGCAAACTGATAGCAAACGTATTCCCTCCCCATTCCCAATTACCAAAATGTCCCATTACTAATACTAAACTCTTATGTTCTTTAAAGAGCTTTTGCATTAGTTGTTGTGACGCATCGTTGATATAGCAATGCCGGAGCATATTTTTTTTAGTTATAGTAAGTGTTTTAAACGTCTCAAGAAAAAGATCACAGAAATAATGATAAAACGCTCTGCAAAGCTGGTATATCTCTTTGTCGGACATATTAGGAAAAGAGCGGCGCAAATTCTGTAAAACCACCTTCTTTCTATATCCGGCTATATAGTAGAGAAACAGGTACATTATATCTGATAAAAGGTATAGCACAGTAAATGGCAATACAGATAAAAGATAAATGAACGGAAGTGTTATGTAATAAATGATCGCGGACAATTGAAAACCTGTGATATAAACAAAGATAAGAAAAGGAGTATAAGCTGCTAATTACGGAAAACGTCTGCCCAGTATAACCTTAAAAATAGCATTGTCTGTTGCATTGGTAAGGCTTATTCCATATCCCGCATTAAACTCCCATTTCTTTGAGAAATTAATGTCTACTACAGCAAATATTTGGTGTTGTTGCAAGGAATATGGGAAGAATGAATTCAATGGTCCCAATGCCCCATAATATTCTATACCAGGAGCAATAAGAGAAGTAACTGCATAACCTGCTTTTATATTGGGCGAAAATATAAACCCCTGATTAGCATTCAGCCCATGTAAAGACTTATCAAAAGTAGGGTTGAAAGCGAGGTATAATTTTTTGAATTGTTTGTCAATAATAGGTCTTACCTCCAGCGTCCAGTCATCCTCGCTATATTCCGGTTTTTGATATCCCACTTCTGTAGAAAGACTAAGCCCAACCGGCAAATGATATTTATCCGGCACGGCGATCCTGGGGCGAATATGACTGCCTACATAGGTTGTTCTATTATCGTTACCAATTGCATTGAAAAAATAAAAACCTATTTCCATCCAATCTGTAAACCCATGAGTAATTTCTATAGTTTCATGGAGTATGTGATTAGTAGGTAATACACTAGCCTCAGTGTTTTTTTGTCCGTCAAACGTATAATTACTGTGAAGCTCTACCATAGTACTCTTCTTCTTTACCAATTCAGAAGCATATACCTGTATCTCGTAGTTATCCTGAGCATACAAATAGATACAACTAATGATCAATAATATAATAAGAAGTACCTTTTTCATCTATGATGCTTTCTTCGTAGCAAGATGCCAGCTTTTTAGAGAATTAATGGCAAACAATATACTTAGCAGCATACATATGGCGCCCAGAATAAAATGTGCACCCGGAAAATACATAGACGGCCTGGACCTATTTGAGAACCAGTAAAAAACATTGTTCATTACAAGGGGACCAAAAATAGATGTAAGGCTCATAATGCTGGTAAGTGCACCTTGCAATTCACCTTGCTCAGAAGGTAATACTGTACTTGACATAATACCTTGCAAGGCGGGGCCGCAAATACCACCTAAACAATAGGGTAGCAGAAAGATAAACATCATCCAGCCGCTACTTGCAAATGCAAATAATACAAGTCCCAAAGTATATAAGAGCATGCCTACGTAAACTGAGTTCTTTTGCCCAAGCATTGGGGTAATAACTCTTATAAGTCCACCCTGAACCAATGCTATTAAAACACCTACCACAGTTAAAGAATACCCTATCATACTTTCATCCCATCCAAAACGAAATTTGGTAAAGAATGCCCATGTGGATTGTACTGAATGTGCAGCAAGGTAGAGTAGTATCATAGATACGATAAGGCCCGAAAGGATAGGATTGCTTTTTAAATGCAGTAGCGAACCAATTGGGTTTGCACGCTTCCATTCAAATTTTCTCCGATTCTGTTTTGACAATGATTCGGGCAAAATAAAATAACCATAAATGGTATTGGCAAGACTAAAACCAGCTGCTAACATAAAAGGCGCTCTTACTCCCATTTTCGCCATTAAGCCGCCCAGTGCAGGTCCTATTATAAAACCAAGGCCAAATGCCGCACCTACCAATCCAAAATTTTGTCCTCTTTTTTCGGGAGTGCTGATGTCAGCAATATATGCAGTAGCAGTTGTGAAGCTGGCGCCACCTATACCGGCTATTATTCTACCCAGAAAAAGCCAGCCAAGTGCCGGTGCAAAAGCCTGGAAAACATAATCAATACCTAAACCTAATAAAGACAATAATAACACGGGACGCCTTCCAAACCTGTCGCTGAGATTGCCGATAATGGGAGAGCAGAAGAATTGCATTATAGCATAGCAGACACTCAGCCAGCCACCATATACGGCAGCTTTAGAGGCATTGCAATTGCTCAGGCTCATGATCAGATCGGGCATTACGGGTATGATAATGCCAAAACCTATTGAATCTATAAGTATCGTAATAAAAATAAAAATCAGTGCATTGTTCTTTTGTACAGTCATATCCTCTCAGTTTATTTCTGCAAAGTGCAAAAGTATAATATTGACCGTATCCTGAAGAATAAAGTATAGTTATTTAATACAAGGTGCAGGCTTCAATACTGTTACATGTAATTTCCTTATTTTTATCAAATGAAGAAATCTTGTTTTTTTATCTTTTCTATTTTGTTTGTTACCGGTTTTGCATTTGCACAAAAATATAATGGCTTGTCACGGTATGGGCTATCGGGGCACGTAAAAACAATGCAGCAAACAATATTTACTTTATGTAAAAAGATAAATGATAAATGGATACCAACAGATACTCCGTATTATAGCGAAAAGAAGTACACATATGATGAGCAGGGCTTACTGCAATCTATTGAAGACAGACAAATATTTACCAAAAAACAAAAGCCGATATATACCATCATAAAAATTGAATACAAAGACGGTAAAATGAAGGGATCTAAATGGTATGATGAAAATAACAACCAAAAAGGGGAGTCCGTAATAAAATGGGAAACTGACAGCAGCTATATTGATATGATAAATGATGAAAAAAATGACATGAAAGTAGAAACCTATCACATAGTTGATAACATGGGTAGGAATAAAAAAACCATTATGAAAAAGTATATCAATAAGAATATCGATGCTTTTGTAACCTCTAACTTTATATACACAAACAATATGCTCACAGGCGAAGTAGTTAATGATTCTACCAGGGGATACGTTATCAATTACAATATTGAGGCATTAGAAAAAGATCCGATTGACAACATAACGCAAAGTGTTATGTTTATTTCTCCATACAAAGAAGATGTTCCTGCAATACTGACTTATAGTAAATATGAGTATTATATTAAATAATTATTTAAATATTGCTTTTTTATTAAAACTTATTAATTTTGCGCAATAGTTGTATAGCTCTTATATATACAGCTTTTATGTCTGCCTATAACGTTGATCACCAATAATTTTACTTTATAATGGCTTACTACTCTATCATTTAATAGAGTGTTGTATTGCAAATTTGGTTGATTTGAAAATTAGATACAATTCCGATTCAGGCGGATTCGACTTTTGGGAGATACTCTTACTTATTTGCATGGTTGTCATCATTATAACGTGCATCGTCATTTTTACACGAGCTATTTAAGCATAGCATGTTCATAATTTTTCAATTACTACATTGTTGATAGGGCCCCCTACATACTTTCTTGTGTATTTTAATGTCGCAACTAGCCCTTTTATTGGCGTTTATACCACCTTCTTCATACCATTTATCTTATCACCTTTGTATCAGCAAACATGCTATTACTAACAATAAAAAATAATTACAATGACAACAGCAACAAAAATTACAGTAGAAGCAACAGTACATGCTCCTGTAGAAAAGTATGGAAAACATGGAACGATCCATATGACATTATCAAATGGAACAGTGCATCACCTGACTGGCATACGCCTTATGCAGAGCATGATCTAAGGCTCGGCGGTAAATTTAACTTTCGTATGGAAGCAAAAGACGGAAGCTTTGATTTTGGTGGTGTATATGATGCCGTAACACCTAATCAATATATAGAATATACCATTGGTGATGGAAGAAAAGTGAAGGTTCATTTTTCGGGTACCGGTAATACTACATATATCACAGAAGAGTTTGAAGCAGAATCAACTAACCCCATTGAAATGCAAAAAGGAGGGTGGCAAGCCATTCTGAATAATTTTAAACAATACACAGAAAAAAATTAATCACTCAAAAAAGAATACTACATGTCAAATTCGGTTTATCCCTGCCTTTGGTTCGATAACCAGGCAAAAGAAGCAGCTAGTTTTTATTGCTCGGTATTTAAAGATTCGAAAATAGTGTCAGAAAACCCCCTGGTAGTTATGTTCGAAGTAAAGGGCCAGCAGATAATGGCACTCAACGGAGGGCCTAAATTTAAATTCAATGAAGCAATGTCCATTGTTGTTGCTTGCGAAAACCAACAAGAAATAGATATTTACTGGAACAAGCTTACAGCAAACGGTGGCGAAGAAAGTATGTGCGGCTGGCTGAAAGACAAGTATGGTCTTTCCTGGCAGATAGTACCTGCTAACCTCAATAAATTAATGAGTGGGGATCCTGCAAAAACAAATAAAGTAGTACAGGCATTCTTGCAAATGA
Organism: Bacteroidota bacterium; assembly: GCA_013286485.1. GTDB lineage: Bacteria > Bacteroidota > Bacteroidia > Chitinophagales > Chitinophagaceae > JABDFN01. The sequence goes on from JABDFN010000015.1 coordinate 7,821, forward strand.
GAAAGTTTGATATAGCAAAGCTTGAAGAAGCGTATAATAAATGATCTGTAGAGAGGGTGGGATCACAACATAGGGTTGTGGTTCCATTTTTTAACAAACAGGCTTATAGCATGTTTAGTTTTTTTATGTACTCGTCTTGCAAGTCATTTAGAAGTTTATCATATCCAGGTTTGTCAGCAAAAGCATCGGGGTTATAACTATTTCCTTCTTCACGTTTTTCATGTAAGCCGAACTGGCTGGCATGTGCAGCAAACCACAAGTCAAATTTTAGTTGCCGCATTTCTTTATAGCTATATCCAAAATCTTTGATAATATCAGGGTATTTTTTGGTATTGGCAAAGTTTACTTCAGGCGGTACAACAGGCATATTTGCTATGAGTACTTTATACCTGTGTTTTTTTGCTTTCACATCAAACAGATAGCTGCAAGCACCCATAGTGGGTCCGGGGGTATGCAATACCGTTATCCTCATTTTCCCTAGCTTTATTACGTCTTTGTCATGGAGCAACTTGTCAGGCTGCACCGGGTCAAATAAACTCACTGCTCCGCCGTATAAATAGTCTGATTTTCCACCGTCTGCCATCACTTGTGCATCTGCAGAATCTACCATCAGGCGGGCGCCGGTAAATTTCTTTATGATGTCCATTCCTCCAACATGATCAAAACGCGCCTGTGATGTAAGCAATATTTTCACGTTTGAAAATTCAAACCCTAAAGACTCAACATTAGATACTATTGTAGATACGGTCTCTTTCAAACCTGTATTGATAAGTATAAGTCCCTTTTTTGTCTTGATCAAATAACAGGCAAGATCATATGTACCTACATAATAGAGATTACCAGCTATACGAAAGGGCTTATATGGCTTTGACCATGCAGGGTCTTTCACTATTCCATCAGTACTAACCTTTTGCTGTGCAAATGACTGAAAACTTGGAATAAATAAACAGGATATAAATAGTAGGAGGTAAATGCGCTTTTTATGGAATGACACGTTAGGATCAATTTTCAAGGCGAAAAATTACTTCTTTTTTAGCAGATTAGCACCACATGTGTTGGATAACAGCAAAGGTTAGCGAGCAAGGGGTTATCCATCAACTGCTATAAAAACTCCGCTATATTATTTACTTACGGGACATGAATTTGGCCAATGTCGGAATTACTATAAGGCCAATGGATATGCCAAACAATAGCCCCACGGTAAAATCAGACAGTTTTGTATAGTGCTGTAAAAGTATGGCTGCACTCAAAGTAAAGAGGCCTACCGGCAGGGAGTACTTTTTGACTAATTGTTTCATCATTGCTAATAGCTTTTAGCAAAAATAGGAGGTAAGTTGATAATAGTAACATACACTAATATAGACTAAAGGATTATGTTTCAATAGGCTACAACCTGAATCATATATACCACTTAAGATAGCATTTATTATAATTTTTACTTAACATAATATAAATTATAGAACAGAACGTGCTGCGACTGTAGTCCTATATGACTTAATTACTTACTTTAAGCCGTTTAACGAACTACTTTAGACTATAACATAAATACTCAGCATACCCTATAATTAACTTGTATTTAACCTTGTGCGGCATCATTAAGTGGATATTTATAAAATATTACAATTAATATTTCTTGGACTAATCTGTATTGCCTTTATTTATGTAGAGATTAAAAGATACTTTTTTGCCAGGGACTTTAATAAAACTTACAAAAGATATAAAAATAAATATCCAAATTATTTTAAAGATTATCAGTCACCACATCCTTTTAGTAAAGCAAATAAAGCTACTACTATAGACAATAGGGATATATAAAGAGAATACTTAGAATACTCATAATCTCTTTTCACTTTAAGAACCTTTAATAACCTTCTAGTACCATATTCATCTTCTGATCCAGCTTCTTTTAATTCAATTCCCTTGTCAGTTAAAATTATAGAATTATAGTTACCATCACCTCCTGCTCTTTTAGCAAATCCATGTTGGACTAACTGTTTAGTTATTTCATTAGCATGTGATGAAATAAATATCTCTATTCCAAACATTTTTTCGTTGCTTCCATTACTTATTATAAGACTAATAATTCTTTCATCACTCTTAATTATGTCTTCAATTAAGAAATATTCATTTTCATGAAACAAAGGCAAATATGCGTTTAATATATCGTTGCCTTCTTTTGATAATGTCATACTTTTACTTTTTTATCAATTGGTACCAAAAACTATTAATCCATAATCCTATTAAAACAATATACAACCCATAAATTATATAAATACTCCATTCTGGTAAAATAGCAAAATATGTTATTTTCCTACTTTGCAATATTGATATTCCTAAATAAGCACCAAATTCATTTTTTTCTACGCATTTGAAGGCTTGCCAATATTCTTTATTAGACACATTATATACTGTTCCTAATCCGTTCGACATTACACTTCCAGCTTCAAAAGTGTAAGTCTTATTCAATTCAAAAACAATATTAATGGCAATTATACTTGCAAGAAGTATGGTTATAATTTTTATTTTCATGATTTTATTCTTTATTCATGTCTTTATTAAATAGTTTTTCAGATTCTCTATCCATTAACTGAGCCAATTTTATAACCTTGATAGATCTGATATGTTGTTGTGTTATTTCATCATCTCTATCTCTCTGTTCTTTCGATAGATTCAACATATACTTTGAAAAGAAAAGTAGTTTGATATGTTCCTTTCTATCATCTTCAATATATTTCATTTGCGAAAGTCCCTCGACCGCCAATCCATAACTTAATGAAGGTGTTTTTATTATTAAATCGCTTATGGTTTGAACAATTATTTCATCATGGGCAGCGAAATCTATGAAAGGAATTGTAGTATCGATAGATGCCTTTTCTGTTTGGGCACCTTTAATAATTATGTACAATACAAAAGATGCTAATAGAATAATTACTGCGTAAAACAATAGCATAAAAAATTAGCGTAACTGAAATTCTTAAGTTGTTCAAGGCTGTCGAAAGCCTACCGCAAGCAAAAGACACAGTTACGCCGTGTGGCGTACTATAATCCATTGTGTGCTTGCGGTGCGTTTAAATTTTCGACATTTAGAACAACAGCACTATGTTATAATACAAAAGATATTATCTCCATTAGTTTTAAATCATCTCAGGTACTTTGTTTAGACCACCAAATTAAGACAATTACTTAAAATATATATACTTTTTAAGTATTTTGCTATTCTATGGAACAAGATTATACAAAAGATGAAGTAATTAAATTGTTGCAGGGGAAATGGGAAACATTTACCGGGCAACATACGACCGAATTTATTGGCGAAACTATGTGGCCGTTTATTATGGAATTAAATGACTATTCAAAAATAGAAATCAAATGGGATGAATCATTAAAAAAATGGAGAATACTGTACATGGATCCATTATGGAATATTACTACAATCGAAAAATTGGATGATACCGTATTGCAAATACAATATCAATACAAAACCTTTCCAGACCATAATTATCAATCAGAGATATTTACTTTTAGAAGAAGGCAATAATACTATAAGCTTATCTAAATCCTCTTTAATTGCTTCTACTTCTTCTTTAGTAAGAGAATAACTTGTTAGATGATTGATACACCTAAATTGAATTAAATGTCTTTGCAATTCATCCTTTTCCATTAAAGCTCTTTGCTCAATAGTTAATTTTTTTTTCATTACTTATAACTGTATTTTATATTAGGACAATAAGGCTCAACACCGTTCCGTTCTATAATCAGTCTTATGTGATAAGTAGGCACTCCCTGCACCTCAAACTTTCCTTCGCAGCCTCGTTCCCTCGCGGCTAATCGCTTTTTGGTAGCAAAAAAACTTACCAAAAAGCTGCTAACGAACCTACTTAACATAAGATAGCAATTATAGAACAAATGCGCTGCTGCTTATGCAACTTCTAGTAATATATAGGGTTGAGATTAGCTTACTGCTTTCCCCGCTTTTTCTTAATATAATAATATACCAAACAGAAAACGATTACCCCTGCTATAAATATGGCCTCTTGGTCGGGAATAATTATAAATTAAGGTTGTTTTAAGCATTTTTTAATGTCGGCAATCGTATTATCTTTATCCCGCCAAAATCTGCCTTTTGAAAGTTAATTACTCGTCTGACCCCAATAGTAACGGGTGTTTATGGTATACTATAATAATAGGTATTTTAATACTAATTGTAGGTGCCTACTTGCTAACTATTCGCTACTTGCTTAAGTAAGCAGGTATATTATTACGTCGGCTACAGAATCCTGATATTAGCGATCTCCTTATCTTTACTATAAATAAACAATAACCATAAAACACATAAAATATGAGCAAGAATCCGGTAATACATTTCGAGATGGGCTATTTTGACCGCAACCGCATGAAGAAATTTTACGAATCGGCTTTTGGTTGGAATTTGCAACAAATGGGCGCCGAAATGGGTAATTATATTGTAGCCCAAACCGCTGATACAGATGCTAATGGTATGGTAAAGACTGCAGGCACTATCAATGGTGGCTTTTATGAGAAAACAGATAATCCGCTCTCACACGCACCTTCTGTTGTTATTTCTGTAGCCGATGTAAAGGCTGCTATGAAAGCTGTAGAAGCAGGCGGAGGCAAGATATTGGGTGCTATGGATGAATCGGGCAAACAAAGTATGGAACCTATGATGATCCCCGGTGTCGGGCTTTGGATCTCTTTCCAGGATACAGAAGGCAATCGTGTAAGTCTTTTGCAACCGTCAGGTATGTAATAAGTACAATAGATATATAGATAATATACAAGGGCTCTATTGTAGAGCCCTTTGCGCATTTGTAGAGCGCACAATACCGAAAATCTTTTAACGCTTGCACAATACCCTACGTCTTACTCCTATAGAAACCTTTTTTAACTCTTAAAACCAATAAAAAAAATGAAAAAACTATTTACGCTTATCGCGATCCTATTCACAGGGTACATGGCCTCGGCTTCGTGTACAGCAAGTTACACAACAAGCATTTCGGGCCTCAATGTTACTTTTACAAATACTTCAACACCCCCGGTACATACAGGTGCCATGCATGCATTGGCCAACTGGAATTTTGGTGATGGTGGTTATTCTTCAAGCTGGAATACCAGCCATACCTACGCAGCTACCGGCAGCTACACTATTACATTGTATGTAGAATGGGTAGATAGTGCTACTTCTACTTATGTATGCGACGATACGCTTACAAGTTCTGTTTCAGTTACGAGCCCGACAGGTATTTCAGGCACTATTATCAGGGATTCTGCATTGGGTCCGGTTTACTGGGATTCTTTAATGGTTTGGCTGATCACTTATGATACTGCAACACATATTATTACCGCAGTTGATTCACAACGTTTAGTTGCTCCGGGCAGTGGCCATACTCCTTATTCATTTACTGGTGTTACTCCTGGTAGTTATCTTGTAAAAGCAGCCGGCTCATTTGGCGGCACAGGTAGCGGATTTGTACCAACTTACCATTATTCAAGTCTTTCATGGAGCACTGCAGGCTATGTTTCTGTTACATCAGGCGCTATGTCTACAAGTGAAGATATTTATATGCAATATGGTACACTTACTTCAGGACCCGGCTTTATAGCTGGTAATGTTCTGTATGGTGCAGGTAAAACAACTTATGCTGTTGGCGACCCTGTTATCGGCCTTACTATTTACCTCGTTAACAACACTACTGGTAAATTAATAGCTGCAACTGTTACGGACGCTACAGGTAAATACTCTTTCAATGTTCCTTACGGTACTTATACGATCTATCCTGAACACGCAGGCCTGCTTACAACAGCATGGACAAACGTTACAGTATCTGCAACAGCCCCTACTATGAATGCCGTTAGCTTTAAAGAAAACTCAAAGACTATTGTGCCACATACAAGTGCTGTACCTCAGGTTACTAAACAAACAAACATCAGTATGTATCCTAACCCTGCGCATAATGTACTTACTATTGAATGTGCAGATGCTGCAAACCAGGCTTCATACATCAATATAACAGATGTTGCAGGCAGAAAGATATTAACTACATCTTTCAATACTGCAAAAACCAATGTAAATATATCCGGCTTACAACCCGGCTTGTATTTCGTAAACATTTTATCCAGAAACACTACCTATAACCAAAAGCTCACGATCCAATAACGTGTGGGTTAATACTTGAAATAAAATTGGGATAAGGGCCGCTTCATTGCGGTCCTTATTTTTTTATTAACTGCCATTCCAATTTTCTATCTTTAAAACATGAAAAAATATTTCGCTATCCTCTCATTTCTTGTTTCTATTTCTACATATGCAAAAGATAAGGTACTTACAGCCCAGGAAACAGACTCAGTATGGATGGTAAATAACTATACGAAGCAGGAAGTATATATACCAATGCGAGATGGTAAACGCTTATTCACATCGATATATGCGCCCAAAGATGCATCTGAAAAGCACCCTATATTGATGATGCGAACCCCCTATTCAATAACACCTTATGGGGTTGACACCTTTCGTGCTTTTTGGAAAACGTACTATATGGATTATTGCAAGGAGGGCTATATCATGGTGCTGCAGGATGTGAGAGGTAAGTTTATGAGTGAGGGAGAATATATGAATATACGCCCATTCAATCCTGATAAAAAAGGCAAGGAAACCGATGAGGCCAGTGATGCATATGATACCATAGATTGGTTGATAAAAAACCTGTCGAATAACAATGGACGTGTGGGTGTTTACGGTATTTCATACCCCGGTTATTATGCTACTATGGCTGCATTATCTGGTAATAAATACCTTAAAGCAGTTAGTCCACAAGCACCTGTAACAGATTGGTTTTCAGGTGATGATATACATCATAATGGAGCTTTTTTCTTAATGGACAATTTCGGGTTTTCCTCCTCTTTTGATAAGCCCCGCCTATCCCCTACCAAGTCTTATGCGAGAGGGTATACCTACCCTACTAAAGATCTATATAAGTTCTATTTAGAAACTGCCACCATTGATAGCCTGGGCAAAATAATAGGTGAAGCCAAACCCTATTGGGACGAGCTATCCAGCCACCCGGATATGGATGATTACTGGAAAGCCCGTAATACCCGCAATTTTGTACAGTATATACCGGATAGCTGTGCCACCCTGGTAGTGGGCGGTTTGTTTGATGCTGAGGATTGCTTTGGTGCACTGAATTTATACAAGGCAATTGAAAATAAAGCTCATAATGACAATCGGCTAATAATGGGGCCATGGGCACATGGATTTTGGGCAAAAGACTCAGGGGCATATTTGGGTAATATAAGGTTTGGACGAAATACATCTGTTGATTATCATAAAATAGAAGAGGAGTTTTTTAACAAGCATTTGCTTACCAATGGCAAGTATTTATGGCCTAAGAAAGAAACGCTGCACATGGAAAAGCAAATATTTGTTACAGGAGAAAATACATGGATGGCAATTGCAGATAAAGACAAAGCTGACAAAAGGGCCATTAAATACTATTTACAAAGCAACGGTAAGTTGGATACTGTTTCATGTAGCGACAATAAGAATCCAGATCATTATATAAGCGACCCGACGCACCCGGTACCCTATATTGACGGTGTGATAACATCGAGAACAAGAGAATATATGGATGATGACCAGCGATTTGCCAGCCAACGCCCAGATGTGCTTAGCTGGCAAACAGGAGTGCTGAAAGAAGATGTGGGTGGGCTGGGACCTGTTACTGCTGACTTATTTGTTTCTCTCTCCACTAGCGATGCTGATTTCATTGTTAAAGTGATCGATGTATTTCCTGATGATTTTAGTTATCCTGATTCTGTAAAAGGGAATGGTAAGGGTTATGTAATGGGTGGTTATGAAATGCTGGTAAGAGCTGAAGTGATGCGCGGCAGGTATAGAAACAGTTTAGAAAAACCTGAGCCATTTGAGCCGGGAGTAATAACAGAAGTAAAATATAAAATGCCTGACATAGCACATGTATTTAAGAAGGGCCATCGTATTATGGTGCAGGTGCAAAGTACCTGGTTCCCTTTGATGGACCGTAATCCGCAACAATATGTGAACATTTACAAGGCTAAACCGGAAGACTTCATTAAAACGAAGGTTACGATATATCATGATAAGGAGCACCCTTCTCATATATCATTCCCGGAACTGTACTTCTGTGCACCGCCTGTTAAATAAGAATTAGTTCAGACTAATTCACCATAGAGTTCAGCTTTTACAGCTTTTACTTTTTCGTCTTTCAGGTATTCGTCAAATTCCATTTCACGGTCTATAAGGCCGTTTGGAGTTAACTCTAATACCCTATCAGCAACTGTTTCTGCCAACTCATGGTCACGAGTAGTGAATAAGATAGTTCCTTTAAAATCCTTCATACCATTGTTCAGCGCAGTAATACTTTCAAGGTCCAAGTGGTTGGTGGGTTCATCCATCAACAATACGTTTCCTTTCAGCATCATCATACGGCTGAGCATACAGCGGATCTTCTCTCCCCCACTCAACACAGAGCATTTTTTCAGCGTCTCTTCGCCTGAAAATAACATACGTCCTAAGAATCCGCGAATAAAGGTTTCATCTTTTTCTTCGCTGTATTGGCGCAACCAGTCTATGAGGTTATCATCATTGCCCGCAAAATATTTGGTATTATCGTTCGGCAGGTATGTTGGTGTGATGGTTACGCCCCATCTAAATTCACCATCGAATTGTTTTTCTTCTCCCGACAGAATTTGATAAAATGCTGTTGTAGCCAAAGAATTGTCAGACAGCACAGCTATTTTTTGCCCACGTTTCAAATCGAAGCTAATGTCTTTGAACAAGGCTTCGCCATGCTGGCTCTTGCCCAATTTCTTTACTTCCAGCACCTGGTCACCTGCGTCACGCACCTGGTTATTGAACAATATGGCAGGGTATTTACGATTGCTGGCAGTCATATCCTCCAGCTTTATTTTATCCAACGCTTTCTTACGGCTGGTTGCTTGTTTGGATTTGGAAGCATTAGCAGAGAATCGTGCAATGAACTCTTTCAGTTCTGCTATCTTATCTTCCGCCTTGCGATTACTTTCAGATCTCTGTTTCAATAACAACTGGCTGGATTCATACCAAAAGGTATAGTTACCGGTGAATATGGTGATCTTGCCAAAATCAATATCGGCAACGTGCGTACATACTGCATCTAGAAAGTGCCTGTCGTGCGATACTACCAATACTATCTTATCATAGTCGGCCAAAAAATCTTCGAGCCAGGAAATGGTTTCAAGATCCAGATCGTTGGTAGGCTCATCGAGCAATAATATATCCGGGTGGCCATATAATGCCTGCGCTAAGAGCACACGCACTTTTTGATTACCATCCAGTTCTTTTACCAGCTTATTATGAAATTCTTCTTTTATGCCCAGGTTGCTTAGCAAGGTTGCAGCATCACTTTCGGCATTCCAGCCATCCATTTCTGCAAACAACCCTTCCAGTTCCCCTGCTCTTATACCATCTTCTTCTGTAAAATCTGCTTTAGCATAAATATCATCTTTAGCTTTCATGATATCGTAGAGTTTGCTATTGCCACGTATCACTGTTTCCAGTACCGGTACTTCTTCAAATTCGTAACGATTCTGCTTCAATACGCTCATGCGCATATCCTTTGTGATCTCTACCTTGCCGGTGGTAGGATCTATTTCGCCTGAAATGATCTTTAAGAATGTAGATTTTCCTGCACCATTAGCGCCAATAATGCCATAGCATTTTCCCTCGGTGAATGCAAGATTCACATCTTCGAACAACACACGCTTACCGTAGCGGAGTGATAAATTATTAATTGATATCATGATATTAGTCTAAAGTCTTAAGTAAAAAGTATAAAGTTGAAAAAGTGTAATGTCAGCTCTTTTGAGGGTGCAAAGTTACGGGATGAATTCGATAATTAGTGAATTTGATAATGAGGCAGTAACATGTTGATCTTCCATTTATTTTCCTACAACTTCCGCTTCTCTTCCGCTTTACTTCCGCATAAAAAATTAGTAATATGGTTGACTGGTAATGGTTTCAAGCGACGAACGCTCGGAATGCTTCCGCTTTTGGCGAATATTTATTTTTAGGAAGTGCGGAAGGAGGAGGTAAAAACGGTGTTAATAAATTGTAGTTAAAATAAGAAATGTAAAACATGTTTATATAATGATAGTTTGGGTACAAAGGTACTACTTTGAGCAGGGGGTAAACAAATATTTGTTTATAGATATAATAGGCATAATATTTGCTTATTGTTATTAAAGACAACACTATGAAAATTTTATCTACCATCTTTTTATTTCTACTCTATTTTATAAGTGGTTATTCACAAACGATACCGCTTGATAGTTTTTATAAACAAGGCACTACATGGACAGAGACTCAAACATTAGACATTAGTGGATGGAAATTTGATCATCGTGAGATCACCGGCATACAGTATGAACTTGGAAATGATACTGTCATCTCAGGTAAAACCTACCATCTATTGGAAGCAAAGAGAATTGGAACGCTTACTATAGACTTAATTATAAGTACGGAGACTCACAATGCACTTCAAAATTATACTGATTTTTCTACTATCGGATGTATAAGAACAGATAGCAATAAGGTATTCTTCCTATTAACGGATACTTCTTCCGTTCCTGCCAGGTATTTAATGCGATATTATTCAATTGGTATTGAAAATAAAATATATGATTTCAATTTATCTAAAGGAGATACACTAAATATATTAGGCTCAGTGCTAACTGTACAAGAAATTGATTCAGTAAGACTAAACACAGGCAATTATATAAAACGGTATTTATTTGATTCAGTAAAACCAGTAAAATATTTTAATTATTGGTTGCAAGGCATTGGCAGTAACTTTGGCTTACTAAACCCTAATAAACAGACCTTTTTAATAGAAAGTTCCTTATGCTATAACAACTCCCGGGTTTCTTTTAATTTTACAGACTCTACCAATCTCTCCAATGCATACTTGTACGAACGTGAATTATATTATCTATATAATAGTTGTTTTTCTGCATTGTCCGTCAATAACAATACAATCAGGAAAACCGAATTAATGGTATATCCCAATCCACTATCGGATAATACTATTCACATAGAATCGGGCAGTAATGATAAAATAGAAATGATTGTGATTTATGATGTTACCGGCAGAGAGCAATACAGGCTAAACAAGCCATTCGCATCTGCAACAGACAATACTATTATTATACCTACAGTGCAAAAAGGAGCATACCTGGTTAAAGTATTTTTCTCTGATAATAGTTGTTTTACCAAACCTTTAATGAAATATTAACCTACGAAGACATTTTAAGTGATATAGTGTGAGCTGAGGAATTATTCCGAGGGGTCTCTCTTCACTTCACCTGAATTGTGAGGTAGGAATCACAATGGCCTAAAACCGTCTGACCGCATATAGCGGTACTGACGGTTTTAGGAAACAAAATACATTTTAAGGGTGCCTTTGTTTTTGGCGGGTATCTCTCCCCTATAGGTGCAGGTGAATTTATCTTTTACGAGTTCATAGGTGGATCGGGAGATATTAATTTTCATGGCTTCGCTGTTTTGTTCCATGCGGGCGGCTGTGTTTACTGTATCTCCCCAGATATCGTAGGCGAATTTCTTAGCCCCTACTATGCCCGCTACCACGCTGCCTGAATTAATACCTAGTCTTATAGCAAAGCTTTTATCGCCCATTTGTTGTTTTCTTGCCTGCATAAAATCTCTTATCTCCATAGCCGCACTTACAATATCAGAAGCATGATTGGCATTAGCCTGCGGCAGACCTGCCACAGCGAGGTATGCGTCGCCAACTGTTTTAATTTTTTCGATATTGTATTTGCCAATGATCTCATCGAAAGCTTTAAAGCAGGTGTGCAGTTCTGCTACCAGCTCTTTTGGTGTCATGCGCTCCCCTGCTGTAGTAAAATTTACAAAGTCGGTAAAGAGTACGGTAACATTATCAAATTGCTTTGCCTCGACATTGCCATGGGTTTTTAGCTCTTCTGCCACATGCGCAGGTAAGATGTTAAGTAATAAACTTTCAGATACTTGCTTTTCTTCTTTAATGGTTTCGTTGGCCTTAGTAATGATCGTGTTCGCTTTCTTCTCAATATTATAGCTCCTGAACATGAGAAAAGCCAATAAGAAGAACACTGCTACCCCTGCAAAGCCACCATAGCTAAGTACACGCTGCCTTTGCAAATTGGCAGTTGCAATTTTCTTATCGGCATTAGTGGAATCTCTTTGCCTTGCCATTTGCCCGTTTGTTTCTATCCGCACTAATTGTTTTGCTTTGTCTACATTATATATACTATCCCTAAGTGTATAAAAGTTGTTTAAAGCGGTATATGCTTTGTCAAATTGTTTTGTTTGTTTATAAGCATTACTCAATGCTTCCCATGCATCTTTTTCATTTGCCCTGGCGCCTGTTTCTTTTGCAATAGCTGCAGATCGTTCAAAATACTTTATTGCAGTTTTATAGTCCTTTTTAGACTCTACAATCTTTCCAAGAGTTATATAAGTGCTGCCCTGCTGAGTTTTATTATCTAATTTTACAGCCAATTCTAACGAGCGCTGAGCATAATTATTTGCCTCTTCAATTTTTTCTGTTTGCAAATATGCAATAGCCATCTTATTTAAAATATCTTCTTCATAGCCAGGAAGGGATGTATTATTTACTATAGGCTTTGTAAAGACCAGGGCTTTTTCAAAATATTCGAGGCTTTTATCAGTATTTTGTTTTGATAAATAAGTTTCTCCAATGCCTTTACAGGCATCGCATTGCAAGAAGGTATCAGTTGACTGTTCTGCTATGTTTAGCTCTCTATAATATTGTTCCAGAGCTTTATCATGATCACCCATGGATACATATACAGTAGCCATATTTGCTAACAAAAATCCTTGGAAACGACCATATTTTTGAGCATTATTTTTGTCTGAAATGACACTTGAATTTATTGCATTCAAAGTTTTCTGGTAATACTCTAGTGCCTGAGGGTAATTACCAAGACTATTATATACTTCGCCAATATTTGCGAAAGTTCCTATCGCCAAATCACCAGTGCTATCCAAATGAATTATTTTTTGATAATAATCCAAAGCATTTGTGTACAGCCCTGCATCCTTATACGTTCCGGCTAAAACCTGGTAGGCACTACTTCGTAAATAAATATCATTCATTTGCTCTGCTATCGTACGAAACTTATCAAACATCTGAATAGCAAATAGAAAATTATGCACACAATCAGTATTTAACGTTCCTATACCCCAATATGCCCTTGCCTGCCCCCTGAGAAAATGTTTTTTTTCGGAAAGATCGAGAGCTTTTTTATAGTAATCCATTTTCAGAGCACTATCTATGCATTGCATATCTACTGCAAAACCTAACAAGGTATCTACCTTAGCAGTATCATTCTGTACTGATACAAGAAATTTTTCGAAATTGTCTATTTGTTTTTTAGAAACGCCTCCTTGCTGAGCCCATGCACATTGGCTATTTTCAAGGCATAACAGCATTATACAGATCAGTACAGATAAGGGGCCTCTCAATTATTTTAATTTTCTGAAAAATATAAAAAATTAGTAATTATAATAAGTATTTATAATTTTGTTTAATAATAACTACTTTTTGACCCCCAAAAGTATAGTATGCTTCAAAGATCTTATGTAGCAGCCATCTTATATATTATAAGCTGCTGCTTATCAGCAACAGATGGGTATAGCCAGACCTCTATATCTTCATCAACCATAATTGCCGGTATAGGCAGTTCAGCAACAGTAACATATGGAGTACCAACCAGGTTAAGAAATGGCCCATGCAGGCCGGGAACAAATGTTTGCTCATCTACTGGAACTGGTGTACAAATAACCATACCGGGCGGTTCCTTTCCTACGCAGCCTACAGTGCCAACCACTGCAACAGATGGATCGACAGAAACTGCAACCGTATTATTCATTACGCCGCAAATGACCAGCAACTCTCCTGATTCGTTTGGCGACTTATACATATACGCCAAATTGAGTACCGTAAGGCCAACCACCGATGAGAATGTGATATACGACTGGATGCATAATGCTATGCGGAATGGGTTTTTCCCCACCAGCGATTATTACTGGACCGTTGTGCCTGCTGTATGCTCAACATTAGGGCCTTCCGGGACCACAGGGATAACCGGGCAAAGTGATGGTGACTTTACCAGTTCGGGATTAAAAGTTCGCTGGAGCGCACGTAATACCGTGAGAATTGTAGATAATGATACTACCCAACTGATGATCACCTATTATGGTGTGATACCCGGGTATGTATTATCCTTTCCTTGCTATAGCTATAGTTCCGGTGGTAATACATTAATAGATTTCAGTATTGGTGATTGCGGGTTCATTGGACAAACCTTATCTACTAACCGTGTGTATTTCAGGTATGATTATACAGCCAATAATGTGCTATTGTATATGGACACACTGGATATGATATATGAAAACAGTGATTCTACCCAGCCAAGCCCAAGGTCCAGTTTAAGAACGGGTATCAGGCAGGTATTGAGCACCGGGCAATGGGTGCTGCAAAATGCTATAGAGCTAACAGGTTACGATATATATTTTCCAAACACAGGTATTAATCCGGGCACTTACACTGTTTCACAAATACCCAACACCAGGTGGATATGTATAACGTTTACAGGAGTTTCGCCACAACCGAGAAACCAGGGATATATGAAACCCCAAAATAAAATGAAAGGAAAGGCGCCGCCGAAGAAGAAAGGATAAAAGCTTTGTTATTATTTATTATTCCCCTCTTTAAAAAGAGGGGGATTTTTTTTGTAATAATTCTATTTAGGAGATTTCTTCTGCTTCGTACCTCGCAGTCGAAATGACGCGAGTGGTTGTGATCGTATATATAATCACATATTATATCTAACATATTTGTCAAAAAATAGCATTTAGAAGAAAAATTAATACATTAGTATTATATAATTAATGCCTGATGCAGTTTAATAATGCTAAAAAATTCATTCTTGGAAAGCTGAAAAAAGAGCTGCCCAAATATCTATCTTATCATAGCGTAGAACATATAAGAGATGTATATGATTCTGCTAAAAGCATAGCCAAAAGTGAGGGCGTGAAGGGTGAAGATAAAAAGCTGTTATTGACAGCTGCATTGTTTCATGATTCGGGTTTTCTTTCGCAGCAAAAAGACCATGAAAAGATATCGTGCGATATGGCAAAACAATATTTACCGGGCTTTGGCTATACTGATGACCAGATAGAAAAAATTTGCGGCATGATAATGGCAACCAAAATTCCGCAAACGCCGCATACTCTTTTGGAAGAAATATTGTGTGATGCAGATCTTGATTATTTAGGGCGTGATGATTTCTTTACCATTGGTAATAAATTATTTTCAGAATTGTCTATATATGGCATATTGAATACTGAAGAAGAATGGAACCAGTTGCAAGCACGCTTCCTGGAAAAACATCATTATTTTACTAACACTGCTATTAAATTAAGAAAAGAACAAAAAGACGAATATTTAAGGCAAATACGATCAAAAATAAGTTAACCAGACCCATGAGACCCCACAAAAGTTTACCCCTTGCTGTACATGATACAATTTATACTGTATTAGGTGCTTTTATCTCAGGATTTGCACTGAAGGGGTTTATGGTACCCAATAATTACCTGGACGGCGGCATAACCGGTATATCGCTGCTACTGCACGAGGTGTACCATATGAACCTTGCCATAGTAATAGTGCTTGCCAATATACCGTTCATTATTATGGGTGGTATGCAGATAAACAAACGCTTTGCTTTTAAAACATCCGGCTGTATTGTGTTGCTTGCTATTTTTTTAGCGTTCTTTCCCTACCCCACTGTTACTTCAGATAAACTACTCATCTCTGTATTTGGCGGATTTTTTATGGGACTGGGTATCGGCCTTGCCATGCGTGGAGGTTGTGCTATGGATGGTATAGAAGTATTGGCACTCTATACAGGAAGAAAGAGCAGTTTTACTATTACAGAGATCATTCTTGCGATGAACTGTATTTTGTTCCTTATTTATGGAATGAAGTTTGGCTTGCAAAGCGCACTGTATTCCATGCTCACCTATTTTACTGCATCTAAAACGATTGATTATGTAATAGAGGGCTTGGAGGCATATACCGGGGTGACCATTATTTCCGGAAAGAGTGAAGAGATAAAACGAAAGCTGGTAATGGAAATGGGCAGAGGTATAACTATATACAAGGGTGAACGCGGCTTTATGAAAGATAGCTATGAAGTGAGTGAAGACTGTGATATTGTATTTACAGTTATTACACGGCTGGAAGTACGTAAACTGAAGAACCTGGTTCATTTTATAGACCCAAAAGCATTTGTATTTACTAATACTATAAAAGAAGCAGCCGGTGGTATATTAAAAAGGCGGGCAGGCGGGCATCATGAACATCATTAAACAAGCTGAGCAAAATCTTTCATATGCTTTTCTGCGTCTTTTATCATCAAGCCAATGGTTATTTCGTTTAGTTCGTTAAATTCTTCGTCCAGTATCTCAAATTCTTTTAGCTCTGCGTATAATTTTACAAATTCTTCCACAGTAGTTGCTTTGTCGAATGTTTCTTTATTAAGCACGTACACCTTTAATACATCATCGATCACTTTAGCCATTTTTACTGCACCGATATTTGTAAGCCAGGCAGGCATATCGGGCAATAAACCTATATAACCATTCTCTATGAATTGAATAAAACCACCCTGCAGTACCTGGTTTTGAACATAGTCGTAACTCAGCAATAGTTGCTGCCCTTCTGATAGTTCATCCAGGAAATCGAATGTTTGTCTTTTGTAGAGTTCTTGATGAAGCGGCTGGGTGAGCAGGTCGAAATATTCGTACACATTGCCGCTTTTTTTTACTTTTTCTAATTCTTCCGTATGTATCTGAGGCAGGAAACCAGACGCCATTCTTTATATGCTTTACAATTAAAAATAAGCATAATCAGGATTAGATACAATAGGATGTTTTTAGGTTACAAAACGATAAAAAATTAGTTTTGCCGATATGAAAGCGATAAAAGATAATTTTTCCGGGTATTCCGCCAATTATGCCACTTACCGCCCCACACCACCTCCTGCTTTATACGATTTTTTATATAAACAGGTGGCTGCATTTGATACTGCATGGGATTGTGGTACAGGTAATGGGCAAATAGCACTTAAACTGGCCGAAAAATTTACGACTGTATATGCGACTGACATTAGCACTCAACAGATAGAAATAGCGGAGAAAAGGAACAATATTATCTATAAAACAGAACGTGCAGAGCAATCATCCATTCCGGATAATACAATAGACCTGGTAACAGTAGCACAAGCAGTGCACTGGTTTGACTTTGATGCGTTTAATAAAGAAGTAGAAAGAGTTTCGAAACCAAATGCAATTATTTCGTTGATCACGTACTATTTATTAAGGGTAAATACAGAAGTCGATAAATTAATAGATGAATTATACTGGGATATTACAAGGCCTTATTGGGATAAAGAAAGACAATATGTAGATGATAAATACCTGACTATCCCCTTCCCATTTAAAGAAATACAAACACCCTCGATTGATATTGAACTGAATTGGAACCTGGAGCATTTGTTGGGCTATATAAGAACATGGTCGGGTTTACAACATTATATACAGCAAAAAAATGAAGACCCTGTTTCCCTACTCAGGCCACGCTTCGAACAAATATGGAATGCCGGTGAGATAAAACAAGTGAAATTTCCTTTATTCATTCGCACAGGAAGGATATTAAAATGATATTTTACGAATAGTCTTAAGTTAAATATTTCATACCCCTTATATACATAGAGCACATTTATTACTTTTCGGCATGGAAAATAAAGAACGTAAACCGGTTTATTATAGTGACTACCTGAAGCTTGACTCCATACTTAATGCTCAAAATACAGAAAGCAGCAAAGAAGGCGTACGCGCAGATGATGAAATGTTGTTCATTATCATTCACCAGACGTATGAACTATGGTTCAAACAAATATTGCATGAACTGGAAATAGTAAGAAGCATTTTTAAGCAACCCAATATTTATAATAATGCACCTGATATGTACAATAGTGTGCATAGGCTGAAAAGAATATGCAGAATATTTGAGATCGCTGTTGCGCAAATGACGATCTTAGAAACGATGACCCCGCTTGATTTTCTTGATTTTCGTGATTTGCTTCGCCCGGCATCAGGATTTCAGAGTATACAATTTAAGATGATAGAAGCTGCATTAGGATTATCATATGAACACAGGCATGGAAAAAATTACTACTTATCGCAATTAACAGAAAAAGATATTGAACGAGTAAAAAAAGCAGAATCTGAATTGTCTTTATTGGTGCTTATTAATAACTGGCTGGAAAGAATGCCGTTTGTAAAAAATGATAATTATTGGAATCACGCAAATGGCAAACAATTTTTTTGGGAACAATATAGGATCGCTTACGCGAATAGTTTACAGGAGGGTGAAAAGCAGAATATACAAAGCTTTGATATGCTGTTTGTAAATGATCCTGAATATCCTGAAGACAGGAGTTTTTCGCCTGATGCTAACAGGAGCGCTTTATTTATAATGCTGTATAGGGACTACCCTCTTTTACACATGCCATATGAATTATTAAACACGCTGCTTGAAATAGATGAACTACTATCCTTATGGCGACATCGGCATATAAATATGGTTCAACGTACAATAGGTAAACGCGTTGGTACAGGCGGCAGCAGCGGTGCACAATATTTGCGGGGAGCTGCGGATAGTCATTATATATTTAAAGAACTTGCAGAACTAACTTCTTACCTGATGCCGAGACATTCTATACCGAAGCTACCGGAATCTTTAGTGGGAGACCTGGGTTATAAATAGGCTATTTAGCTTTTTTATCTGCCGGTTTTTTTTTAGCAGGTGCATCAGGAATTTCTTTTTGGACGATCTTAACGTATTCCCTGTATTGGTCCTGGTTAAGGACTGTCTTAAATTGGTCGCCCTTTTCAGCTGCAAACTTTGGCCCCGGAGGGAACTTAAACCCCTGGTTATTCATCTCTTCTTCTTTACGGGCAAAGACTTTACAAATCTGATAGACCGTTTTTTCCTGAGACGAATCCAGCTCTAATAATTTTTTCCATTTAGCTGTTTCTTGTTTTGCTGCTTGTTCTACAGAAGACATAGACACAGCTTTGTAAGAATTCTCCTGCGCCGTTATTGTATTTGAATAAATAATGATCGCTATTACCCAAAAGTATTTTTTCATTGGAATCTTATTCATGCTTATCAAATATAAATGTATTGTTGGCATTAATGAATTTTCATCTTTTATTTACATATTCCCTAACTATTCAAAATCTTTATATAATAAGTATTTTTTTCTTATCTGTTTAAATTGGTCTAAATCATGTTCCCAGGTTTTTCTTATTTCTTTTTCTGCCATTCCACTTTGTATTTGTCGTTTTAATTCTTTTTTACCGGAAAGTTTTTCAAAAAAAGCATTAAAAAACTGTTCTTTATCTGGCTTCCATTCATATGCCTGCAATAACCACTTTAAGCACAAACTATTTTGAATACTATCCAACGCTTCTGAAGCTGTTTTGGCAACGACTATCCCATAGCAATTTTCTCCTTCATACAACGGTTTAGAAGCGCCCTTAGTACTATGAGGGGTAAAGTAATATTTACTCCTATTGGTATATTGAGGAGCTCCCCATTGTTGAAAAGGAATCCCTGTACCTCGTCCAACACTTACAGATGTTCCTTCAAAAAAACACAAAGAAGGATATAAATAGACAGCTGTCATAGTTTTTAGGTTGGGAGAAGGTGGATACCGAAGCATATATTTCTTTGTATGGTCGTATTGTTCGCAGGTTATAACTATTAGTTGTAATTGTTTTGCATTTGGTATCCAATTTTCGCCAACCAGCATTTTAGCATATTCACCACATGTCATACCATACACTACAGGTATGGGCTGCATTCCTACAAAAGAACGTAGAGAAGTATCCAGAACCGGGCCATCAACATAAAAACCATTTGGATCGGGCCTGTCTAGTACTATTATTGTTTTATGGTTATCTGCACAAGCCTCCATTGTGTATTGCAATGTTGAAATATAAGTATAGAAACGCACCCCAACATCCTGCAGATCATATATCACAATGTCCACATCATTTAATTGTTCAACAGTTGGTTTTTGATTCTTACCATACAATGAAATGATAGGCAAGCCTGTTACACTATCTATACTATTATCTATATGGCTTCCTGCATCAGCTTGCCCCCTCAACCCATGTTCAGGTACAAATATTTTCACAATATGAATACCGCTTGATAATAATGTGTCTAATAATAAAGTGTTACCCACCCTTGCAGTTTGATTAAT
>JABDFN010000016.1 GCA_013286485.1 Bacteroidota bacterium
CTGCAATTATGCAAGATCATCCGAATATTCACATTGCTCTTATCAGTGCATTTAATGCCCCTTTACCACAAACACCACCTGATAAGAAAATATATATCCTTGAAAAGCCTATTCAGCTTACAGACCTGGACAATTATCTCATTAAAATAGAAGTGTAATTCTGGAATCTAAACGCCTCCTTTGCGTATGATACCCAATAAAACAGCAATTATTGCCATCACAAGCAATATGTGTATGATCCAGCCTGCGCTATAAACAAACAAGCCCAATACCCATCCTATTACAAGGATCACTGCAATTAAATATAATATTCCTCTCATGTTATTTAATTCTTTTTTAACTTAATGAAAAACCATGCCAATACTAATAATTTGTTCAAAATATATATCAGCCCTAATTTTCATTATTCATTAGATGTGCTTATAATAGGGAATGTTATAATAAATGTTGTACCCTTATTTTCAGTTGATGTAACTTCTATGCCAGCCTTGTGCGATTGTAAAATATTTAATGTAAAAGCGAGACCCAGCCCCATACCATTTCTTTTTTGTGTGTAGAAGGGTTCAAATAAGCGTGCTACATTTTCTTCGCTTATACCACAACCATTATCATGTATACTCAATATGGCTTCTTCATTTACTATATGCAATAATATGGATAACACACCTTTATATTCTTCCATTGCCTCTATTGCATTGATTACAAGGTTCAATAATGCTATTTTCAGTTTTTCCCTATCTGCTTTTATTATCACCCTATCATCAGGGTAGCTTACATGTAGCTTTATTCGTTTCAGGGTTAGCCTATCTACTGCAGATGCAATTACATCATCCAAAATCGCTTGTAATATATGTTCGTATAATGTTATTTCCGAAGGCTTTGATGTGTCAAGCAATTCAGATATAAGGCCATTAATACGCTGACTGTTCCGATAAACAATATCGAGATACAGTAAAGAATTCTCATCTTTTAGTTCCTGCTGAAGCTGCTCTACAGATAAAGTAATATTATTAAGCGGATTGCGCACTTCATGCGCCAACGTGCGAACCAACCTGCCCGTTGCTGCTAGTTTTTCTGCTTGCAGTGTAGCTTTTTCAGCTTTTTTCAAATGAGTAATATCGTGTATAATACCTTGTAAATAGCCACCTTCATGTGTAGCAGTCAATACACAGGATTTCTTTTCGTGATTTTTTGTATTTAATACTACTTCCCAATCATTTAATTCCTTTCCAGATGGCAAGTATTGTTGTAAAAATTTCTTGTGCTGCGCCTGTTCGATTAGATCGGAAAGATTCAGTTTTAATATTTCCTCTTTGGTATATCCGAGTAATGGCTCTACCGCATTATTAACATCTTTAAAATTCATCTCAAGATCAGTAAGAAAAACAATGTCTTTCGAATTTTCAAAAATACTGCGATATTTACGTTCATTAGCTTTCAGCGCCTTTAAACTTGCCGTACGCTCTAAAGCGTAACGAATACTTCGTTCCATTTTCTCAACACTCAGATCTGTTTTTATCAGGTAATCAACAGCCCCTAATTGCATTGCTTCAAGATCTACTGCATAATTTCCCTTTCCCGTTAATAGTATAATAGGTTCTTCACAGTTATATTTTTGAGCGTCTTTTAGAAAATCCACTCCGGATTTTACACCCATCCGGTAATCCACTAAGTATAATTGATAATCACCTGCCATAACATGCAGTAATGCTTCATTGTATTGATTACACCAGTCTATTTTGTAGGAAGCACCAGGTATATGTTTTATATACTCACCGGTGATAATAAAGTCATCATAATCATCATCTACTATTAGTATTCGTTCTGTATGTTTATGAGCGGACATTTTCAAAAATTTTGACCTGGTAGTATAACAAAAATATGAGTCCCTTTGCCCGGTAGGCTTTCCGCAAAGATAACGCCATGGTGATGCTCTGTTATTTTCTTGCAAATGGCTAGTCCAATACCCGATCCTGGATATTCGGACTTCCCATTTAAACGCTGAAATGCCTGGAATACAAGTTGAGCATATTCCTGTTCAAATCCAATACCATTATCTTCTATATCTATTTTATAATAGCGTATTCCGGTATTTAATTTATACTTCTCTTTTTCCTGTTCTGAAAGAACTGAAGATGTTATTCTAACATAAACAGTATTGTTATTTTTTCTGAATTTTATAGAATTGCCTAATATATTGCTAAACAATTGTTTCATTTGGCTAAAGGATGCAAATACATCCGGAAGCTTATCATTGTAAATTATTGTTTTTGTTTCATCTATTAATAATTCAAGATCGCTCTTAACCTGCTGTAATACAAAATTCAGGTTCACCATTTCAAATGGCTCATTGTTCTTTGTTGTTCTTGAATAATCTAAAAGGTCATCAATAAGTAAACGCATATTTCCGGTAGAGGCTATAATACGGTCCATATACATTCTTTCTTCTTCACCCAGAGTATCGGCTAATTTCAGCTTTAATCTATCTGCAAACGTTCTTATTTTCCTTACTGGTTCCTGCAAATCGTGTGATGCTATATATGCAAAACTTTCCAGTTCAGTATTCGACCTTAGTAATTCATTCATGGCATTTCCGGTAACTACTTCATTTTCTTTCTCTTTAGTTATATCCCTTATTATGCCGGTATCTTTACATACATTTCCGTTCTCATCATATTCCCGCTTGCCTGATAATTGTATAGCTTTAGAAGTATTCCAATCAAATGCCACTTTAAATTCCTCTTTATATTCAAGGCTTGAAGAAATATTACCTTTTAGGTTTCTTTCCTGATCATCTTGTTTACCGGAAATAATTGACGTAAATGATTGGTAGCTCAGTGGTTCATTTTTTTTAGTTTGGCCTAATATATTATATACACCATCAGACCATTGTATATGACCACTAACTATATTATATTGATATACACCAAACGACAATAGATTTTCTGCATAGCTGTAAAGTAGATCCGCCTCACTATTTTCGTTCGCATGTCCATCACGGATATCCATGTTTATATTCTTCGATGAGTTGATGCTAACTTTTCTCTCAACAGCTTTTCCCATTTTTCATTCAATATTAAATTCTTTAAACTGCTTCATTTTATTATACAGGGTTTTCCTATCAATATTCAAAAGTTTAGCAGCTTTACTTTTATTGAAATTAGACTGTTTTAGCGCATCCAATATCACTTCATATTCTGCATCCAGGTTGGCTGTTTTTAGTTTATTCTCAAAAGAGTTACTAACTGCCTGTTTAGTTGCAGCATTCGACCCCTGTTCATTTTTATTTACCGGGCTCTCAAACTGTAGTTTGTGAAAATTAGTGATCTCAAATGGTAATGATTTTACCTCGATCAATGGTGTATCTGTAAGTAATGTAGCTCGTTTCACTACATTCCTCAGTTCTCTCAGGTTTCCATACCATACATAATTCAACAAAATGTCCTGCACATCTTTCGAAAACCCTTTTACATTCTTGCCAAGTTCTTCATTTGTCTGATTTAAAAAATGCATGGCAAAAAGTAAAACATCTTGTTTGCGTTCACGCAATGGAGGCACTTCAATGCTAAATTCATTAAAACGATGGTACAAGTCTTCTCTGAATTTACCTGTTCTTGCAGCATCCCAAAGCTTTTCATTGCTGGCTATAATAATTCGCACATCCAATTCTATGTCCTTTGTTCCGCCTACGCGGCGCATTTTTCTTTCCTGCACAACACGCAATAATGATATTTGTATATCGTAAGAGAGGTTTGCAATTTCATCAAGGAAAATCGTGCCCTCATTTGCTATTTCAAAACTTCCTGTTTTTTGGTTCATAGCCCCTGTAAAAGAGCCTTTTTCATGTCCGAACAACTCACTACCTGCAAGTTCTTTTGACAAAGCCCCGCAATCTATTGCTACAAATGGCTTACCGGCGCGTTTACTTTTTTGATGTATTTGCTGAGCTATTGCCTCTTTACCACAACCGCTTTCACCATATATGATCACACTATAATTGGTTGGTGCCACTAACTCTACCTGCTTCATAATATTGGTATACTCAGGACTTTCCCCAACTATATATTGTTCATTACCATTTTGTTTTACTTTGGGCCTACTTGCAAAGCCATTATTATTTGTCTGAGTACTAGGATGATGAGCGAAATTTGCTGAACTATCTTCGCTTAATGCTTTTTTTATAGTAAGTAATATCTCATCGGGGAACAATGGCTTAGTCACATAATCATATGCTCCCATTTTCATTACTTCAACAGCATCTTTTACATCACTGTAGCCTGTTATAATAATAACAGGTGCCTCTGGGTGCATCTCATTCACACGTTGCAGCAACTCTGCGCCGGTGGTATCTTCCAACCTGAAATCGCATAAAACCAGGTTAGGAACATTTTTTTTCATCCAATCTATTGCTGCCTTCCCGGTGTTTAATGCTATCACTTCATAACCATGACGACTCAAAAACCTGTTGAGTAACAAGCACATATCGTTATCATCGTCTATAACTAATATTTTACTCATAATATCATATACATTATTCGTTTATGTTGAATATTGCTCTCCCTTTCAAATTTAAGCAATATTATGCTATGCCCATACCGCCCTTACCTGCGCAATAGGTATATGCATATGCTCCCTATATTTAGCAACTGTCCGCCTGGCAATATTATAACCTTTAGATGTAAGAATATGAACCAGCTGCTGATCAGTGTATGGATGATGTTTGTTTTCATTTGCAATCGCCTCACCTATCACTGATTGTATTACTTTATTACTGATAACTTCACCTTTTTGATCTGCAATGCCTTCACTGAACAGATCTTTTAAATATACAATGCCGAAATGAGTATCTGCATATTTATTACTGGTAATTCTTGATACAGTGGATATATCTAAACCTGTAATGTCAGACACATTTCTAAGAACCATTGGTTTTAGTAATCGAATATCTCCTTCTTCAAAATAATCCTTTTGTATTTGCACAATGCTATTCATTATACGCATCATTGTATCTTCTCTCTGTTTTACAGCATTTACGAACCATTGCGCAGATTGCAATTTACTCTTTACATATTGGCTGGCTGATCTGTCCTTGTTGCTTATCTGGCTATTTAACTGGTCATACAATGTTTGATTAACAAACACAGATGACGCTTTGCTCGATAAGAGATTCACTTGTATTTCATCACCGGATTTCGTGATAATGAAATCCGGAATAATGGTTTGTTTTGCGGTGTTCTCATTATTATCCTCAGTTACAGGGTGAAATTTTAAAGTACCTACCAGGTTCAGAACTACTCTAAATTCTTCTTCATCTACATGTAGAACATGGTGCAGTTTTTCAAATTGGCGATGAATAAGATCATTATAGTGCTCTGCTATCAGTTTTACAGCGCATTTCACATCCGGCCGTTTATTATTCATGCTTTTCAGCTGCAACAATATACATTCTTGTACACTACATGCACCTAACCCTATTGGCTCTAATGTTTGTATTACCCAAAGAGCTTCTTTAACCTGTTCTACATCTACAATGGTGTGGTATTGAAATGAGAGATCGTCTGCTACATCTTCAAGGGGCCTGTCCATCATTCCTTTGTCACTTAGCATATCTATTACATCTTCAATAAAAACGATCCTATCTTTCTCAATATCCATCATTCTTAGTTGTTGCTTGGCAGCGTCTTTAAAATGTACGGTATTACTTATTGGCATATCAGGTGCCTGAGCGGAATCAAAATAGTTGCAGTATTCTTCTTTATAATTTGGTATATCGTCATATGCATATTCATCCCAATCCTGAAAATCTTTTACTTCGGCTTTCTCGGTCGTTTTTTCCTGCTGGTCATCTTCGGTAGCTGCTTCCTGGTCAAGGAAAGGATTCTCTTCCAGTTCGGTCCTTATCCTTTGTTCAAGTTCAATTGTGTTTAAGAAAAATAAATTGAGCAATTGAATTTGTTGTGGCAGAATTTTTAACTGCTGTTTCTGTACTTGCTGCTGTGAAATCATATATCAGTCTTCTTGTTCAGATATTAATAAAACAACCTTAAAGCCAATTTCAGTTAATATTATATTTTTTTTATCCTTAATAGTACGGAATTGATAATCATAATGCTATTAAGAACACATATTTTATCTAACTTTAAAAAGAATCCCATACACCTATACAATCAATTTTCATTGAGGAATATGTTCTACAAAAACAAAAAAAAGCGTCTGCTCTATGAGGAAAAACTTTAGAATTATAATAGCAGCGCTTTCTGTTTCAATAATACTTATGGGCGTGTTATCTTTTTATTCTATAGACAGGTTCACCTCCCTCACTAATTATTCCTATTGGTTAGACCATTCAAATAAAGTAATACAACAATTATATGCGTCTGAATTAATAATAAAAGATATAGACAGGATAGAGCGTGGGTATATGATAACAAAAGACACCTCTTATCAAAGACAACTTTCTGCTGATATTGATAGGATACCGCCCATAATTGATAGCTTAAAAAACCTAACAACTGATAATGAAACTGAAAAACAAAATGTTATACTTATAAGAAGTTCTCTGGCATTACGACTTAATTACGTAGGAGATAATTTCGCATATCTCGACACCACACACAGCAGCGAGATTTCACATTATTATAATTTGGGTAAAAAAGCTGCACAGGACTGCATATCCACCATACGGGTCATGCAGAATAACGAAGCTATACTAATAGCTGAACGGCAAAAAAATAAAGATTTCTATCAAAGACTTACTTCTACAAGCTTAAAATTTATATTGGCCGCTTTCTTTATTATTACAATTTGCTCGTTTATACTGATCATTAAAGAATTCAGAAAACGTATCGCTTACCAGGAAGAATTACAGGCCAAGGTTTTTGACCTAAAACATTCTCATGCAGAACTGGAACAAATTGCATATGCTGCATCTCATGATCTGCAGGAACCACTCAGGAAAATACAGGTATTTACAAACAGGCTGGTTTGGTTGAAAAATGAAGATATTGATGAGGATAGTAAGCATACAATGGAACGTATAAGCCACGCGGCTACCCGTATGCAGGAACTAATAGAAGATCTTGCAAATGTAACCAGTCTTAGCAATCAGCAACATCAAAAAGAACAAGTAGATATTAACATGGTTCTAAAGCAAACTATCGCAGACCTGGATGAAAAAATAGAAGAAAAGAAAGCATCTATTACTTTTCATAACATGCCAGTTATAAATGGCCATCCGGGACAAATAAGAATATTATTTAAGGCACTTTTGGATAATGCCCTGAAATTCACAAGGGAAGGAGTGGCACCGATAATAAATATCTCTGCAGAAACAATTGCAACCAATAGTATGTTTGAAACACCTTCAAAACATGCCCGTAAAAAATATTATCGGATAGATATTACCGACAACGGCATTGGTTTCGATAATAAATTCTCACACAAATTATTCCAGATGTTCCAGAGATTGCATAACCAGCATTCAGAATATCATGGGAAAGGTATTGGCCTTAGCATGTGTCAACGGGTTATGGCAAACCACAACGGTTTTATGGAAGCTACTGGTCACCCTAAAACAGGAGCAACTTTTAAATTATTCTTCCCAGTAGAAGAATAACGCTCAATGAACACTAAGCTTGCGGCCCACCTCTCTTTTCAGTTTTTTTGTTGATGTCCTCAACTGCATTCATAAATGCGGTCACTTTTGCATCTGAATATGGACCATATGCATCTATAAGTGTGCCTTTTAAGCCATCTGTCGTTTCTATTACATACAGTATGGAATTATCTGCCGGGTCTGACTGCCCTTCAAATCGGTAAAAATTGATCACCTTTACCTGGTCAGGGCTGTAGAATTTCTCAGTTTTATAGGAAAAAAGGCCTTCGGTTCCTACTTTAAAACTGTCAATGTATCCATCCTTCACCACTTTATTCACACAACTTGTTAGTGTGTTCATCATGGGTGTTGGCCCTTGCTTTTTCGCGTCTCCATTTCTTTCTGATAACATAACCTAAGATTTAATTAAGTAGAAGAAAATCTTTGCCACCACCTTCCATTTTGGAAATATTAACAAAGAAATATGCCTGGTTAGGGATCAAATTTGTTTTAAATATTTTTCATATAACGCATTGTTTGCATACAAAATACTGCTAGTACAAAAACTCTCACCATTATATATAAAAATGCAAAGGGCCGGTATACCCCGGCCCCATGCCCTATTTACCAGACCCCCATCTTGTATATAGTATGTCTTATAATGAAATGGCTTACATGTATGCCAATATTCTTAAAAAATCATGCCAGACATCAAAAAGCTTGTATTTACAAATAACTACTAACAATATCCCATGATTATCATACAATATCCCATGATTATCATACAATCCAAAGAATTAGCAACCAAAAAGTATTTCCATACTTTCTCGCCAATCCCCAATATTATGGGGAATGTTTCCCCAATGTTTTTCTCAAGGTTGGGAGGGGGCAACTCATTTATTAACTTTACCCTATGGAAACAACATTAGAGATATTAAAATATACAATACCTGCAATTGTTGTGTTAATTGCTTGTACGATAATAGTAAGACGCTTTGTATTGTCAGATGTACAGAGAACACAGCTCGAACTTATGAAGGATACACAAGACACAACTATACGTTTACGCTTACAGGCATATGAACGCTTAGCCCTCTTTGTAGAGCGTCTCGACCCACGCCAATTATTAACAAGGGTATATCAATCGGGCATTTCTGTTGGTGAATTCCACCAATTATTATTGATCACTATTAGAACAGAATTTGAACATAACCTCGCCCAACAGATATACGTATCAAAAGATGTATGGAATGCCGTGCGTGGAATCAAAGAACAGCAGATGAATATGATCAATAATATGGCACAGCAATTACCACAAGAAGCTTCAGCAAAAGAATTACATAAAAAAATTGTCGACTATTTATTGACTGTTGACGGAGAGTTGCCGACCGAAATGGCATTACGTATCATCAACGAAGAGGCAAAAGTGGTACTTTCATACGGAGCCATCAACAAAAGCTAGATTACACTAACTACTAATCGCAAACTACTAATGACTATTAAGACCGATTCCGGCATAGAAATACAACCTGTGTATTGCGAACCAGTAAAAATGGATGAACTCCCCGGCCAATTTCCATTTACCCGTGGTGTTCATAAAACCATGTATCGTGACAAATTGTGGACGATGCGACAATATGCCGGTTTCAGTACAGCAGAAGAATCGAATAAAAGGTATCATTATTTACTTAGTCAGGGTGTAAGTGGTTTATCTGTCGCATTCGATCTACCTACTCAAATTGGCTACGATTCAGATCATGCGATGGCAGAAGGAGAAGTAGGCAAAGTTGGTGTTGCTATTGATTCTCTGGAAGACATGGAAATACTGTTTAAAGGTATCAACCTTCAAACCGTATCTACATCTATGACCATTAATGCAACTGCCTTTATTTTACTGTCATTATATATTGCGCTTGCAAAAAAACAGGGAGCAGACATCAGTAAAATATCAGGTACCGTTCAAAACGACATACTAAAAGAATACGCTGCTCGCGGCACCTATATCTATCCTCCTGCACCCTCCATGCGCCTGATAACTGACATATTTGAATACTGCAGTAAAGAAGTTCCAAAATGGAATACTATTTCCATCTCAGGTTATCATATCCGCGAAGCAGGCTCTACTGCTGTACAGGAATTAGCTTTTACATTAGCAAATGGGAAAGCATATTTAAAAGCTGCTATAGAAAAGGGGCTCGATATTAATGTATTTGCACAACGTTTATCCTTCTTCTTCAATGCGCACAACAACTTGTTCGAAGAAGTAGCAAAGTTCAGGGCAGCGCGTCGCATGTGGGCAAATATCACAAAATCCTTAGGTGCTACAGATCCAAAAGCGCAGATGCTGCGCTTCCATACTCAAACAGGTGGCAGCACTTTAACAGCTCAACAGCCCAAAAACAATATTGTCCGGGTTTCAGTTCAGGCATTAAGCGCGGTATTGGGTGGCACGCAGTCTTTACATACGAATGGTTTTGACGAAGCATTGTCTTTACCAACAGAAGACGCTGCTACAATAGCACTACGCACACAGCAGATCATTGCTTACGAAAGCGGTGTTATAGAAACTGTAGATCCTTTAGCCGGTTCTTTTTATGTAGAAACTCTTACTAACCAAGTAGAAACCGCTGCATGGAAATTGATTGAAAAAATAGACGTAATGGGCGGAGCAGTAAGCGCCATTGAGCAGCATTTTATACAAAATGAGATAGCACGTTCATCATACGCTTATAACAAAGCCATTGAGAGCAATGAAAAAATCATCGTTGGCGTAAACAAATTCATTACAAAGGAAGCAGATGAAACACAATTATTGAAAATAGATGATTCTATACGCCAGGTGCAATCAGAAAAGTTAAAGATATTACGTGCAAAACGAGATAACGCAAAAGCAAAACTTTGTCTTGAAAATATTAAAGCTAAGTCTGCAACAACAGAAAACATGATGCCTGCGATTATTGAAGCTGTAGAAAATTTGTGCACTCTAGGAGAAATATCAGATACACTCCGATCAGTATGGGGAGAGTATAAAGGCTAAGGAATATGTATAATAGTGTCTTGCTGAAACTGTCTCTTTTGCTCCCACAACCACGCCGTTGCAATCACATTCCCATAACTATGTATTCCCCCCTTTTGGCTATGTAAGCGCAAGTACTCATCATATAGGCGGCTGCTGTATTCACTTAAAACACCCAAGTATTTCTGCCTGATAGTTCTTAATGTATCTAAATGTGCACGGGTGAGCCCGTTCAGCTGGAGCTTAATATTCCTGGCAACAACAGAGTCTTTAAATCTTAATCTTGACTGCACGTATAGCCACAAATTCAGGCAAGATGAGTATTTAAAACTGGTATCGGAGCAGCTTGTACCAATTACATAAGCCATCAGGTTAGCATCGCCCTCATTAGCTACACCCGCCTGGTGGGCCATCTCATGGCAAATTACAAATGGCATCATAAAAGCTGGTTGAAATTTATTTACTTGTGCCTCACCCGTAAAAGGATTATAATAACCCTGTATTCCTAAATGGAACATTAAATAATTGAATACGGAGGGCTTAACTTTTAAGCCGCTCAGTTTAGAATTACAATCAGTATATTTTTTATAGTACTGCTCCGAAAGTTTATTCACTTGCTTAAAGCTATAATTATGATAATGCGGAGCATACACATTTAACCTATTTACAAGTTCTTTGTCAAAATCAATCAACATAGAATCATTCCTTATAGTAGTATCTGCAATCTCCCAATACTTACTGAGCGATGGTTTATAATAATTGGCACCCCATCCTATAATGAATAAAATATAAAATATGCCCATTGCTATCAGTGTATGTATAAAAGAACTCGCTAATTGCTCTTTTCTATTTCTGATCCGAATTAACAAATACACCCACCTCATAATGAGAACAATGATTAGCAATACTCCAAAACAATACAATAAATCCCCAACACTAAATGGTATGTACCCAAACAATATATTTCTTAATGACTGGTAGGGCCTGAATATGAACCGGGTATAAAAACGCATCATATTAGGGTTATTAGGAAAAGCAAATTCCACGGCAGTCAGCAAAATGATGACAATAGCAAGTACGATCAGTTTTCTTTTATAACGCATGAAATATGACTATCAAGGGCAATTTTCTGATTTATTCGTTAATACAATATAAAGATTTGCTTCTTTTTTCATGTTTAACACAATTTTGAGCGCAATACTCATGCCGAATATGGGTAAAATTACAGTTTCCGTAACTTTGCCCTATAGATGAAATCTTTTGAGGTTCCCGTTCACTACCGCAGCCCGCTGGTAACGGCCATAAAGCAAAAACGCAAGACAGATGATAAAATGAAAAAGGACTTTAATCCTTCTATATTGGAGTTGGGTTCTTTACATATTATCCTTGCTCGTCATTTTGGTTTTTGCTATGGTGTGGAGAACGCTATAGAAATAGCATTCCGCGCAGTAGCTGAGAATCCGGGTAAACGGGTGTTTCTTTTAAGCGAAATGATTCACAACCCCGGCGTTAATGCAGACCTCCAATCTTTAGGGGTTCAATTCATCATGGATACAAGCGGCAATATGCTCATGAACTGGGACGAACTGAATAGTGATGATATTGTCATTATACCCGCCTTTGGTACTACACTCGAATTAGAACAGAAACTTCGCAGCAAAAGAATAGAACCAACACATTACGAAACCACCTGTCCTTTCGTTGAACGTGTTTGGAACAAAGCAGAGAAAATTGGCAATGACGGATATACCATTGTAGTACATGGCAAACCCAACCACGAAGAAACACGTGCTACATTCTCACACAGTAAAGCACATACACCAACTGTTATAGTGAAGGGCATGGAACAAACGCAATTGTTGGCTAAATACATAACAAATACACTCCCTGCTGAAAAATTCTATGAAGATTTTAAAGGCCAATATTCACATGGCTTTAATGTAGCTAAAGACTTACAACGTATTGGTGTTGTCAATCAAACCACTATGCTTGCAAGCGAAACACAAGCCATTGCTGATTATTTAAAAAATGTAATGATAGATCATTACAAACCTGCTAATGCCACTGACCGTTTTGCTGACACCCGCGATACACTATGCTATGCAACAATGGATAACCAAAGCGCTGTGCAAGGTATGCTACAGGGAAAAGCGGATATGGCATTGGTCATTGGCGGTTACAATAGCTCAAACACCTCTCACCTGGTAGAGCTATGTGAAGAAAAACTACAAACCTTTTTTATAAAAGATGAGCATTGTCTTATTTCAGAAGATAGTATCCGTCACTTCGATTTACATACACATACAGAAAAAGAAACGATCAACTATCTACCTTTAAATCGCCCGTTAAGGATAATGATAACTTCCGGCGCTTCTTGCCCGGATGCCCTGGTAGAGCGTGTCATTGGCAGGCTTGCTGAATTGACTGGCAATAAAAATGTTATTAATGATATAACAGAGCAATGGTCAGCAGCTAATATTTAAGCTATTTCTATCACCAGGTCATTCGTATTCACTAAAATACCGGCTGGCAGTTCTATATGCTTTATACCTCCATCAAATGGTGCAGTAATAACGGTTTCCATTTTCATGGCTTCGATCACAAAAAGCGGTTGATTCTTTTTCACTTTTTCATCTTTTTTCACAAGAAGTTTGGACAACATCCCCTGCAAAGGCGCTCCAATTTGCTGCTCATTATTTTTTTCCACCTTTTTATTCTCAACCTTATGCACTTTTACCGATTTGTCATGCACTTCAACATTTCGGGTCTGGCCGTTCAGCTTAAAGAAAACAATTCGTTTCCCATTATCATCTACCGGACCAATACTCAGCAATCGTATCAACAACGTTTTCCCTTTCGATATTTCAATGGTTATATCCTGCCCCATTTCCATTCCATACAGAAATAAAGGCGTTGGCACAACAGATATATCACCATATTCTCTCCAGAACTTCAACCCTTCTTCAAATACTTTAGGGTAAAACTTATAAGAAAGAAAATCACAAATACCTAGGTCCGACCCATATTGTTCTTTAAAAGCCTCCAGCTCTTTATCAAAATCTATGGCAGGTAAGTGCTTATTGGGCCTGTCAGTAAATGGTTTTTTATCTTTTAATATAATGCGTTGCAACTCCTCAGGAAAGCCACCTTCCGGCTGCCCAATGTCACCCATAAAGAATTGCTGTACAGATTCAGGAAACGAAATGGTAGCTCCTTTATGAAACACATCTTCTTTACTCAAATTATTTGCTACCATAAATTGAGCCATATCCCCCACAACTTTCGAGCTGGGTGTAACTTTCACAATATCACCAAACATCTCATTTACAGCAGTATAAGTTTCTTTTATCTCTTCAAACTTATCACCAAGGCCTAATGCAATAGCCTGTGGTTTTAAATTAGAATATTGACCACCAGGTATTTCATTCTGAAACACCTCCGCAGTGCTTGCTTTTAAGCCCGATTCAAAAGGGTAATAATATTCGCGTACTGCTTCCCAATAATTAGAGAATTGATTGAGTGATTTAATATCGTATTTATTTTCCCGCTCATGAAACTTCATCATCTCCACTATTGCATTAAAGTTTGGTTGTGATGTCAACCCTGATAAGGAACCCAATGCGCAATCCACAACATCTATACCTGCGTCTATCGCCATCAAGTAAGTAGCTGGCTGCAAGGATGATGTATCATGGGTATGCAAATGAACCGGTATTTTAACGGTATCTTTCAGTGCTTCCACTAATACCTTTGCAGCATATGGCTTTAATAAGCCTGACATATCCTTTATACCTAGTATATGCGCTCCTGCATTTTCAAGATCTTTAGCAAGTCTTAAATAATACTCAAGTGTATATTTCGTCCTTTTAGGATCAAGTATATCTCCGGTATAACAAAGCGCCCCTTCTGCAATACCTTTTGTTCTATTGCGTACCATCTCAATACACGGAGCAATATTCGGCATCCAGTTCAGCGAATCGAATATTCGGAATATATCTACTCCCTTCTCCCACGATTTTTCTACAAACTTTTCAATAAGATTATCCGGGTATGCCGCATACCCTACTCCATTACAACCGCGTATCAGCATTTGCAGCAAAATATTAGGTATGGCTTTTCTCAAAGCCTCTAACCGTCTCCATGGATCTTCTTTTAAAAAGCGTATGCAAACATCAAAAGTAGCGCCACCCCACACCTCCATACTAAATGTTTGAGGATGGTTCATAGCAAAACTCTTTGCTACTTTCAGCATATCATAAGTGCGCATTCTTGTTGCCAGTAAAGACTGGTGCGCATCTCTGAAAGTGGTGTCTGTATAATGTATCTGCTTTTCTTTTTTTAACCACTCACAAAATTTATCAGGACCCAACTCATTTAGCAGGTCTTTTGTCCCTTTGTGATATTGTCCAGAACTATCACAAGAAGGAACAACCGGCTTCTCAAACTTCTTGTCAGCGTGTTTCACACTCACATCGGGATTGCCATTCACGGTCACATCTGCTAAAAAAATCAGCATTTTTGTACCCCTGTCAAGACGTGTAGAAAATATAAACAACTCAGGGTGTTCCTGTATAAAATTTACTGTTGCACTCCCTGAAAGAAATCCTTCATTCGTTATCAGGTTCTCAAGAAACTGAATATTATTCTTTACACCACGAATACGAAACTCCCGCAAAGCACGATTCATCTTTTGTGCCGCATCCTGCAAAGTATTTCCCGAAGTGCTCACTTTCACCAGCATCGAATCAAAAAATGGGCTAATCTTCATACCCGGATAAGTACTTCCCTCATCCAGCCGCACCCCAAAACCCGCTGCATTTCTATAGGTCATTAATGTGCCATAATCAGGCTTAAAGCCATTGGCAGGGTCTTCTGTAGTAATACGGCATTGTATGGCAAACCCGTTTTTCGGTATTGCATTTTGGTCACTCAGCCCTATTTCTTTATCAGAAAGTTTATAGCCTGACGTGATGTATAGTTGGGTTTTTATCAGGTCTATACCTGTTATCATTTCTGTAACAGTATGTTCTACCTGTATACGCGGATTTACTTCTATAAAATAGATATGTTCATTTCCATCCACCAAAAATTCAACCGTCCCTAGGTTATTATAGTTTACAGCCTTTGCAATATTCGTAGCATAGCTATACAATTTTTCCAGTGTCGCTTTTTTCAATGACACAGATGGCGCCACTTCTACAACTTTTTGAAAGCGCCTTTGCACAGAACAATCGCGTTCATATAAATGTACAATATTGCCATGCCTGTCACCCGCTATCTGTACTTCAATATGTTTGGGACGTTCAACAAATTTCTCAAGAAACACGGTATCGTCACCAAATGCATTCTTAGCCTCGCTGCGCGCTTCATTAAATGATTTTTTTAATTGCTCATCATCACGTACTACACGCATACCACGTCCACCGCCACCTGCTGCAGCTTTCAGCATCAGGGGGTACCCTATTCGCTGTGCTTCTTTTAAAGCAATATTCTCGTCAGTAAGCGGTGCAACATTACTTTCTATAATAGGTATCTCTGCTTTTTTTGCAACTTCCTTAGCAGTCATCTTATCTCCTAGTGCAGCCATAGCTTCAGGGCTGGGGCCAACAAATAGAATATCATTTTCAGCACATCTCCTCGCAAAATTGGCATTCTCAGAAAGAAACCCATAACCCGGATGAATAGCATTTGCCCCACTTTCCTTGGCAATTGCAATAATAGCCTCTATATCTAAATAAGGTTTTAACGGATCATTATCTGCCCCTACCTGGTAGGCCTCATCAGCCTTGTATCTGTGCAGCGAATACCTGTCCTCGTATGTATAGATCGCAACAGTAGGTATATTCAATTCTGTTGCCGCCCGCGATATACGTATAGCTATCTCTCCCCTGTTGGCAATGAGTAATTTCTTAATATTCATCCTTAAAATTAGAAAGGCAAATATCTATAATTGTTGGCTAATATTTGTATCCCTTTTTTGCAACCAGCCAAGTACCATTTTCAGCTTTCCATAAGACACATCAGGTAATGACTCTTTTATCGAAACAAGCTGAACATTATCAATATTTTCAGGAAAATAAGCCACTACCTTCTCCCGCTCTTCAATTGTCATAAACTGTTCAATATTGGCCTTACCTTTTCGTATAGCATCTGCTATATGTCCTTCTATTGTACTTACAGCAAGTTGTCGCTCACCTGCTATCTCTTCTATTGTTTTACCTTGCTTAAATATGCGTATCGTTTCATCAATGGTAATGGGCTTTTTACTTTAACAGGTTGTAACTGTACAGGTTCTGGTGTGATATTTTTTTCCTTGCAATAACCATGAACAATTTTTATTATTTCTTCTCCGTATTTTTCAATTTTTGCTTTCCTAAACCCTTTTACATGTTCGAGGTCTTCTATTGTACAAGGCAAACTCAGGCAAACGTTTTTAATAGCGGCATTATTAAAGACAAGATAAAATCGCATCTGCTGTTTTTGAGCAATACTATTTCTAAGTGCACTTAGCCTATAATACAATTCTTTATGTGCCGTTTCTTCTTGATCGCTGCCCTTAATTTTGTTTTGTGGATAAACACTGCGTATAGGTTCGCACTTTGCCTTCTGATGTCTCCGTTGTACATATTCATTCAGCGAAAAACCGTTCTTGCATATTTCCAGTTGAAACAAAATATCATGAACAAGCATATTAATATCATTTATTATGCCATCTATTGCAACAGCAGCTTTCCTTGTATCCTTTACTATTGGGTG
This sequence comes from Bacteroidota bacterium, assembly GCA_013286485.1. Taxonomy (GTDB): domain Bacteria; phylum Bacteroidota; class Bacteroidia; order Chitinophagales; family Chitinophagaceae; genus JABDFN01. The sequence goes on from JABDFN010000016.1 coordinate 17,367, forward strand.
ATCCGCTAACAACAGTCTCCATTTTTGTATTTCGTTACTAAAATATTGTGCGGCTTCTTTTATCCTTTTTTGCAATAATTCATTTTGTTCTATATCATCACTGTCAGTAGAAACAATAATATCAGTTATTTGTTTTTTAAATTTCTCAGCAACTGCCGACAATGTCTTTACACTATCAATAAGCGTATTCATCCACGATGTAATATCACTGCTTAAGGCTACATCATCGTGTAACAGCTTATCTAGAGTTTGCAATTCTTCCTCCCAGTCAGTCCATGTAAAAATATGTAGCAATATCCTGCGAATATTTTTCTTACGCGATTCTGCAAAAACCTTGGGAAGTTTCTTTTCATGATAATTCATTTCCTGCCATTCACGTAATGCTTCATAAGTTCCTAAAAATTGATGATTAATCGGCGAAGTCAGAACTAATCCTTCCAGGCTGGTGCATCTGCTCAGTGCCACATACACCTGACCGGTAGCAAAGGCCCTTTCAGCATCTACTACCAGTTTATCAAAGGTTAACCCCTGGCTTTTATGTATGGTCACGGCCCATGCAAGTCTTAAAGGATACTGACTAAAACTCCCAATCACATTCATCTTTACTTCCCCGTTATTCTTATCTGTTTCATACTCAATATTTTCCCAACTCTCTTTCTTTACTTCAATTTCATATGCCTCGCCACTGCATGTCACTTTTACTGTATCATTTGTCAATGCTGTTATAGTTCCTATTTTACCATTAAAATATTTCTTTTCAATGTTATCGTTTTTCAGGAACATCACTTGAGCGCCTTCTTTCAATTCCATTTTCACAGCAGTAGGATACATATTTTCAGGAAAATTTCCTGTTATTTCCGCCTCGTAAAAATGAGACATCGGAGAAAGTTTGTACAATTTTCTGTTATTCATCTCGTCACTTTGGTAATTATGTGTAGTAAGAGTGATATAGCCGGTATTATTATCCGAGTCGAAATTTCTGTCTAATCTCTGGTTCAATAAAGCCAGCGTCTCAGGTGTAAGATGATTATGCCTGATATCATTCAATAATTCTATAAAAGCACTATCACCCTGTCTGAATATTTGTTTAAGTTCTATCATTACGGGAATATGTTCTTTCAATACTTTACTATCAAAGAAAAAAGGTGTGGCATAATATTCCTTCAAAATATTCCATTCCTGGGGTTTTACAACCGGAGGCAATTGATGCAGGTCACCAATAAAAAGCACCTGCACGCCACCAAATGGTAAATAATGTTTTCTTCGCACACTCTTCAATATGGTATCTATAGCATCTATAGTGTATGCAGCCACCATGCTTATCTCATCAATTATCAATAACTCAAGATTTCGCAGCAGGTTAAGCTTTTCATTATTATAACGGATCTTTGATAATAATGAATGTGTGTTCACCATTTCAGAATGATTCTCTTTTGACGGAACGAACGGAACAAGTGGTAATTGAAACAGCGAGTGTAGTGTCATTCCTCCTGCATTTATAGCTGCAACACCCGTAGGTGATGCTACAATCATATTTTTAAATGAATTTTCTTTAAGATATTTTAGGAAAGTAGTTTTTCCTGTTCCTGCTTTACCTGTTAGAAAAATGTTCAGGTTGGTCTCTCTGGCGAATTGATACGCAAGTTTAAATTCATCTGTTAAGCTAATGTTCATCATATAGTCTAATATTATTCTATAAATCAAAAGTATATAAAATAATTATTATTGCAAATCTCTTATATAATTCTGCACGTTCTTAATGTTTAACACGAACAATCTTCCGTTATTATTTATCGCATCAAAGTTATTACTTCAGATATCGTATTAAATATTCACTGACGGTATGCACAGTGAATTGGTAATTTGATTAAAATAAAGATAGATGTTGAATTAAACAGCAAAACAAACGTCACATTTTAACGGGAATATTCTTTTACATTGTAAGCGTCTTGTTAAGTTACATTTCTCCAAAAATCAACCTTACATTATACACTTGCTCCCTTTCTTCTATATGCCTTTATCTAAGGTTGACAAGCATTTAAGAGAACATGAGTAGGTAATTTGCGTTCCCAAGGGTCCCAACCCCGATATTATTAACTATGTGACCCTGAATTGATTACATCTTACCGGCAAAATCTTTTTTCTAAAGTCCCCATATTTATATGGGGAGCTTAAAACATTTTAATTATTACCGCTCTAACATTTTAATACTTTTGCCCGTCATGGATATAGTATTAACCTTAGAACATCATCAAAACCCCATGAAAAAATTCTTCACGGCGATAGCACGCTTCTTTGGAGCACTATATTGGCTTATTAGATCACGAAAAAACGATAGCTTATTATGATATTTTTAAAACAGGCAATATTATTTATACTCTCATTTTTACTGGCTACAGAGATATTCCTATTTTTCAATATTAACACCGGTTGGTATACAATAATTCCAACTGCTATCGCATTTGCTTTACTTTCATTAATGCTTAAACAACCATTTATTCATTTATACAAGCTGGCCTTTCAGGATGGATATAAAGAAGATTATAAGCAGATGCGTAAACAAAGGGGCAGACTAAAACACAAACACCATAGTCACAATGGACGCCATCGCTCCAACCGCCATCACGGTGATAAACACGAGCGTCAGTTGATCTAACTTCCTGCTTACTATTTTTCCATCGCAGTCTTGAATTCAGAAGTAAAGTGAAATTCTATTCCGGGATTATTTTTGCGTTCTGTATTTAAGAACCATTCACTTTGTGCCAGGTACACAAGATTACCATCTTTATCTTCCATTACATTTCCTTGCTTGAACCGTACAAAATCGTCTATTGCTTTCTTATCCCCCGTTATCCAACAGGCTTTGTAAAAGGCCAGCGGAACAAATGCACACGAAGCTCCGTATTCCTGTAACAGGCGATATTGTATTACTTCAAATTGCAGATCACCAACACAACCTATTATTTTCCGTATACCTCCATGCTGTGTAAACAATTGTGCAACTCCTTCGTCTGTAAGCTGCATAATGCCTTTTTCCAGTTGCTTGGTTTTCATTGGGTCTTTATTCACCAGCTCCTTAAATAACTCCGGTGAGAATGTAGGAATCCCTGTGAACTGCAATTGTTCTCCCTGTGTAAGCGTATCTCCTATTTTAAAATTGCCTGTATCAAACAAGCCTATCACATCGCCGGGGTAAGCTTCTTCAATCACATCTTTTTCCCGCGCCAAGAAAGAATATGGATTACTGAATCGCACATCTTTATCCAGCCGTGTGTGATGATAAAATACATTTCTGCCAAACTTTCCTGAGCATACCCGCAAAAAAGCAATGCGGTCGCGGTGTCTCGGGTCCAGGTTAGCATGAATCTTAAATATAAAACCGGTGAATTTATCTTCATTAGGCTCCACATGGCGCTTATCAGTGTCACGTCCCTGCGGTTCAGGTGCAATGCGTATAAAAGTGTCAAGCAATTCTTTTACACCGAAATTATTTACAGCAGAACCAAAAAATACGGGCGCCACTTTTGCCTGCAAATAAGCACTTGTATCCAGTTCGCCATACACACCTTCGAGCAGTTCCACATCTTCACGTAATTGTTTGGCATCCCGCTGCCCTACTTTTTCGCTTAGCAGTGCATCATGTATATCAGTTATGGGTACAGTATTATCTTCAGTTGCTTTTTGGCTAGGCGTAAATAATTGCAGGCTCTTATCGTACAAATTATAAACACCCTTAAACTCCCTGCCCATATTTATAGGCCACGAAAGCGGGTGTAATGAAATATTCAGTTCCTTCTCTATTTCATCCAACAAATCAAAGGGATATTTACCATCACGGTCCAGCTTATTTATAAAAACGATCACCGGCGTATCACGCATGCGACACACCTCCATTAGTTTCCTTGTCTGTTCTTCTACCCCGTTCACACTGTCAATCACTAATATTACACTATCCACAGCAGTAAGCGTACGGTAAGTATCTTCAGCAAAATCTTTGTGGCCTGGTGTATCCAACAGGTTTATAAGCGCATCCTTGTACTCAAAGCTCATTACAGATGTTGCCACCGATATACCACGCTGGCGCTCTATTTCCATAAAGTCGCTGGTAGCATGTTTCTTAATTTTATTACTTTTCACAGCACCCGCCACCTGTATGGCACCACCAAACAATAGCAACTTCTCGGTAAGCGTTGTCTTACCGGCATCGGGGTGAGAAATGATGGCGAACGTTCTCCTGCGGCTTATCTCTTTTTCGTAACTCATTAGTAAAATCGGGTGCAAAGGTATAGTATTTCAATAGGCAAACGTAAACATCATCATTAATATGGGCAATATTAAAATACATACACTTTTCAATCACGAGTGTTTACTTTTGGTACAAAATAATATATACATGTCCCAGGCCCGGATGCAAGATGATCTTTTCAGGGATTTTAAAGAACAGCAAAGATTTATTACAGACCAAGTAAAACTATTCGACCCTGTAGCCGAATCTCTCAGCCGCCCCGCTGCTACTCATTTATCTAAAAAGATCTGGATCGTACTCTTAGAGTTGGTACTATATGTATTATGTATCGGTACCATTGCTTTTGCTATCATCTTACACAACATCAAGGCTTTTAGTTTTATCAGCAATATGATGTACGATACTAATATCCGCCTAACAATAGGCATAGAGAATGTATGGAAACTCCAGCTATTGATGTATACCATGCTTGGTCTTATCGCACTTTTATTCTTTGTATTGGCGCAGAATGTGCGTAGTATTCGTATAAAAAATGATATTATTCACAAAGCAGCTAAGAACATAAAAATATTAGCAGGGCAATTGTTAAAAAGAAAGGCTGCTGTTGATGCTATAGAGCAACGGTATTTTGTAGAATTACCGGACCTCGGTGTTAATGATATCTCCAATCCGGGCTACGATGATAACTGATGGAGGATTTCATTCAGTCTATTCAATTAACTTTACGCCATAAACATTATTTTTTGAAGTTTTACAAAAGCATTTATCTTTTCATCCTGTTCATGACAGGCATATCTTGCAATATGCCGGTTTTTGCACAGGCTACATTACCTACAGCCCCAATAAAAGATACAAGCTCCAATAAAACCAATACCAGCAGTTGGAAAAATCCGGAAGCTAATATCAATTACAAAAAATTAAACTCTGAGATAGTTTATAAGCCAGACACTTCCATACATACTTTTCAGAGAAGGCCTTTTTCACAACCCTGGTATCGCGACCTCGGCAACGTAGGCAGCCCTGTTCAGAACTTACTCTTTACACCCGAAGACAGGGTGGGACCTACACTCGGTTATCATGTTTTCGATGTATATCGGTTTAATGTGGACGACCTTAATTTTTACAACACTACCAAACCCTATACGGCTTTCACATTTCAGTTAGGCAGTAAACTGGAACAAATGGCCAACATCTTTCACACTCAAAACATCAAGCCAAATTGGAACTTTTCTTTTGAATACAGGAAAATAACTTCTCCTGGATTCTACAATATTCAGCGCACTAATCACGACAATCTTTGTTTATCTACTAATTATAAAAGCAAGAATCAGCACTACTCCATATTTGCAGGTCTAGTTTATAACAAACAGCAGCAGGACGAGAACGGCGGCATCATCAACGACAGAGAACTGGACAGTGCAGACTTTACCAACCGTAAAACCCTCGATGTTAGGTTTGCCAATGCCGGCTACAGTACTACGCGCTCTTCTGTCAGCAACATGCAGCGCGACATGACCTTCCTGTTTCAGCATAGCTATACCTGGGGCCTTGCAGATACCACTTACAGCTCAGATTCCACAAAATACACAGCCACATTAATTCCGCGTTTTCGTATCACGCACAAATTCGAATTCAGTACAGAGAAATACCAGTACAAAGATGTAGCTCCGGATAGTGAGCGATATACAAGCCTGTTTCAGCAGGGATTTAATAACACTGCACCCGACTCTGTATTTACACAGCAAAAATGGGTTCGTGCAGATAACCGCATTTTGCTCAATGGCTTTGTTGGCAAACCGGGCAAACTGCTGGAATTCAATGCAGGCATCGGTAATCGCTTTGATGGCTTTCTCACTAATTACGACGTAGGTTTCAGCAGAACCAACATCATCAGCAACTACATCATAGGTGAATTAAAGAAAGAAGCAATAAATCCCGGTCAGTGGCTCTACCAGGCAAATGCACAATTATATCTCACAGGTGATGCTGCGGGTGATTTCTTACTGAATATTTTTGCCGGTAAAGATTTAAATAACAACAAAGGAGATGTAGTAGTGGGTTTCAAACAACAACTCAACAGCGCTCCCTATAATTACCTGCTCTATCAAGATCAATACTTTAAAGACACTAATGGTTATAGTAAAGAAAGTATAAGCCAGTTGTATACAACTATCCAAATGCCCGGCATCAGAACTTCATTAGGCGCACGTGTATATGCCATCAGCAATTACATCTTCCTCGATTCGGAAAAGTTCAGTCAGTATGCACCAACTGTTAGCATTGCACAAGTCTGGGTGAGGAAAGTATTTAAAATAAGAAACCTGTTTATTGACAATGAAATCACTTATCAGCAAATACCAGGCAATGCCCCGGTAAACATACCTACTCTTTTAGGCAGGCATCAATTTAGTTTCGAGAAAGGATTGTTTAAAAATGCTTTAAGAATTGCTACTGGCTTAGAGATCCGCTACCACAGCGGTTATTATTGTGCGGGGTACGATCCGTTCTTCAATCGCTTCTTTTATCAGCACTCCTATTATTTATCAAATACACCTGAAGCATCTGTATTCTTTAATTTCCGTATCAAACGCTTCAGAGCCTATCTTATGGGCGACCAGCTACAACAATTATTTACAAGAAACACCATCACAGCACCCGGCTATCCTGCACAGAATGCCATGCTCAGGTTTGGATTCACATGGGTAATGATCAATTAAACCCCTTATCCCTTACTCCTTATGTCTAACACCTAGTTAAACGGATACTCAGGAAACACATAGCTATGTCCGTTCTCTCTGGCATATGCTCTTATATGTTCATACTCTATTTTATTATCTGCGGCATCACCACGTGCTAATACAAGTACATCATAAAAATGTCCTACATAGCCATCCAGTTCATCAGGGCGTGAGCCAAACTTTCTATAGTTCTGTACAAATACACCTTTATTCTCCTCATCAAAAGGAGATATAAGTATGTTTTGTATCGTCACATCAGGATCGCCTTTAAAGGGTTGTCCTACTAAATACTTAAAGTCTTTGGTAATGTTGGTAGCCTGTTGTAATGTAAAAGGTCTTGATCCCATATTCGTAGATTAAATTGGTTTAACAAAATCAAAATGGTACAATACCTGTCTTAAGAGCTATATTCAGGAACAAATATTCCCTGGTTGCCGGCAATATCCTTGCTGTCTTAAAGATAAGAATAATGTTTAATAAATGCAAATGCTGATCTAAACAGTTGAACATGCGGGTCAGGTATCAATACCACTATGCAGTAATACTGATGACCTTTTATAAAATACTTCTGCCAGTTAAAACCAGGCCGTGCTTATTGTTTTAACAGTTTGGTTTGTGTTAGCACTCCATTTACATCCTCAGTCATTAACAGATACATGCCGTCTGCAAGCTTAGAAATGTTCAACTGTGTTTTGTAAGTAATACCCTCAGCTGTTTGCAATACTCTACCGGTAATATTCATTACCAATATTTTCCTGATAGCAGATTTTTCGGTCGTTTCAATAGTTACTATATCTCCGCTTGGATTAGGATATACAGATATCTGACCGCGCTGCAATGTAAGTAGCGGGCTACCGGTATTAGGAGGAGGTGTAGTACAAGTTGTAGGTATGGGATTACTTTCTATCTCTTTGCCCGGCTCTAATTTCAGTCCTGAAGATGCAAGATAGCTTGTGGGGTAGAACTCGCAACGGTATACTACATTTGATATAGCAGGTGCATATTGTGCAACGGGAGCTCCGTTACATACAGGGTTCACATACTGCCACACAATACTATTAGTACTGTCAATCTCAAAAAACTTGCCCACATTGGGATTATCAATTAGCACATTACCATTTGGTAAAACCTGTACACTTCCCATAAGCGGAGCCAAAAATGATGTAGATAAAACCGGTGGGTAGGTCCATGAAAGCAAGCTTGGACCATATATGCCACTACCCGGTGATGTATAATAGCCGGCAGAATCCATAGGCGGATTGATGACATCAACCGAACTACCAGGCATGCCGGTAGGCCGCACCGCACCATTATTAAATACTATTATCTGGCCTTTATACTTACCAGCAGTTATCCATTCCGGATCATGCTGCTCATAAAGCTTATTGTCCTTGCTTGTGCCGCGATTATAAGCCAGCGGGTTTCCCCATCTGTATAACAAGTCACCACCTTTTTTATATTTACCACCACTATGCCCTGATGCAGTAGTAGAACTTGTGCTGTGGTCAATGATCCATATCTCGTCAAAATTGTGTGCACTCAACAATATCTGGTCAAGCGATACATTATAAACGACTGAATTAAGATGGGTCCAATCCGGCACAGTAGCCGGGCCGGCACCAGTATTTACATAATTTAAATTCACCAGTTCCGGATGACTATTTACAGACCCGAAATTAAGTTTAGTTGCATCAAAATCCTGTACCAGGTGGTCCCAAAGACGCCATGTCCAAACAATTTGCGCGGAG